>DASZOX010000022.1:0-40433 GCA_035550535.1 Minisyncoccota bacterium
ATTCTAGTAACCGATTCGGCATTTTTGTTTTTCTGATTCATCAGTCGGGTGCCTTTTTCAGCATCTCGTTTTGTTTTTTCAAGATCTTTTTTCTTAGCTATAACCAATGCCTTACTATCTTCGTCGGTTTGATCTTTTATGAAATCTTTAACTGCCTGATCATACGAAGCTTGAGCAATTGCAATATTTCCTGACATTGAAAGTTCATATCGTTCGACAAGATCTCTTTGTTCTTCCTCGGTTAGTTTGGTGATATCCTTGCCGGCAAAATCCGCTTGATTTTCTGGTTTTGCTGCTTCAGTTTTCAAAAACTCGTTGAAATTATTCGTTGTCTTTTTGAGTTCTTCTTCTGCTTGAGAGAGTTTTGCAGTGAAATCTTTGACAAGATTTTCCGTCTTTGTCTTTTTCTCGATTTCTGAATCCGCTTTTTTAACATCTTTGGTAATGCTTGCTGCGGCTTGCTTGTCCCCAGTCTCGCGCACTCCAGCACCAAGAATGTCGCCAATCAACGGTACTTTTCCGAGAAGTTCGCCTTCTTGGAGATTTTTTACATAGCGCTCCTTCCGGTCCCTGTTGAGATCTTTTGCAGATTTCATTTCAGTCGGTTTAGCAACTTTTGCTATTTGTGCAGTAACTTCCGCGTCTCGACGGCTTTTTGCAACCTCTTCTTGATAGGCAGCATTGTTTGTTTGTTGCATCTTTGCTACTTCAAATATATTGATACCTGCCCTTTTTGCAATTGATTCATTTATTATTTCTCCAATTTTATTGTCATATTTTTCTTTTTGCCGATCATTATATCTTTTGACATTCTCATCTTTTTCTTCCATTCTTTTCGCATGCCTTTCGTTGGCTTCTTTTCTGCGTTTTACATCCGATTCGAATCCACCTTTTCGTTGCGAAGTACTCAATCCTAGTCCTACGCCTTTGAGTAAGTCGAGTCCTTTTTGATTAGTATCCAGTCCCATATTTTTAAACAACCCTTTTCCTATATTTGTTTGACGGAAATCGTATGAGCCAGATTTCGCCTTATCTAATCCTTGAAGTGCCTTTCTTGCAAACCAACTATTGGGTGCAGCATCTCGAATCTTTGCACCGATACTTGAATTGTTAAGTGCGGTCGCTGCGCCTCCCAACACCCTTCCTCCAATAAGTGCAGTGCCTCCGAGCGCGACTCCTCCTGCATATCCAGCAACTTTATTTGCACTATTTTGTACTAATTCCCCAATTTTCCCTGCGTATGTTTTTGCAATATCAACTCCTTGTTTGACCATGAAGTAAATAATGAGCATGGGGATCGCGATGAAAAGCACTGTCTGAAAGAAGCTCGAGCCTTGTGAGTTTGTGAAAACGGTTATGAAGCCTGATTCGATCACCGAATAAATAATATAGAGAAAGAAAACAAATATAGGGGCAAGCATCGCGTAGCTGGTCAAATCCTTGAGCCAGTTGTCATACGAGAGTTCTTTGATCCCGCTCACGAGCGGCATATTGCCACGGGTGAGGAAGGCGAATGGAGAAAATATCATCGCAACATAGAGTCCTATCACCCGCCCAAGGAAAAAGAATGCTGTCTTCCAAAACATCATGCCGATCGCAAAAACGATAAATGCGGCGATGAGACTCACCACAGTGAAATATCCTGCGTAATCACTACTGCTGGTGCTGAGTGCTTTTTGTTGTTGTGTTCCGGTACCGCTATTGGGGATTGCGGTAGTCTGGTCGAGTACTTGGCTACTGAATATGCGCTGGGGATTGAAACCAGACATAATTTTTTCAGAAAGAGGAGTGAACCCAACGATACCAGGTGCTGGATTGGTCACCACCCCATTCATCTTTTGGCAGGTACCCTCACAGACGACGATCGAATTGTAAAACACGCGTGCAATCACATTGGAAATATCGATCACCACACGCGTCGCGAAGAGGCTGAAGTTGATGATGAGGGCATTGATGATGAGGTTGGGGATGACTTTTTTGAGACTCGTCTTGGTACTAAACACTGTCGAGAGTCCCACCCACACAAGTATGATGATAAAAAATACATTCGAGATGTCACGCACGATCTGCCATCCACGCACCGCAAACGCTGCTCTGTATGATGCATCACTCAATGAATAGCCTAAGAAGAAATCAAAGAGTTCTCCAAGGAGCCCCGCGAACCATGCAACGGGACGATAGATAAGGTAATAAACAATTTGCGCCACACACCCCATTACTGATCCGTTAAATATTCCACAATCAGGTATGGTGCTGATGGCAGGAGTTGTGTCTACCTGAGCAATGGTGGCAGGAGTTTGTGCCTCAGCTTCTGTGGCGGTTTGCGGTATTGAGATGATGCTTGAAGTCGCAATCTTAAAATAGGGTCGGTTGTTTCCGCAAAGATCATTGAACTGACGATGGTTTGAATCATTCAAATCATCAGCGCCGGGAAGTGCCTCACTCTTGTACGATTGTGCACAGTACCATGCGTCTGCTCGGTACTGCGTTTGATCACCAATGACGACTAGTTGACTAATTGGAACGGATGCGCCGAGCCCGCCCCCCGGAGTTGTTGATAGTGGAGCAACTTCGGTGATCGGAAATAAAACACTGAATTTATCAACCTGGGCAGCGTCGGTTGAAGCACCGGTAGTCTTGTAGTAATGATAGATTTCATCGGCCAGATTTTTATTATCTGGGGATACTCCTGAAGTATATTGCCCCTGTTTTAACCCGTACGGGATTTTTGAAAAAAGACATTTTGTTTCAGTAGTATCGGAAGCATCACAAATTCGAATAACGAAAAGGTAGTCGCTATTAGCCGAATCTACGATGTGATCCCACGCTGCCTGTTTTTGATCAGAGACGCTTACTGGGCTGTTGGCATTGATATTAAAACTTGCCTGAAAGTTGAATTTTAGATCAGGAGTAGTTGTTCCCTGTTTAAAAAGAGTGTAGACACTAAGTGATGGTGAAGGATCGGTTCCAGAAAAGAGAGTTTCGTAATCAGGATACAAACTAGATGAATTTTGTGCCAACACGGGGAGTAGACTTCCCATAAAGACGCATAGCATCGCCATGGACAAAAGTCCAACCTTCAAAATACGCTTTCCCATATATTTTTTACCGCGCACGATGCGTCGAAAAGAGGGAGCTTTCACCTCGGTAGTGTATCACGCAGGTACTTTGTTTTACCACAGATTGAGGCGGAGCACCTGCTCGATGCTGCGGAGCGCATTTGCTATTGCGCCGCTATCATACACACTCGCAGTAGACCCTCCGATTTGTCCTGGTTGACCCAGGTAGCCGAGAGGAACATCGGTGGCGGCATTTTGGACAGCATCGCCTTGATTAAAGAGGTTTCCGCCTGAGATGCTGACAGGAGGATTGCCGCTCTGGCGAATATCGCTGGGGTCATACCAAAACGGCGTGGGGACCTTGTTGGTATAGGCGGGGTCAGTGAAATTTTTGGTAGCTGCTTTGCAGAAGCTCAACAACTGATCGAGGTTTTGTTGCTTTATAGTGAAAGCGTCATAGTTTGCTTCTTCGGTCGCGACATCGGCGTCGGTGTGGAGCGTCTGTGCAACGGTATAAAAACGATCCTGTAGGGCTTGCAGTTGGGCGAGTTCGTCAGGAGTGAAGGTAATGTTGACATCGGCATCGGTACATCCACTGCCCGAGCTTCCCTCTGCGGCGACGGGTGCGCCGGTGGCACCTGTCGAAGAGGCAGTGGAAGAATTCCCAGAATTTTCACCCCCGTTGACTCCTATCAGTGGAGTGTTCGTGGGGGTTACGATGTCGTTGGTAAACTGGCTCGTAGCGGTAGGGATGGAGGAGCCCCCTTGTTGGGTGCCGCTTGCGCCGGAGGAAGACGGAGAAGAAGTAAATTGTGATGAAAGCAACCCTTGGTCTTCGGAAGAAAGAGTGGGAGTTGTTGCAAAACCTAAAAACTGTCGAAACGATGCAGGAGCAGTGCCGGTCTTTGCCGCTTGTCGCCTCGAGACGAGCCAGTACACGCCAAAGACAAACGCCGCGACGATGATGAGAAAGATAAGTATGGAAATGATTTTTTTGCGTTTCGTCATAAGCTATAGGTGACTATAGAAATAAGCAGCCGCGTCTTTGGATTGTTGTACAAGTTGCGCAGTCGCACTGTCGGTATCGGTCGTTACTCGTGGATCGGCTTTGATTTGGTCGGTGTTGACATCGTAGGCTTGGTCAATGCACAGCTCACCCGGTTTCCCTGTGGTCGGATCAATGACCCGATCGACATTTACTGGGGTGCCTGCGTCACTCATTTGTTTGATGTAGCGCGCTTTTGCTTGCGCCACGATACCTTCCACTTGGTCGTTGATGGCAGAGAGTTGTTGGATAGCGTCTTCGGTGTCAGAGATGTACTGCGTTTGCTGCTGGCTGTACTGGCTGATGAGTTGATTATCATAGACGAGGTTTCCTGTTTCGTCGATAATGTCGGCAACTTTGCCTCTGATATCAGCAGCATCGGCGGGATCAGTGGCGATGAACGCGTCGGTGAGGGTTGTGGGATCAAACTTCGTTTGGTATTGCTGCATGACGGTGTTGTAATTGCGCTCAAGGAAACTCAAGAGATCTATATTGTCGCTCCGCTCAATATTGTAATCACCTACCTGCCGGGCGCCGTTGGTCACCTTGTCAAAGAGTTGCAAGTTGTGCGTGGTTAGCGACTTGGGGGTATCGCCGCCGGCGATGTTGATGATCTGGCCTACCACGTTGCCGACTGCCGCGATGACGGCGCCATAGCCCGGGACAGCAAGGCCAGCGGTACTTAATTCTGAAACCACATTGCCGAGTGTCTTGTTTGGTTGTTTGCCTTGGAGTGCCGCATCGAAGAGTTGGAAGTTGTAGTCAGTGCCTACTTGCCACGTGGGGTTTGGTCCGGGGAAGCAATAATCGAGCTCTCCGAGCGTCGGAACGACGGTGCTCATGGCAACCTGAGTATCTTCGACGCGGTTGAGGAAATTCATCTGAGTCTTGAGGACCGCGCGCAGCTGTTGTGGACGGCTGATGTCAAACTCTCCGTAAAATCCTCCGTTCGCCGGTTGGTACCCAAACGCGTCTTGCACTGAAGTGGTGTCATTGGAGATCGGATTGCCATTCGCATCGAGAACAGTGTTTGTCCCCGTGGTTCCCGAAGTGAGCGTCCCCGCGAGACTTGCAAGCCCTGTCGAAAAGAGGCGGTTCACCAGCCCGTCAAAGAACGATCCGAGCACTTCATTTATCTTGTCGGCTTCCTCTGCTTGTCGAATAGGAGAAGTAGTGATAGCGGCAGTCTGGGCAGCAATGATAGACCCCGGAGTCACCGTCTCGTATTTGATGCATTGCTGTTGCTGTGCTCCGGCAGCGACTTCCCCGCTGTGTGTCTTGCAATACGCTTGGTTGGCGGGAGTGATAGTGGCACAGAGACTTGCGTAGGCGCCAAGCGGGTTGATAGCACTTGTCGATGAGGAGTTCGATGACGCGGGGGCATACTCCACGCACTTTTGCATATCGAGGAAGCCGTTGCCCGCTTGGAGTTGGTCTTTGACATTTTGTTGTGCGGTACCAACGGTGTTGCCGAGCGAGTCGGTCGCTTTGAAGAGTGCGCCAAGCGGGTTGTTCGCGGGGTCGAGGAATGCTGGCCAGCCGCCTTGGGTGAAGTCGTTTTGGAAATTTTGATATGCGATTGCTTGCGGGGTGTTCATTGCGACATTGATCCTCCCGTCGTCATAGCCAGTGACGAGTTGGGTAATCGTTGAACGCAAAGCGTTGCCAAAGATAGGGTCGCTAGTACCGACGGTACCCAAAAACTGCGCTATTTGCTGATTTTGTATGTTGGTGAGATAGGAATTGATGTCGCGGACATAAAAAGGATTACCGTTGAGTCCGGTCGTGACCCAGTTGAGTGTTTGGGTTGAGATTTGTTGGAGTGCATTTTTGGCGACTTGGTAGGCGATGCCGTTGAGACAATTTTCGCGCTGAGTTTCTTTTTGGAGTTCAGCGAGCGCTTTTTTGTCAGTGACTGGCTGCTCCTCGGTGGTGCCCACTACCGTTGTTGCTGCTTGGCCGAGTGTGTTTGAAAACGCACTACTTTTTTGTTGCTCCGCGCTCTTAAAAAGGTCTGAAACTCCGGACACGATGCTTTGACCTATGTTGGCGCAGCTCAATACCGCACCGCCCACGCCGCTGAAGGTTAGCCCCCCAAACGTATTGTTGCCGTTGGTGGTGGTGGTAATACCAGGGTTGAACCGGCTCAAGACTTGATTGGTCGCGGCGGTGTTAGGACAATTTTGGTTTGGTCCGACGATCGAACCATTGGCACAGACTGTGTAATCGCTGGGATTGGGAGGAGTAGGAGTGACAGGTGTTCCCGTAAGCGTAGTGGTGCCGGTGAGTGCTGGAGTGTTTGATGTGGTTGGAATACTCGGCACGTATTGTTGTGCAAAGGCAACAGAAAAACCTGACAAGCCACACATAATAATGAGAGTAGTAATGAGGTACGTACGCATACTATAGTTACGAGTTCAGTATACCGTACCGAGTCAAATAATCATCCATGTTGTCGAGCGCTTTTTGAAGTTTGTCAGCATATCCTTTGTAAATGGCGACCCCTACCAAGCTCTGGATGCTGTTGTCATCAATTTGCTGGAGGTACGTGAAAGATTGTGCGATGCCAGCGAAGCTATTCATGATGGCGAGGTGATATTGGGCGACCCCGATGGGCACTGCAATGGTCGTCATGTCGTGGGCAAATTGGTTGTACAAGGTAGCGCTTTGGGCGAGCGCAGGGATGCCGCTCGTGTCCCCTGTCTGGAGTGCATCGATAACCGTGCCGATATCTGCAGTGTCGGTGTTGTACTTGCTCACGATTTTTGACATGTTTGCGTAGTAAGTTTTGAGCGAGCGAGTTGTCGTAGAAACCGTTTTTATCTCTTTGAGAAAGTAGCGATCAGCTACCTGAGGAAGATTGATAGAGGAACCAAGACTTCCTGCTACTTGTTGGAGTGTTGTCGCGTCGATGGTGTCTGATTGCCCGAGAGCAGTAGTGATGGCAAAAAGTTGACGGGAAATGCTGTCGGTCTCGCTGAGGTTTTGGGTGTCGTCACTGCTGATGCCGAGCGCTTTTTGCTTGTCTTCAATGATTTGTTTATTCGGAACACCATTGGTATACACCACTGTCGGATCGAGTCCCCACAGACGCTCTTGCCAGTCGGGAATGCCGTTGCCGTTGGAATCTTTGTTCACGATGTCCCCTACGGACATGTCTTTGGTGATAGCAGCCGTGGGTGGGGTGCGGTGAAAGAGCTTTTTGAACCAATTGGTCTGTACTATGAGTATGAGCGCAACGATAGCGATGGCACTACCGCCACGGATAAGAAACTGCTTGCTTGGTCGAAATGAAGAGGAATGCATGGAATAGCTCTATTGTACACTTTCTTTGGCGTTTTTGATGGCCTGCGCGAGCCGTTTCCAGCTCGGGAGTGCTAGAGCTTCTGGGCGAGTGGTTGATGCGATCTTTGCCTTCTTGAGGACTAGAAGGGCACGCTCCTTGTCGCCGAGGAATTTTGAAAGGGTCCCGCCGATTTGTTTGCGCTTTCCTGCAAACGTCGCTTTGATAAGGTTGAAAAAAAGCCGCTCATCAACGTCCGTAAAAAAGTCGCGCGAAATATCATCGATGTGGAGAATTGCAGAGTCAACTTTCGGTGGTGGCGTGAATGCACCAGCGGGAACTTTGGCGATGATGCGCGGTTTCCCGTATGCTTTGACCGAAAGCGACAGGATGCTTTCTTTACCCTGAGCGGAGCCGAGGGGTTTCCTGTCTCTTGCAACAATGCGTTCCGCAACCTCCTTTTGAATAAGCAGCGTCATGCTCTCGGGTTGTGTTTGCGCGCTCAAAAATTTCTCTAAAATCGCGCCGGTAATATAATACGGAATGTTTGCAACGACTTTGTACGTGAAATCTTTGTAAAAGCCCATAACATTCGGATCAAAATCGAGCACATCTTCTTCCAGAATTTCCAAACGATTCTTCTCGATCGCCACTTTGAATTTCTCCTCTAACTGCGGAATGAGTTCGCGATCCTTTTCAATTGCAACGACCTTACCAGCAAAAAGAATGAGATCAGCAGTTAGTACGCCAAGTCCCGGGCCGATTTCCAAAATAATATCCTCGGCATTTACTTCTGAAGCGTCGCGAATCTGCACCAACGCCTTCTCGCTCTTCAAAAAATGCTGCCCGAGGTGTTTCTTTGCTCGCATGTGAGTAACTATACCGTACTTTAGTACTCTTGGTTACACATAAATCGTGCCACTCCCACTTTCTCCTTCACGGCTGTCGTGCTCGATGAGTTCCGGTGGGATATCTATGAGAAATTCAGAGGGCATGCGGACGTCGCGCATACCATAAATAGTGCGCACTGATGCGTAGGTGAGAAAGAGCTTTTTGCGCGCGCGGGTGAGTGCGACGTACATGAGGCGGCGTTCTTCTTCACCGTCGGCGCCCATTTGTTTGGCATCGCGCTCGTGCGGAAAGAGTCCTTGTTCGAGACCAGCAATGAACACCGTATCAAATTCAAGCCCTTTTGCGGCATGAATCGTCATGAGTTTTACTCCATTTCCCCTCTTTTCTTTCTCATCCAAAGTGTCTTGGTCAGAAACGAGCGTTGCTTCTTCGAGCATATGTTCGAGTCCTTCAACCGTGTCGCTGCTGCTGTAGCGTGTCGCGATCGTCACGAGCTCGCGCAGGTTTTCGATCCGCTCTTCACCGTCGGCTTGGCTTTCGTACATCGCTTCAAGCCCGCTTGTTTTGATGACGTATTTGATCGTCTCTTGGATACTGTTGGCGTGTGCAAATGCAACAATGTTTTCGAGGAGCTTGTATAAATTGTCGATCGTCACGCGCTGCTTTCCAGAAATACTTTCTTTTCCTCCCGCAAATAGTTTTGCAAGCGTTACCTTTCCGATACCTCGTGGTGGCGTGGTGAACACGCGCCTCATATCGAGCAGAGCCTCTGGATTGAGCGCCGCACGAATGTAGGAGAGCACGTCTTTTACTTCTTTTCGGTCGAAGAAGCGCACGCCCAGCACTTGATAGGGAATGGTGTGTGCGAGAAAAGCCTCTTCCAAGACGCGCGACTGAAAATTGGTGCGATACAAGACGGCGATTTCGTTTGCAGGGACGCCAGCATCGAGTGCTTCGATCGCGCGCTCGACGATGTACTCGGCTTCGTCGCTCTCGTCGTAGGCAGCATAGATGATTATTTTGTCCCCGGTGCTGTTGTTGGTGAAGAGGTGTTTTGGCTGACGGTACTTATTTTTTTGAATGAGCTCATTTGCGGCTGCGATGACGGTCTTGGTCGAGCGATAGTTTTCTTCGAGCAGGATCACGGTTGCATCTGGATAATCGTGTTCAAATTCCAAGATGTTTTTTATATTTGCTCCGCGCCATGAATAAATACTCTGATCAGAATCTCCGACAGCGCAGATATTTTTTCTCGGTCCTGCGAGTACTTGTGCGATTTTGTACTGCACATCGTTGGTATCCTGATATTCATCGATGTGGATATACTCCCATTGCGCATGACACCACTCGCGCGCATCCGTATTTTCTTTGAGGAGTTCGGCGGTTTGTATGAGGAGATCATCGAAATCGAGCGCTTTGTGCTCGCGCTTGAGTGTGGCGTAGGCGCTCCACAGGCGCGCGATGAGACGGTGGTGCGGAGTTGTAGAGGAAGCGAGAGTATCCACGGTCTCAAGCGCATTGGCGGCTTTTGAAATCGCATTTCGTACCGCACGAGGCTCCAATGTTTTCGGATCGATGCCGAGTGAACTTTGCGCTTCTTTAATAAGTGCGAGCGAATCACTCTCGTCGAGGAGAGAAAAACGTTTTGCTGTGCCCCCAAATGCGCCGAACTTCCGCAAGAGATAGACACCGAGGCTATGGAAGGTGCTGACAAAGGGTGTTGCTTGCGGAGCGCTCCCAAGGGGGAGACGTTCAATGAGTGTATGGACGCGCTCACGCATCTCCCGTGCTGCTTTGTTGGTGAAAGTAACCGCAAGGATGGCAGATGGCAGTACTCCTTTGCTGATAAGGTAACCTATACGGTGGACGAGGGTTTTTGTTTTCCCTGCCCCTGCGCCAGCGACGATAAGCACCGGTCCATCAGTCGCAAGCACTGCCCGCTTTTGGGCATCATTGAGTCCTTCGATAAGGTCCATAGTGTTCAGCAGTGTAGCGGATTATAACCCGATGGGAAACCTATAGTGAAACAACAATAATACTGTGTCAATTTATTGTAAAATAGAGACCTTTTGGCAAAAAGTTATTGACGATAGGCTATAGATATTACCAAATAATAAATAGGGATGGCCTGCTTGCTATCATGGGAGCTATAGCTTTATGACAACAGGCGATGCGACGGGGGTATCGAGCGACAAACCCCCCAAATCTTTTCTTAAAAAAATAAACGCTTCCTATCGGAAGCTCTCTCGTCTCCATGCCCACCTTCTTGTTGGTGCGCTCGTTTTGATAAATGCTGGCGTGCTCCATTTATTCGCCCGCCAAGTCTCATTGACCGCAAGCGCGCAGATGCTCTCCGAAGTCAAAGACGAAACCATCACCGTCCCCTCTGCCGATGCAGTGAATGATCAGCACTCCCCCGAGGTGACCGACGATCAATCTCAGGTGGCCATTACCACCTATACTGTTGCTTCGGGAGACACGCTTTCGGGCATTGCGCAGAAGTTTGGTATCTCAATAAATACCATTCGATGGGCAAACGATCTGACAAAGAATAGTCTCATCAAAGTTGGTGATGAACTCGTTATTCTGCCTTTTTCGGGCATCGAATATACCGTAAAGAAGGGAGACACGCTTTCGGGCATTACGGTCAAGTACGGCGGTGATGAAAAGGAAATTATGGATATCAACGGGCTCGATGACGAAAAGGATATAAAACCCGGTGATAAACTGCTCATCCCCGATGGCGAGATGCCGACGGCCACCCCTCCTTCCGAACAAAAAACATCTTCCTCGTCGAGTACGCCAACTCCTTCAAAAAATAGTGACACGAACCAAACTACTCAGCCCCATCTCTCAGAAGGCTATTTCGCTATGCCAATCCCCGGGAGTATCCTTACCCAAGGATTACATGCCGTCAATGCGGTGGATTTTGGTGCTCCGGTAGGGACTCGCGTCCTTGCTGCAGCGGATGGCACCATACTCATTGCCAAACAAGGTGGGTACAACGGTGGTTTCGGAAGCTATATTGTGATCAATCACCCCAACGGGACCCAAACGCTCTACGCACACCTCTCGGAAGTTGAGGTTTCGGTCGGATCGAAGGTGACGCAGGGAGAAGAAATCGCCAAAAGTGGTGATACCGGTAAGTCGACAGGCCCCCACATGCATTTCGAAGTGCATGGTGCGACGAACCCTTGGACTAAATACAAAGTCGGCACGCATTTTTAAGATAGAGAAATAAAAATTCCCGCATAGTGCGGCTGTTTTTCTTAGCGAAAGTGTTCAGTAGTCAAGTTTTGGACGGAACTGGAGCGCTTCGAGGATGTGTGGTTCTTCAATGGTATCGGAAACTTCTAAGTCAGCAATGGTGCGCGCGACTTTGATGGTACGGATATAAGAGCGCGGTGAGAGCTTAAGTTTTTCTGCGGAGAATTGCAGTCGCTTGCGTGCATCATCAGTGAGCCCGCTGCGCTCTTGGATTTCATTTGGCGTGAGCATACTGTTGAGTTTGCCATAGCGATCTTTCTGCAAAGCACGGACGCGGTCCACGTGTGTGCAAATACGATCGCTCTCTTGCGCTTGTGCTTTGTCATGGAGCGTCGCATATTCGATATGTGCCACCGGTACCCATAGATCAATGCGGTCAATGATGGGACCGGAGAGCTTTTTGTTATAGCGGGCGATCTCCGCCCCCGAGCAGCGGCAATGTCTGACTCCGCTTCCCCGATAGCCGCACGGGCACGGATTCATCGCGGCGAGGAGAATAAACTGTGCCGGATAGCGGACGCTGCCGCGGGCCCGTGCCACTGTGATCGCCCCTTCTTCCATAGGTTCACGTAACGCTTCGAGAACTCGACGATCAAATTCGGGAAATTCATCGAGATAAAGGACCCCACGGTGAGCAAGCGTAATATCTCCCGGCCGCAGTGTCTGTCCGCCACCGATGATGGCGACATGAGAAGCACTGTGATGTGGTGCGCGCAACGGCACCGAGCCGCCAAGGACATCTTCGATGAGACCGATTGACGAATAGATGGTGGCAACTTCGAGAAATTCATCGCTGGAGAGGTGAGGTACTATGCCGTGAAATGCTTTTGCGAGCATACTTTTGCCGGTACCCGGTGGGCCGTAGAGGACAATGTTGTGCCCGCCCGCCGCTGCGATGGTAAGCGCGCGCTTCGCCTGCAACTGCCCTCGGACGTCGCCAAAATCAACCGCAGCTTTTGTTTCGATAGCAAGCGGCGGTGTGTAGGGAACACTAGCGAGGGAGGCATTTCCTTGGAGATGGGAAACAAGGTCAGCAAGCGTCGGTGTGAGGTAGCATGATATACCGTCGACCAGCGCTGCTTCAGAAGCATTTTCGAGAGGGATAAATAACTCGCGTATGTTGTTTTCTTTTGCCCATGCGGCGATCGACAGCAGCCCTCGGATCGGTCGCACTTCCCCATTGAGTGCAAGTTCGCCCACAAACAATTTTGTCTGAAGATCAGCAGTGATCACTCCGGTTGCGGTGAGGTACCCGAGGGCAATCGCGACATCAAAATATGCTCCTTCTTTTTTGAGCTCTGCGGGTGAAAGCGACACGATCACTTTTTGATTTTCCGCCTTGACGTTGATGTCGAGTGAGTTGCGCAGTGCTGAGAGTACGCGTTCTTTCGCCTCCTCTACTGCTTTGTCCGGAAGTCCAACGATTTGAAAAAGATAGAGCCCGCGATTGACGTCCGTCTCGACGGAGACCCCCGATGCCACGAGTCCCGATACCTGCGCACACTGTATGCGCGAAAATTTCATACAAAAAAGTATAACGCCGATCTGTTATACTTGCTATATGAAACCGCTTGCAGTGTTTAATGATAACCATTTTGAACCTGTCGATTATGTAGATCGCCCGACAGTAAAAGCGGTCATTCTCAATAACAAAGACGAAGTGCTCCTGTTTTCGGGAAGGCTTCCTGGCGGCGGGGTTGAACGTGGTGAAACAGGCGAAGTGGCGCTCGCACGAGAATGCATGGAAGAAATCGGTGCAACTCTTCATATAGATATAGAAGAAATGCTTGGTACGGTGATTCAATATCGGGATTTGCCGAAGCTCAAATATATTGTTCACGGATACCTCTACTCACTTGCTTCGGCCGCTGTGCCAACCACAACGCTTGAAAATGAAATCGGCAAAATTGCCGTGTGGGAAAACGTACTGATGCAATTGCGCGTCTCGAAAGCAAAGTCACGACCATTCGCACAAACGGAAAAGATTTTTATAAAAATGAAGGCGAGCGCTATCAAGCCGGCATCTTCAATCGCGAAACCGCAATCGTATTTTTGAAAGAAGTGAGAAAATAAAAAAGCAACCGTTTTGCGGGTTGCTTGACTATAAAATAATTTTTAACTTACGTGTCGAAATTCAAAAACCGAATTCCATACCTCCAATAATCTTTACAACTGAATACATATACCATACAGACATATAGAATAATAATTACCATAACAACGGCTGCACCTTGATTAGTTAGTTCGAGACTCGGGGCAAATGTAAAAGCTATCAGTAGTGCAAAAATAAAAATTACAGTAAATATGAGGCTTAAAAGACTCGCCTGTTTTTCTTCTGACGACGCTGATCCGGGGTACTTTTGTACTATTACAGTAATAGTTCGAAACACCATGAATAATAGTGCTGCTGCTAATACGATTGCGGTGACCATGTTGTCGTTTGTAAAAGTGCTTAAAATGTTGAACGCGTTTCGCATACAAATAAATTTTAAAGTTTTGAATTTACCTCACTTTACTTTATTTATTAAAAAAGTCAAATGGCAAAATATTTCTCAAGCATTTTCCGTAATTTTTGGGAAAGTGCTTTATTTTTTTGGATAAGGACTATATGAGAGCTTTTTGTGTGCACGATGTACTGCAGCTCTTTTTGAGCGGCGTCGCTGAAAGAGATGTGTGTATGAAACCAATCATGGATCTTCTGAGCAATTGCAGGATTTTGTTTAATGGTCAAAACGGTGTCGTCGAATAGTGCATATGAAATGCCATTTGGAAATAATTGCTTTGGTGACATGTAATATTGAAACGGCTGTTTGTTGAATATCTTTGCAAGCGCTCGATCAAGCGGCATGTTGTCAGCAACCGTTATCAAAATCGGTCGCTTTGGATCAACGCTCTCGATGAGCGCTCTGTTTGTCGCTCCTCGTCCGTATGAATACCATTCGTGTTGGTTGTAAATGAAAATGGGTCCGAAGATTTTTTGTTGCAACAATAAAAATAGGTGCGAAAGGAACACATCAAGCGTCGCGAGAGTTTTGAATGTGTAACGAATTTTTTCCGCAGTAAAAAATTGTTCACTTTCTGTGCCAACTCCATATGCTTGCTTTATTCGGTCAAGTTCTTGTTGCCGCTGCTCGATCCAAATAAGTGAAACACTGACTCGTTTGCCGTGAATCGTAATTTTTTCTTCCCGTGATAACTCTCGGAGGGCTTTTATAGAATGCTTGTTTGGTGATCGGGCGCTGCTTCGAAATGGAAGACAAAAGCTCGGTTGTCTTTCTGTTTCCCTTCTCTATTTCTTTCAAAACTAATTCCTCTACAGTCTGCATAAGTAAACCTATTATATTACTTTTGCTTTAAAAGCTCCATGTTTATTGAAAAATAATCTTAGAAAAGTAAAGTAAGCAAAAATTGTTAACTTTAAAATTTAATTTATGCCAATCTGTGGGTTTAATAAAAAAATGAGAAAAGGGCTTGAAATGTTCAATGAAGGACTCGTTGAACATGGACTTATCGATCGCACGCAAAAAAATAATGAGTCGATCGATCAAGGCATCAAGCGAGAACTTTCTGACATGACGCGTCTCTTTTTAGAAATCAATCGTATCGAAAATGCTCCGAAGCGCATTCTGACCGAAGGCTTGATTCGCTACGCAATGGGATTTTATTTACTCATGCGAACAAAAAATGTCGAACAGTACAAGCAAGTTGTTGCTTCTATCAATCAGTATTTCTTCGACATGGACGATATCTATTATTCCAAGCTGGAAGGAAAACTTGATGACATGAGAGAGCTGGCTGAATTTCTAAATCGACAAAAGATTTAAACTAGATCTCCTACAGGGGGATTTTTTTACTTAAACTCAAACAAAATATCATCAAAGTTTTTGATGTATCCTTTTACGTCGAGCTCGATACCTTCTTTTTTATAAAGCGCGAGGCGGCGGGAACGGTATTGGGGGTTGAGCCAGACGCGGCCGCCAGCATAGACAATGCGATGAAATGGAATGTTCCTCTCGCCGGCGTCATATGCTTTGCCGAGAATTGCGGTGACACTTCGCGCGGCTTGTCCACCACCGCCTGCGGCGCGAGCGATCATGCCGTATGTTGTAACGCAGCCGCTAGGGATGCTAAGCGCAAGCGCGACAATGCGCTCACTGAATGTTTTTCCGAGTTCTTTCCGGACGATTTTCATGGAAATACTATAAAGCAAAAAATTCCCGAAGGGAATTTTTTGGAGTCGTATTTTTCTTGAAACTTGCTACTTGGAACTTTTAGCTTGTTTATCTGTTCATGTGCTCTTTACAAGTGCGTGCTGCGGGGTTTGCCTCGAGGCGCGCGGTCTCGATCGGTTTACCGTCTACTTCGCAGGTGCCGTAGGTACCGTTTTCGATTTTTGCGAGCGCGTCTTCCACATCTTTGAAGCGTGCAGAGAGCGTGGTCACCATACTGGACCGCTCTTCAAAGTCTTCAAAGCGGTCGGCGGCGTCATTGTCGTCGATTTCTCCCACAAGCTCATAGTCGGGTGTTGCTTCCCAGAGGTTGGTTTCGGCGTTGTAGAGCGCGATGCCGCGGAGCTCTTCTTCAAGAGATTTTTTCTCGGCAAGCAGCTTTTCTTTGTAGTGGGGAGTATCAATCATCCCGCCATAGTAGCACGTTGCCGAAATTGTACAAGTGCCCTTTTACACACCTTTTGTTCCCTTAGTGTTGCCGAATGATGGTGTCATAAATTGCCTTCAATACTGTGGGGTCGGTGGCGATGACAATGGTGTGCTGGTTGGCATAGCCGTAGTACAAAAGGATGGTTTCTTCCCCGCTTGCACTATCGGTCGTGTGAAGTGTTCGTACAGGGAGATTGTACATGTATGAACTTACAAAATCCTTTCCCACCTCGTTGGTCTGATCGTTGGTGTTGATATGAAGTGTGTTTGCTACCATGCCGAGCAAGTTGGGTTCTGCAAGGAGGAGCTCTTTTGAGGCGACGTCAGGGTCGGGTGCTGACATGATGAGAAATGGAGTGACGGTCGTTCCTGTGTTCATTACTCCAAGTCGCACCAATGAAAATGCCGCTACTAATGGATCGTCGGCATCAATACCGAGGTAAGTAAAAGTCTGCTGTGGCGTAAGCGGCGTGCGGTTGGTGGCGTCTGAGAGAAGCGGTACCAAGAGCGGTTTGCCTTCTGGAAGTAAGGTGATGGCGAGCAGCCCCCCCAGAGCAGTGGGAGCATCGGTGGTGTCGACAAATACCGGGTCCGTGCTTTGGAACACGCCGACAGATGCCGCTGGGCTTACGGGGACCGTAAGATGGCGGTAATAATAAAATCCATAGCCGATCGCACTGAGCGCAAGCAATAAAAGAATGATCCCAGCAGCGCTGTACCACCGTCGCTGGTGATAGACTTTCACCGTTTCCCTTTCCTCGGCTTCTTGCGCTTTTGCACGTTGGAGCAATGTCTGTACCGCGCCGGCTTCTGTGGTATCCATGGCGCGCGCCATATCTTCCTCATAGGTGTGCACTACCGGTCGGAATGAAGGTGATTGCGGTGGTGAAGATTGAGAAGGAGTAGTAGGTGCGTCTTCCATAATTTTAATAGCCGATCAGATACTTTTTTGCATGTGTCGAGAGATCAAAGAAATCATCGGCTGCGTTTCTCAGTGATACTGATGCTGACTGCCCAAAAGTAGCGACCTCTACTTGCACGCCGTGATGGTACCGGAGAAATTGGCACAGTGGTACGAAGTCACCATCTCCCGAGAGAATAATAATAGCGTCGAGCTTAGGTGCCATGGATACCGCGTCGATAGCAAGACCGATATCCCAGTCTGCCTTTTTGCTCCCATCGTAGAAGATTTGAAGGTCTTTTGATTTGGTCTCAATCCCCGCCTTGTTGAGTGCGCCCAAAAACGCTTTTTCATCTTCGTTTTCGGTTGTAATGACGTAGGCGATGGCACGGACAAGGATGCGTCCTGCGAGGACGTCTTTGACGACGTTTGCAAAATTCACTTTGCGCTTATAAATGTGTTTTGCAGTATGATAAAGATTTTGCGCATCGATGAAAATACCGACCCGTTGATCTTTTTGCTTTATGATTGCCATGAGTATACAAATTTAGCTGGATAAAAATTCCCGTATATAAATTACTATGACGGCAGCTGTGCAGTGAACGCTAGTGCTGCGCGGTCATATCTGCTTCAGTATACACTACCTCCCACGAGCGAGAAGAATAGTGCCGATTAGTTCTTGACCAGCTTTATCGCTTCCTTGTGTTGATCGGAATGTGTCTTTTCGAGCGATTTGAGGTGAGTGCGTCGGTTGGCAACCATTTTGATGAGGCCACGTCGCGAGTGGTTGTCTTTTTTGTGGCGCTTCAAGTGCGTCGCAAGTGAGTCGATGCGCTCACTCAGTATAGCTACCTGCACCTTCTCTGAGCCGGTGTCGGTTGAATGCATCTGGCTTTTCTTTATGATTGACTGCTTTTTCTTGGTCGTTAACATGCGAGCATCATACCATACCTATATAAAAAAAGCAAGCTTTTGGGCTAGGCAGCGGCACACTATTTCTCGGAGGACTGTTTGAGCGAAGCGAGTTTTCGAAGAGAGGTGTAGTGTGCCGCTGCTAATGTCGCACAATATATTGCGCCACGCTATACTTCTCTCTGTATATGAGCATGTCCATTGATGCAATGAAACGGCAGTTCCTCGAATATATCGAGATCGAAAAAGGTCGTTCGCTCAACACGGTGCGCAACTACGAGCACTATCTCGATCGTGCGTTTGAAGCTATGCAGGTGAAAAATGTTTCTGATCTCACCGAAGACCGTCTTCGCGAATTCCGTCTCAAGCTCAACCGTGCACCGGGCGTGAAGGTCAAAGGGCAAGCCTCCGGTACGATGAAAAAGAATACCCAAAACTACTATCTCATTGCGCTTCGCTCGTTCCTCAAATACTGTCGCAAACGCAGCGTTACTGCGCTGACGCCAGATGCGATCGAGCTCGCCAAAGTCGGCGCACGGCATCTCGACCTCATCTCGATTGACGAACTTGCCCGCCTGCTCAAAGCGCCTGATACCACAACCTTCAAAGGGCTTCGTGACAAAGCATTACTTGAACTTTTTTTCTCAACGGGACTTCGCCTCTCAGAACTGTGCTCACTCAACCGCGATCTTGATCTTGGGCGCGATGAGTTTTCCATTCGTGGCAAGGGAGAAAAGGTGCGTGTCGTATTCCTCTCTGATGATGCAAAAACGGCAATCAAAAATTATCTGAAAGCGCGCAAAGATACGGACGAGCCGATGTTTGTAAACATTTCCAAAAACAATAAAAGTACCACTGCGACCGGTCGTCTCACTCCCCGTTCGATCGAGCGCATCGTGCGCGAGTACGCAACCAAAGCCGGCATTTCAAAGAAAGTGACCCCACACGTCCTGCGCCACAGTTTCGCAACTGATCTTCTTTCAAATGGTGCCGATATCCGCAGTGTACAAATGATGCTCGGCCACGCCAATATTGCTACCACACAAGTGTATACGCACATCACTGATCGACAGCTTCACGAGGTACACAAAAAGTTTCATTCAAAAAAATAAGGTTGCTATACTGCTTTCATGCGGCTCATCTCGTGGAACGTCAATGGCATCCGTGCGGTGCATGGCAAGGGACTCCTTGTCCCGTTTGTAGAGAAGTATCAGCCCGACATCTTGTGTCTGCAAGAGACCAAGGCACAGCAACACCAGAGCGAAGTCGACCTTTCCGATTATGAAGAATACTGGAACAGTGCCGAGCGCAAGGGGTACAGCGGGACGGCGATATTCACCAAACACAAACCGTTGTCGGTCACACTCGGCTTCCCTGAAGTGATCGAGAAGAAGTTTGATCTCGCGGATGGGTACGGCGATCCCAATACCGAGGGACGCGTCATCGCTGCTGAGTACGAGGATTTCTTTGTCGTGACGTGTTATACACCAAATGCGAAACCCGACCTCTCGCGCCTCTCGCTTCGTCACCGGCGGTGGGACCCGGCATTCCTTGCGTACATGAAGGAACTTGAGAAAAATGGTTCGGAAAACTCACCACAAGGAAAGCCAGTGATATTTTGCGGCGACCTCAACGTTGCGCACACCGAGGATGACCTCGCGCATCCTGATACCAATCACCACACCCACGGCTTCACCGATGAAGAGCGTGCCGGCATCGATGCGATCATTAAAGCGGGGTTCGTCGATACGTTCCGTATGTTTACTTCTGGTGGTGGACACTATACGTGGTGGAGTCCGTTTCGCGGCGCACGCGCCAAGAATGTTGGTTGGCGCATCGACTACTTCTTTGTAAGTAGCACACTCAAAAACCATGTAACCAAGGCCGAGATTCTTCCAGAAGTTATGGGGAGCGATCACTGTCCGATACTTCTCGAGCTCAGAGATGATTTTTGACTTCCTACAAAAAAGTGGTAGTATAGGTAAAAAATTATTTTATGAGAAAAATATTCTTGACGGTTGTTGTTACCACAGCTGCTATAGTTATCTTGAAAAAAATAACTCAAAAGAAGCCAGACGCAAAGATAATAAATTTTAAGGGAAAAAACATGGACGACGGAACAACGGAATTCGCCCATGCCAGAAGAATTTGAATCTGCAAAACACCACCCAATCTCGCCCCCGCCCTGTGGGGCTTTTTGTTTCTCAGGTAATAAAAAGTTTGACAAAGTACATGAGATATTGCCAGAAATTGTTTTCTGATGTATAGTTTTTTGAAATTGAAAATATATGTATGTTCTTTATTCACCGAGTGACGAAAAAGTGTTTGATGATATTCGTCTGCTCTATAGAACAAAGACGACAAGGAAGGTTGAAAACTGTGTAAGCCAACGTTGGTTTGAAGAAATTTCAGACCAAACACTGCACTATGCGCAGTATAGAAAGTTTTTACAGGTCGCTATCTCACAAGACAGATTAGTGGGTTTTGCCCTACTTTTTTCTTCAATCATCGAAATTTTTGAAAAAGATTCGGCACATGTCTTTGAAAAAGCCCGAAACTTTTTATTCGAGCAGGGATATGACTTTTCCACTTGTTTCTTCCTCTACCATGTTGTCGACGAACAATACCAGGAAGTCTTCGGTGGTTTGGTTCTAAACTTGATCAATCATGCGCGGGCTAAGTCAATTC
The DNA here is from genome assembly GCA_035550535.1 of Minisyncoccota bacterium. Classification (GTDB taxonomy): domain Bacteria; phylum Patescibacteriota; class Minisyncoccia; order Phycocordibacterales; family UBA9973; genus UBA4124. The sequence continues at coordinate 20,666 of DASZOX010000022.1, forward strand.
TGAGTTTGCCACATCGTGTGCGCTCAGAACTGGGGAGCTATATTTCTCACATTATCGTTTTGCAACACGAAAATGTAGAACTTCACTTCCAGTTAATTAGTTATAAATTTCGACTCATTGGATCTATCCCAATGGGAAGAGGAAGACTTCCTATCAACGTGTTCGCCTTCAGTACTGCATAATGCAGTACTTTTTTGTTACCTCGATAAACGATATTCCCAATAGGCGACTGATCAATAACAGTTCTCGGCTTCGTATAATCGACATAAGCGATAGCACAGAACGATTATAGAGTGAGATAATCAGAGTTTTCCACGCTGTGGAATTGCATTTATGAAGAATCTGTTACAATGAAATCAATGAGCAAAGGATATCGCATCGCCTTTTGCAGCATACCGTTTCTCTTGTTGTTTTTCTTTGGCGGGACTGTGAGTGCAGCAACTATCGTTTCTGACGATATCACCACAAGCACCGAGTGGACGCAGGATGAAGATCCCTACGTGGTGAGTACCCCGGTTGCGATACAGAGCGGTGTAACGCTTACTATTGATCCGGGGGTAGTGGTGAAATTTGATCACGGCGCATCGTTTGGTGTGTATGGCACTATTGCTGCGATGGGCACTGATGCGAATCCTGTGACATTTACTTCACTCGCAGATGCTGGCGCGGGAGATACCAATGGAGACGGGGCTGATTCGATGCCACAGCCGGGCGATTGGGACGGGATAACCTTTCTTGGTGATGGTACTCAAACTCTTTCGCATGTTCATATCGACTACGCAAACACGGCACTGAGTGCTTACGCAGGATCATTTGCGATTGATCATATGACCTGTAGCTATGTTGGGCACTGCCTTGAATTTACCGGCGGCAATGCAACAGTTGATGCGCTCTCAGTCGATCACCCTACGGGTGAAATTATCGGACTTCTTGGTGGAAGCACGATGACGCTTCATGGTGCAACTTTCACACAGCTTGATGATGTCCACGCACCTGATCTCGTTTCTTCATATCTTGGGAGCACACTCTCCATAAGTAATCTTTTGGTAGAGAGCGTTCCAGCAATTGCTGAAGGCATAACGACATTTGTTAATGGATCGCTCTCGCTTGATCACGCAACATTTACTAATCTACTTACGACAACAACCGATGCAATGAGTTCGTTTTCTGGTTCGACACTTACCGTCTCGAATACGACTATTACGGGTAATGCCGTTGGAAATGGCGTTGAGGTATATGACGGGGGTACGCTCAATTTTTCACAAGGCAACATAGCGCACTTTCTGAGTGGTGTCGCAACATATAATTCGGATGGCGGTACGCCAAGTACACTCTCGCTCGATCATACAATTATTTCTAACAATGATACTGGTATTGAAGTAGATGGTACACCAACGCTCACGACCGACACACTCTCAGTGCATGACAATCCTTCAGGCGGCGTAGTCTACAATCATGATGACGGAAAGACCATAGCGACGCCGAATGTGTGGTGGGGAGATCCAAGCGGTCCGTACAATGCGACAACAAATCCAGACGGCTTGGGCGATAGTGTAAGCAACGACGTCGTGGTCGATCCGATTTTGACTGCGGATCCATTTGATGAAGACGAAACGCCGGCCACGTACTATGCAGCAATCACTGGACTCAGTCAGGGATATGCTGCTCTGCGCGACACTCCTTCTCTTGAGGCGACGCTCATAAAGACACTTCCAGTCGATTACATAGTAGCGGTTGTTTCAAAGACGAATGATGACGGGACTGATGCGGTTGCAGATGGTTATCGATGGTACAAAATAGAAGATCCGACCGATGGTACGGAAGGGTGGATGATTGCAGGATCTGATTCGTCAGAGACGCCGACGTATCTTCCTTATGATGAAGCTGCCCAAGATGCTGGTGCCGCTGTTGCGGCAGCTATGCTCGACACAAGGGCGAAGCGACAACCGGTCATCGAAGAAGCAGTCGATCACTATTTTGGAAACACAGATGCAGCCCCTTCCCTTTATAGTTCAGATGATACGATCGGAAATGAAATTTCTGATCTCACCGCTGCAGGCTTTCCAGAAGCGCTTGTCCTCGCAATCATTGCACAAGAAAGTGGCGGGGTGAAATTTGATAATGAGTTTGTTACGCCAGACTACGGACACGGGGTAATGCAGATAACACCAAATTATTACTCGCATGAACAAAATCAACATTATAACGAAAATACCTCATACCCGCTGGGAGAGTATAGTAAAGTTAAAGACTCAATATGTGATAGTTATAAATCTGATGCTTACCGAAAGTGTTATCAAAACGTAACTGATAAACAGAATAAATTAAATAAACCCTACGATTTCTATAGTCATGATCCCTCAAACCAAAAATACAAACAGTATTCAAATACAAAGCAATCAATCTATGCAAACATTAAAGATGGACTCGGTGTTCTCGTAGAGAAATATAAAAATGCTAAGAATAGTTCATGCAAGAAAGGTACTTATTCGGTCGATGGTGAAACATTTACCTGCAGTGATCTGCAAAAGATAAAAACCGTATGGGCATACAATGGTATTGATCTTACTGATTCCAACAACTATCTCCAACTTATCTCCCAAAAACTTGCCAACCTTTCTGCCTATTTTCCTGGCTACTCATACGACGACAGTGACCACCTTATCGAAAAGCTCGCAATCGCAAACAACCACCGTAAAGAAATCAAAGTGCACAGCCCTGTTGATCTCCAAGTTACTGATATGACTACCCATGAAACGACAGGGGTGTTACCTGATGGTGCTGTTGTGGAAGGTATCGATAACTCAATATATGACCCCGATAGCCAGAGTGCGCTCATATTATTTCCCACTGATGATTATAAATATACGCTTGTCGGTACCGCAAACAGTACCTATGGCTTTGAGGTGAGTAATGGTACAGACGGTGAAACAGAAACTGTCTTCTCCGCGAACGATATTCCCGTACAAGATGGTGCTGTTCATACTTACACGCTTGATGAACCAGTGCTTGAAGACGGCGGTGACGGTGCAACACTCACCATCGACAACGACGCTGACGGGGCTCCTGACGAAACGATCCAAAGTGGGCCAGTGCTGCAGGATATTACTCCCCCCGCCATCGATCTTTCTTCCCTCGCTGATACCTATGTGCTGGGGCAAAAAATAACCTTCGCTCCTATAGTAACCGACACCCTTTCAAAAAAGAAAAATATTACGCTTACAGCGACGTTTGATGGTGCTCCTCTACCGATAGTGAAAAAGAAAATCATTCTTCCCCTGATTGGCGACCACCTGCTTTCTTTGACTGCCACTGACGAAGCGGGCAATCAATCGACGGCGACAAAACAACTTCATATCAATTATGTATTCAATGGCATTCATTTCACACCTAACTCAGAGAGCAGCACGTATAGCAAGGGAAAGAAAGTCAAAGTACATTTCACTCTCAAAGGCAAAAACAAAGTAGCAGTCCCTGATGATCATCCCGGGATCGATGTGGTACGGGAGAGTGATAGTTTTCATGCGCGCATCAATCCCGATCCTATGGATGCGAACGGATTGTGCGATGCAAGCGAGAATTGTTTCAGCAAAACAGATAATAACTATTCGTTCACTCTGGACACTTCTCTTCTCGATAGTGGATGGTGGGATATCGTGATCACTACTGGTGATGGCACTACGCACACTGCTCCTCTCTTGATACAATAATGCTATGCATAAACACCACTCCACAAATATTTTTGCGCTTCTCATTATCACTGTTGTTGGTTCGCTTGCAGCACTCTTTGTCATCTCGAAGATTACTATTAGTGACGATTTCCAAGCTATCATTCAAGAACCGCATACTGCCCTATCGTCTTCACCTAACCCGATCACTACGTTCAATACGCTTGTTGTGCAGGGGTGGAAAGTATATCGAAATGAAGATATGGATATTGAATTTGCATACCCGGACAATTGGAATCTTGAGGAAGGCACAGACACCATCTCCTTATTTTTTCCATCAAAAGATGATTTTCAAAAAAACTTAGAGCTTGATATTACATATCTCAAAAATAAAAATATTCAGAACGAGAGTGTAGATCAGTGGGAACAAGAAAATCTTGGCCAAGAAGATATATTGGAAAAAAAGAAAATCACTCTTGGAAATACTCCCGCAATATATTCAAGGTATTCTGAGCTAAAGGCCGAAAGTTTGTATGACTCAAAGTATTACATGAATGATATTTCTATAACCTTAGCTAATCAAAACAATATATTTTTATTCTCAGGAAAAAAGTTACTAGATGCACAGGATAAGCGTTTAACTGCTGTAGATATCACAGCCGCACAACAGTACCAATCCGATTTTGAGAAAGTGCTCGCAAGTTTCCACTTCTTGCGATAAGATAATTTTTGTTTTGACAGTAATTATTCTCTGGTTGTGTAGGGAAAAATCAAAAAAGTAGTAGTTCAACCAACACCTCACAAAGGTGTTTTATTTTTTTTCGACAATACCATATACTCTCTGTATGATTGCAAAAACCGACCTCTCCGATCTCCTTACAAAAGAATTTGCGACAACGCTTCGGGTGATGCGGGCGTATCCCAAGACGCAAATGCGTTTTGCGCCGCACGAACGCTCGCAGAGTGCGATGCGCCTCATGGCGACGTTCGTCTTTGAAATGTATCTTTTGCGTTCGTATATTCTCGAGCAGCCAGTCGCGCCGGAGGCGTTTCAGTCCTACGCGAAAGAAACACTGGACGAACTTATTGCCGATTTTGAAACGGAAACGAAAGCCGTGCTGGGCGGCATCGCGGCGCTCACCGACGCCGATCTGGCAAAGACGATTTCATTCGCCGGTCGCGATTTCTCCGCCGATCGGTTCATCCTTATGATGCTTTTCGATCAAATTCATCACCGCGGCCAGCTCTCCGTGTATGTGCGCCTTGCCGGCGGCCTCGTCCCCTCCATTTACGGCCCGTCCGCGGATGACCCGGGAACGAATTTATAGTTTCTAAGATTTTATTTCTTCCCACATACCCTTGAACATTTCGCGGATGTTTTCGGCCATGACCGCGTCGTGGATTTCGACGGCGTAGTGCGGATGCTGGTGTGTGATCGCGAAGAGTACATAATCGCCAAGTACGGCGTGTGTTGCGGTGAAGTCTTTGGATTTTGCCCAATATTTCACTTGGCGACGGCCTGTGTCAGACACATGCTCTGCAAATTTCTCCTCAGCTGGTTTTTTATTCGTAAAGAGTCGCGTGCCGTAATCGCTCGGGAAAATTTGCCAGTGATACTTGAACCAATCCGGATACGCATCAATAAAGCTTGTGTCTTGAAATCCCCACCAATTTTTTGTATCCGCATTCTGCCCTGCTTTGGCGCTTTCGATCCAGACCGGCAGCTGCTTGTGCAGGAAATCATCCAGATGTCGCTCGTCGATGAAGCGGATCTTTGGCACGGAATAATTTTTGTTCTTCGGCACCGACGCGAGTTCGGTAATAAGCTGTTCGATCGACTGTTTCTTTGCAGCAAGTGCGGCTTCTTCTTTCTTGTACAGCGCTCGCAGTTCCTCCGGAGAGACGGCACTGAAGTAGCGATTTGTGCCGCCGATATCTTCGGTGATAACGCCTTTTTCCAGCAATACTTTGCCGACGCTGTAGACGGTCGTGCGGTTGATCTTGGTCAGACGAGCGACTGCCGCAGCCGAGAGTTTGCCGTGCTCCAAAACACACAAATAGATCGTGATCTCCTTGTCGGTGAACCCTAATTGTTTCAATAATTGCTCGAGCATCGCCGTTTTATGCCCTAAATATATCAAGTTGTTGAACTATAGTCAACAGTATTATACCTATATTTATCAATGATTTTATACAAAATTAGGTATTTTTATTTGAACTGTAATTGACATTTCTTTACAAAGCTGCTATAATGTGGTCAGAAGATAAGTTATGTTCTTTGACCAGATAAGTTTTGATTGGTTATTAAAGATTCTTATGGAGTTTTTAGTAACCAATTAAAACAAAATATATGAAAACTGTAATCAATATAGTTAGTGATTTTCGTCCAGATGTTGATGTATTAAACGGGCCATCAGTTACAAAAGCTCCATCTGTCTTTAGTGCGCTAAAATGGAAATCAATAACTGTACATATCCCGGATGATGCAGAAATATTAGAAATTGCTGAATTGCTTGCTCAACAGATTAAACCGCATTTAAGCGATGAATATCTTATGAGAAGCGAAAACTTTGCCCCTTTTCTTAGAACATCTAGAAAAGGTAATAAGGAAAGTTTTAGTGAGCGTATGGCAAATAAGATTTATCTACTTTTATTTGGTGAAAGTGTAGAAGATAGAAGTCTATATGAATCAGAAAAAAAGTGGATGAAAAAAACTTTGTCAGGAAGAGAAGTATTTTTTCCTAAATCTATTTCTCTAAAAGCTCATGCTCAGTTTTACTTCTAATATATCGAACCGGTTTCGCACAAGCCCTGTAAGGCTTGCCGGTTGGCAACAGAAAGTACTTCTTCGGAAGGAAAAAGCGAATGAGGATTCTGATAGCGCCTCGTAAAAGTATTGCTATCGACATATAAGTTCTTTCTTAATCTTATGAAAAACCACGAGACAATCGTGGTTTTTATTATTTTATAAATAAGGAAATGTTATCGTTTTATTATATTATCACCTACCATTTTTTGAATAGCAGAAACAGTTGCATCCTTGAGTGTCGCATCGCTTTCTGCAACCCAACGGGCAAAATTGTATAAACGTTGATTATCGAGTTTGAGCCAAGAGTTGTTTTTATATAAAAAACACAACAATGCAAGAACCGCAATACGCTTATTGCCGTTTTGAAACGGGTGATTTTTTATCATCAAATAAAAAAGTATAGATGCCTTTTCGACAAGTCCTTTATACAGTTGCCCGCTGAATGTTTGATGTGGCGCTGCGAGACATCGCTCAAGTACTTCAGGAAAACGTGTTGAAAAATAAGGAATTGGCTCTCCCCACTCCATGTATTGCTGTGCAAGCGCATGCGCTACCAGCTTTACCTCTTCAACTGACAGTGATTCAATACGCATTAAAAAAGTGTTACTCTCGGCCAAGCATTCTGATTGCTTCACCGTATTCTTTGATCGCTCTGTCGACTGCTTGCTTTACCTCTGTTTTTTCTTGTTCGGTAAGCTTTCTATCGCCGTCAAGGTATTGTTCGATTTGTTCGCGCGGAATAAGATAGTTTCTTCCTATTTTTTCTGCCTTGATTACACCTTTTTTTATTTTTTGAAATACAGCAATTCTTGAAACTTTAAGAAGAGAGGCGACCTCAGTAGTTGAAAAAAACATTTTTTTATCCTTATTTTTCATATATATAATATACATTAGGTTAAGTAAAAAAGCAATGCTTAACTTATGTTAAGCATTGCTTTTTAAATCCTTCAAGTCCGGTCTCGCATACATGCATGCAAAGAAATTCTCCCTGATTTCCTTATTTCACCCCGTGTTTCTCGTGAAGCTTCTGAATTTCTTGCTCTTGGAGTTCTTCCTTCTTTTCTTCCCCCTTCTCCCCTAATTTTTTGAGATGGGCATCCTCGAGTTTGTCTAGGTCTTTTGCGCGCTCTGAAAGCATTTCGGTGGTATTGGCTGCAGGGTTTTCAAGGACTTCCTCAAGGAGCGCATGCAAAATCCAGCCCATGCGCGGCCCGGGTTTCATGTGTAACTCATTTATGAGGTAATTGCCGTCGATCTTGAGCTGCCCTACAGAAATCGGGTCGTGGAGTGCCTCTTCGATCATAGCGTGGTATTTGCGCAAACGGTACGGTGCTTCCACTTTCCTCATCCCTACTCGATCGCATTCACGCACTTGCATGAGAAGCCAAATGTTTTCGGCCCCGACTTTTTGAATAATGCGCCGTACCGCTGAGAGTGTGATCTGTTCAGTATCAGAGAAAAACATGTGGTTTCGTACAAGATTTGTTACACGGGAAACGTTTTCACGTGAAAATTTAAGCCGATCCATAATGATTTTGGTCATTTTTGCACCGACGACTTCATGGCCGTAGAAGGTGTACTTCCCTTTTCCGCTTGCTTTTGAACCGTCCCAACGGCGAGTACGTGGTTTACCAATATCGTGGAACAATGTCGCTAAACGGACTTCAGTTGAAAATCCCTTATCGGCTGCATGTTGAAGTGCATGAAGGAGGTGGTGGTACACGTCATATACGTGTGCGCCCTTTTGTTCACACCCTATGCCTTCATAGAGCTCAGGGATTATCCATCGCAGAAGGTTGGTTTTTTCAAGAAGACTTATACCAAACGCCGGTGCAGAAGAGTTAATGATTTTTAGGAATTCTTCACGAATACGCTCCTCTGATATATGCTTGAGAAGCTCATTATTTTGTTCTATGGCATATAGTGTTGTTGGGTCAATACTAAAATTGAGTACTGCCGCAAACCGTACTGCACGAAGCATACGGAGCGCATCCTCTTTGAAGCGTTTGCTAGGATAAAGGACAGCTTTGATCATTTTGTCCTTTATGTCCTTTATACCATCGAATGGATCAACAATAGTGTCTTTTATTGGATCGAGTGCTATAGCGTTTATAGTGAAATCTCTCCGTTCAAGGTCTTTTTTAATATCGGTTTCATATGAAACGGCGTCTGGATGCCTTGTATCACTATATTTTCCCTCAGATCGATAGGTAGTGATCTGCACCTTTTCTTCATTTTCACGTGAAACACTTATTTCTCTATTCTCTAAATCTGCTGGAATATTTATAACGGTTACTGTTCCAAATGTATTTTCATAGACTGTTTTGAGCTCTCTAAATATTTCTTGAATTTTTTCTGGATGCGCGTTGGTAGTTATATCCCAATCGTAGGGCATTCTTCCCATAATAAGATCCCTGACACATCCTCCGACGAGATAAGCTTCAAAACCAGCTTCTTCAAGCGTGGTTGTTACATGTGTAACAAATCGGGGAATAATTGATTTGTTGACCTTTTCCATAATTAGCGGTTATCAGTGCTCCCACGAGGAATCGGACCTCGACCGCAAGTTCCGGAAACTTGCATTCTATCCATTGAACTATGAGAGCTTTATATAAAATTGGTAATAATTATGCGCACCCGTCAGGACTCGAACCTGAAACGACTGTTCCGAAGACAGTAATGATATCCATTTCACCACGGGTGCGTGTGTACGTATAGTACTATGAAAAAACGTTATGTGCACATTTTTATCCTTTAGAAGATTGCAATTTGAGGAGTGCACGATATACTGCAAGCGCGTTATCTTTGATAAAAGATGAGGATAGAGAGTATTGCGGCTATGGTTTAGTGGTAGAATGCGTCCTTGCCAAGGACGAGACGGGAGTCCGATTCTCCCTAGCCGCACCGAAGTAAAAAGTCTTCATAAGAGTGAGATTTTATCTGTCTGATAGACATTTTGGTACTAATATTGGGTTAATGACTATATTTTTCAACAAAACTGTGGAAAAACCTGTGTGTACATTGGATAAAGGACGACTTTTTGAAGTACACTGTCCCTATGATTCGTGTTTTTACTTCCAAAACACAAACGATCGGAGAAAGAGGGGAGAATGAAGCGGTGCGATTTCTCAAAAAACAAGGGTTTTCAATAATAGAACGCAATGTCACCAACAAATTCGGTGAAATTGATATTGTCGCAAAAAAGAAGGGGAAAGTACACCTATTTGAGGTCAAAACAGCGCGATCTCGAGCGGGTATTTTTGCAGCGGAAAACCTCACAAAAGCAAAGTTACACAAATTTTTTGTCTCAGCGGAGTATTATGCACTTACCCACAGTCTCAAGGAATATCAGATGGAGGGGATTTTGGTCACACTATCAGATAATCCACACAATGTCTCAAAAGTAGAAATGATTGAACTTTTCTAGTAAGCTACTCGTACCGCCTTTCATAGGCTGTAAGCAAAGCTTTCAGTCGTTTTTGTTCGAACATTAAAACAAGTTTTACGTTATTCACTAGAGCGGGCTGTAAGAAGCTTTCAGCTCACAACGTTCGATCGAATAAATATGTTATATTTCTTTGATACTCACTAAACGGGCTGTAGTACACCGGTAGTATTCACGATTCGGTCCAGCCCTAACAACGGAGCGTAGTACAGCGGTAGTATCCACGATTCGGGTTCGTGGGACCCGAGTTCGATTCTCGGCGCTCCGACAATAATAGGGCGGGATGGGTTCGATTCCCAGCAGCCCGACTTTATTTTCAGTTTTCTTTTTGCTAGGATTGGAGAGCTCCGAAGCGGGCTGTAAGGCAAGCTTTCAGCCTGCGGCGCTCGACTCAAGAAAATAATATGATATATTTTCTTGAGTACTCGCTAGTAGGCTGTAAGAAATCTTGGAGCCCGCAACGTTCGGGAATACAAAATGTGATATATTTGTATTTCGCTCACTAGAGCGGGCTGTAGTACAACGGTAGTATTTGCCCATGGGGTGGGTAAGACCCGGGTTCAATTCCCGGCAGCCCGACAATTCACAACTTTTACGGGCTGTAGCAAAGCTTTCATCCCGTGTTGCCCCATTTGGGACAAGTACGTGTTTTGGGGAGAACCGTTTGGTCGGGGCGTAGTATATCGGTAGTATACGTGTTTTGGGAACACGAGGGCCGAGTTCGATTCTCGGCGCCCCGACCAAACGGTTCTCCATAAACGTAGATCGTCTCTGTAATACGAAGTAGTAATGAGACCCGAGTTCGATTCTCAGCAGCATGACAAAGCAAGAAAGCGGGATTAGTTTATCGGTAAAATATCAGTTTTCCAAACTGAGGTGAAGGGTTCGACTCCCTTATCCCGCACACCCCCGACCCCTGTTTTGGACACCTTCGGTTTCCAACGTTTTTCCTTAGCGAGCGAGCTCGACGGAGAAACTGCCTTCCACCACGGGGGTGTGCGGGGGATAGGTAGCAACCTGCGTTGCTGCCGTAAGGAGTCGAACGCCACAGCGATGTCGAGCATAAGCGAGACCGCGAGGCGGTGTCCAGACAAACCGAAGGTTTAGTCGAGGATGACTCTCTTATCCCGCACCTCCGCCCTTCGGTTTTGAAAGAGAAAAGTATGCGAAATTAGTTTAGTGGCAGAATGACTGCTTCCCAAGCAGTAGGCACGAGTTCGATTCTCGTATTTCGCACATGATGGGTGAGAATTATATAGCGCCGCGCATATTTCTATCGTATACTTAGCTGCATGGCATATTCCCGAATCGTGGTTTCGGCTCTTGCGCTTTTTGTTGTGCTCCTCTTCTCCCCACTGCATGTGTCTGCATCGTCGACATTGGGCACGATCGATCCGAGAAATGTTGGCAACTTCAAAGCGCTTCTCGAAAATAGCAGTGTTTCGGCGCCGCCAGGAGAAATAAATTTTGGTAAATTTACCACCGAATCTTCAAAAAATATCACTGTTTCAGACACCGAGCTTCGCGGGTTTGGATGGGGAGAAGGGATCGGGTGGTTCGTGGTCAATTGTGCTGATACCACCAGTGGGTGTAGCAGTGCCAACAGCAACTTCAAAGTTGCCAACGATGGGGCTGGCGACCTTTCGGGGTCTGCGTGGGGAGAACAGACCGGATGGATTAACTTCGGTCCTTTTTTGAATCCACTTGTCTCAACGGTGAAAATCACCAATGGGTTCTTTGGTGGCACGCTTGGGAGTGCTGGGTATGCATGGTCACAGAACTTCGGGTGGATAAAATTTGATTGCTCAAGCCCCAATAGCTGTGTAGAAACCGATTGGGGGGTCAGCGGCGGAGGTGGAAGTGGTGGGGGGGGTAGTGGAGGCGGTGGAGGCCCTTCTTGTCCGACAGGTACCGTCTATGACCCCACCACCGGTCAGTGTATAACTCCCCCCATTTGTCCCAACACGACCGATTACAGTTTGGTACCGCTTCTCTCTCCTGGCGGATCGGTAAAAGCGACCATTCCTGCTACGAGCTCTATCGGCTTTGCGATAGAGACGTTCGATAAACTAGACCCAGTGCACCCTGCGGGGACGTTCGCCACTGAAAATGCGCTCAATACCAATTCGGACGATCAGGTTGTTGTATATACCCCCACTCTTGATCGCTACATCCTCGGATTTGAAGATCTAATAAATGGTGATTATGATTACAATGATTTAGCAGTTGGGGTAGCACTGACATGCGCTCCTGCAGGGCAAGAGCCGTGTCCCGTTCCAAACGCTTTGGGGGATACTACGGTCGATACAGTGCACAATGCTCCGCCGGATGAGGCAAACCTTCAAACTATTATAAATACGCTTGGCTATTCACTCGATGTGATGAAGGATCAGCAACAATACCAGCGCTGGGATGTACCCAACAACACAACGATGACCATCACTGCGACATTCCTCGCACGGTACGCGGGGCACAATGATGTCTTCGGTTATTACACTGACGACTCGCTCGCAAACTTTGTCCCGCTTTTCAAGACTGCCAACGTTGGGAGTCAGTCAACGAGCACTGTTCCTTCGGCGTGCAACCAAGGTCCGTGTCCTGGTGGCCAAGTGCGTGATACTTCAGGGCAATGCGTTACACTCCCACCAGATCTTTGTCCCAATATTGGTGGGGTTCAAACAACCATGCCGACTGGCTATCACTATGATGACCAAGGAGACTGTGTTCCCGATGCCAATAGCGATTTTTGTCCTAATATTGTTGGCATTCAAAGTGCTATTCCTGAAGGATATGTACTCGATCAGGTTGGTAATTGTGTAAAAACGATTCCGAGTTGCTATGACGGTATCCAAAACCAAAATGAAACAGGAGTTGATACTGGAGGTGTGTGCGGCAGCTCGAGTAGCGACGTTTGCTCTAATATTCCCGGCGATCAACCTACTGTTCCATCTGGCATGGAACTGCGCGATGGACAATGTGTACCGATATCCACACAACCTAGTTGCTACGATGGCATTCAAAATCAGGACGAGACAGGTGTTGATACCGGAGGAGTATGTGGCGGTCCAAACAACGACCTTTGCCCCAATATTGATGGGAGTCAGTCGACTGTTCCATCTGGCATGGAACTGCGCGATGGACAATGTGTACCGATATCTGTAGATACTGCATGCAGTACCGATCCTAATAGTTTTGAGTGTCTCTGCATCCAGAATCCTACCAATCCGCGTTGCCTCATATTTCCTCCGGTAAAAAAATTCCCTTCGCCGGGAGATCTTCTGATAAAGACACTGACTGCACTCGGAGCGTTATTGCCGATTGCAAGCTCGTTTGTATCCTATGCCCTCGGCAATCCACTGACATGGTCCGACCTTCCGATACTTCTCTCTCGAGGGTGGGACTCGCTACTCGTCGCGCTCGGACTTAAGAAGCGCAACAACCCATGGGGGGTTGTCTATGACTCTGTGACAAAACGCCCTATTGACCCTGCCTATGTGGTGCTCACTGATGTATTTGGCAACGAGGTGGCAAGTGCTATTACTGATATTGATGGGCGCTATGGATTTGCGGTGGATCCTGGAACCTATAAGCTGGTGGTAAAGAAAAGTAATTATGCCTTCCCCTCAACAAAACTCGCCGGCAAAACTTCTGACCGACTGTATGACAATCTTTACTTCGGCGAAGAGATCACCATAACTCAACAAGGAGAAATCATCACAAAGAATATTCCGCTTGACCAACTTGCATTCGATTGGAATGAATATACAAAAACGCAAGCGGGAGGGACATATGGTCAAAAGCTTCATTTCTACCATACTGGTGACGTCATTCTGTATCGCATTTCGCAGATCGCTTTTTGGGTCGGGTTTGCCTTTGCTATCTATGCGGTCGCGGTTGCACCGAGCATCTGGAATAATATTGTGCTTGGTCTCTACGTCGTCCTTACCGTACTGCGGGCAACCACTCCACTCTTTCGTAAGAAGGGGGCAGTGGTGTTACGATCTGGGGGTGCACCGCTTCCTTTCTCTGTCGTCCGACTTATGTCAACGACAACCAACACTGAAGTCGCACACAAAGTAACTGACCGAATGGGTACCTACTATGGGCTTATGCACAACGGCACCTACGCGGTGGCAATCGACACAAAAATAGGTGAAGAATCCTACGATCGCCACCCGGTAGATCCGATAAAGGTAACAAAGGGATACTTCAACAAGAATTTCAAACTCTAAGGGCTCTACAAAGCGAAGGTTACTCCTTCTTGAGTACGGCGTTGAGCTTGTCGATGACGTCGCTGAGCGTGAAGTTTGATTTCACCATGAAGTCGCTCGCACCAGCATCAAGCACCCGTTTCATTTCTACTTCATCTGAGAGATTTGAAAAGACAATAACCGGCACCGCCTTTGTCTTCTCATCACTTTTGAATTTTTTTAGGAGTTCAAATCCATCGACGTCGGGGAGCATAAGGTCAAGCAAGATGACATCAGGCACATCGGCGGCAAGCGCGGTATCAATCTCCGCTGGAGTAGTCGCGTTCATAACGGTAAACCCTTCATGGGTGAATTTTGAGCTTTCAAGATTTTTTAGGAATGAGTCGTCCTCGACGATCAGAATTTTTTTCATACGGGTGGAGTATACAGGAAATAGTGCCGAAGCGCTATCCGATCGGGAGGGTGAGTGTAAAGGCTGTTCCGTGAGTGGCATCGCTTGTAAAAGTGAGTGTTCCATGGTGTCGTACAACAATGTGTTTGGTTGCGTAGAGTCCGAGCCCCACCCCCATGTTTTTTTTTGTGGTAGAGGCGCGGAAAAACTTCTCGAAGACGTGGGACTGTTCATCTGGAGGGATGATGATCCCGTGGTCGGTGACGGTCAGCACCGCCTTTTGGTCGCTTATGGTGAGCGAAATAATAATATCGGTGTTTTCGTTCCCGTACTTGATGGCGTTTTCGAGGAGGTTGTGTAGTACGATCCGCAACCGCTCTTTGTCTCCGATGACCACCACCGGAGTGGCGGACGGTGTGTAACGGATGTGCATGCCTCGACGCGCTGCCTCACTGGTGAAATCGTTGATTGATTCTTCGGTGAGCGTTGAGAGCGACACTGGAGTAGCAGCGTAGGGCGTTGAAGCGTCATCAGCACGGATTGCCGTCATAGTGTCATTGACAAGCATAATCATGCGCTCGTTTGCACTCGAAGCTTGGGTGATCATCGCAGACTGAGTTTCGGTCAGCACGCCAAAATCTCCCTCGAGAAGCATGGTCAATATCCATTTCATCGCGGTGAGCGATGTACGCAATTCATGGGCGGATATCAAAAAGAAATCAATCTTTTCTTGAAGGTCATCAGCAGGAGTGGAGTTCATAGTCGCTCACGCTAGTATAGCACTTGTGGTAGTGGGTGTTCTCACTTGGATACGGTCAATCCTAGTTCATTTGGACAAGCCCTTCGTCTTCAAGCGTCGGGTGAACAGTGTCTTTTGTCGGGACATTGTTCATCTTGTCGTCGATATGACCGGCTCCTTTTTTGAGGTACTCCTGTGCAGCTTTTCCGTAATCGGCGGTTTTGGTAAGGGTTACCAAATAGCTGCGTGGGAACTTGTATCGAGTAGTCTGACTTCCTGCCCAGTTGTCGACTTTTGATAATCCTTCCAAGAAGTGTTCCTCATCTTCTTTTGATTTAAACATCCCCTCTCTATTTTTTATCTGGTCAAGCACCCAATTTTTATAATCTACAAAAAACTTTTGGATATCCTTTACCGACTCTCTACTCAAGGAAGTTCCCGGGTGTTCGCGGACATAGCGATCAATCATCGCACCGCCGAGGTCGTTGTGATCCAACGCTTCGTTGCCTCTGAGATTCAACGTGTCAAGCCAATCAAGGTAGTCATTCCAATCTTGTGGCAGTCTCTGGCGCAACTCTGCTGAGTTTTCTCTCGAGGCTACTTTTTCTTTCCCTGCCTTGGCAAGAGTCGAGTCCTCAGGATTTTTCGCGGCATCAGCCTTGACGCTTCCTGCAGCGAGTATGCCTCCTACCACTACCGGGGCTGATTTTTTGAAAAGTCCTTTAAACTTTTTCCATGGACTCTCTTTTTTGTGTTCGGGTTTTTGCCATATCGTTTGAGCATTTTTCATCACTTCCCTGGTGGCTACGGTGTCGCCGTGTGGGGTGAAGGTGAGTGTTTTTTTTATTTCATCCTTCAATTCACTTGCCCCATCTTCATTTTTGGTTGCTTCTTGCTTTATTTTTTCAATAGAATAAAGATGTTCTTGTTGCTCCTCATAGAAAGCGTCTTTCTTTTGAGAGGCTTTTGTTGTCTCGAGTGAGCGATTATGTTCATCCTGTTCTTCTTCGGGGAGTCCCTTGAAATACTCTTTTCCTTTGATGTTTTCCATAAGGGAAAGTATACCACGTAGCTATTGATAGCGTGCCATAATTTCGGCCTCTACTTCTTCGCGGGGGCGGCCGTATTTGAGATACGAGAGTTCTTTGAGTTTTTCCACCGCCTCGAGGTTCCCTTGAGGAGGAAGGGGGGTATGGGAATTGAACGGCTTTGCCGGCATACCGCCCACGAGCATGGTGATGTAACAGTTGAGGTTTTCTTGTTTGATGATGTCTGCGGGGGTGAACGTGGGGGCAAGCTGCTGCTCAAACGCGTTTGCATTCTCAGGGCTTACGCGGTGGATAGCCATCGTGCCGACGTTACCAAAAACGGCATTTTTTATACTTTCCTCGAGCTGCTCGATGTATTGATGAGCGACGGTGAGTGAGAGACGGTATTTGCGCGCCTCGGAGAGAATGGTGGCGATGGAGTCGGTGGTGACGTTTTGAAATTCGTCGATGTAAAGATAAAAGTCATTTACCTTTTCTTTCCCAAGGATATCGACTCGAGAGAGCGCCGCCATGGTGATCTTTCCCACCAACAAGAGGCCAATGAGGTTTGCGTTGATATCTCCAAGCCGTCCTTTGGAAAGGTTGACGAGGAGGATCTTTTTCTTATCCATGATTTCTCGGAAATTGAGCACGCTTTTTTGTTGGGCGACGACGGGGCGCATGATGTCGTTGGAAATGAAAACATCGAATTTGTTGGTGATGTAAGGGACAAAGTTCGCAAGCGCGCTTTCGCCGGTCGTATTTTCGGCATTTACCCAGAATTGTTTGATGATCGGATTGGTGCAGCGAGAGAGTTTCAAATCTCGAAATGCTTTGTCTGCAAGCACGCGGCCGATCTCAAGGAGTGTCGATCCTGATTCTGGGTCTTCCATGACGAGCCCCGCGGAATTACGGAAATACTGTTCAAACATAGGTCCTCCTGCCACTTTCATATCAAAGAGTTTGTTGAAAATAGCGAGGAGTTCGTTGATGACAAATATTTTTTGTTCGGGAAAACGCTGGTCATACTCAAGCATGTTGAGCCCCATCGGTCGCGCGGTGTACGCAGGGTCAAAATAGATGACATCGTCAATGCGTTCGGGAGGGATGTTGGCAAGAATGGCCTCGATGTCGTTCCCGTGGGGATCGATGAAGCAGACGCCGTCGCCGTTCTTGATATCTTGGATAATCATGTTTTTCAAAAAGACTGTTTTTCCTGTGCCGGTTTGACCAATGACGTAGCAATGACGAAGGCGATCCTCTTTGGCGAAGCGTACTTCGGTCGATTTGCCGCGATAAGTGTTGGTACCGATAATGATGCTGTCGGCAGCGGTGAATACGGGAGCTGGAGCGGTAGCGGCTGCTGCTTCTTTGAGCTCGGGAGCCGCGAGGAATCCGACGGGGAAGTGGAAGAGCGTTGCGAGCTCATCGACATTGAATGCTATTTGTTGTTCGGGCCGAAGTGTGCGGAAGGTAAAGTCATGCACTGCTTCGCTCATCCGAGAAGCCCGTACGTCATTCCATGTAATTTCATTTGAATTGGGGAGAGTGAATTGTTGAAAAGACGCTTGTATGGTCTGCACGACACTTTTTGCTCTGTCGAGGGTGCCAGCCGCAGCAATAATACGAATGCCGGCTGATAGGGTTTGACTCTTATTTTTTGCGGTTGCAAGTTCAATACCGTGAGTATCAAGCTGCTTTTCCTTTTCATCTTTTTTTTCTTTTTCAAAGAAAGCGAACAGGCCTTTTCCGACGCTCTTTATGAGGGACTCGGTGGCTTCGCTGTAGAGGTGTTTGACGGTGCCATCGCCTTTTTGTGCTCGATCGATGACGCTCTGCAAGAGCTGGTTGGTCACTAGCGTATCGGTGCTGATGACGAATTGGATAGCGGCTCCTTCTTGTGCTTCGAGTTGTGAGAGCGATCCGATGAGCGCTGCGAGCGGATCATGCTCAAATGCAGTGTCGGTCGCAATGGGGAAAATAGCAGGGGCCTTAAGCGATGCGATGCTTGCGGCGATCCCCACGGCCGTACTTGAAAAAATATTGTAGTCGTCGACCACTTCATCGATGATGGCGGTGGGGTAGTAGGCATGTACGAGGCGCTCGAATGTTTGTTCGTGGGGTGAGGGCACAGATACGTAGAGGGCAATATCTCTTGACTGGTGCCCTACCGCAAGCTCCAGCACATAGTAGTCCGATGTTTGCTGTAAGGTGCCGCGCATACCCATTAAAAACTGCTTCATTGCTTGAATGAAGGTTTTGAAGGTTGCTCCTTCTTTTTCTTGTTCGTGCGATGGAGCAAGGGTAACCACAAAAAGCGTGTGTCGGAGCTCCCCGTAGAGGGCGCTTTTTTCCTTGAGCCCCGGGAGAGCGCCGACGGTGTGGAGGTATTGCACCAGGAAACGATGAAAATCATCCTCGAGGTGGGGATCGTGCATCCCTTTGACGATGTCGAGCGTGTTTTTGATACCGCGCTCGAGCATAGTCCCAAAAAGCGCCTCTATCTTTTGATCGTGTGTTTCCGGTTTGAGGCGCAGCAACACGTGCTCAATTTCGTGGGGCGCCATGACGCGCGATTCATGGATGAATGTTTTCGCTTCTGCGCGGGCGTAGGACTCGATGGTAGTTTTTGTAGCGTCCTCGATCGTCGCACCCGGAGTAGTTTGAAGAATGTATTCTTTGTGGCTTTGTTCGCCAAGCCATGCAATTTCTTGCGCGGGGGTGGTGAACGTCTCTTGAGGGAGTTGCATAGTCACTTAAGTATACCTAATTGTGCGTTTATTTCTATAAACATGATACCCCGCTTTTGAAAAGCGGGGTATCAGTATTGAGAAGAAATAGGATTGGATTATTTCACCGCATCTTTAAGCGCTTTTGCAGCGCGGAACTTCGGAACACGTGTTGCAGCTACTTTGACCTGCTCTCCAGTCTTTGGATTGCGCGCCATGCGTGCGGCACGAGTTTTTACCGAAAAAATGCCAAGTCCGGCGATTGAAACTTCCTCACCTTTTTTGAGTGTGGTGGTGATAGATGAAATAACACTCTCAATGACTTCTTCGGCTTGCACTTTAGTGCCGCCAATGATGCCATGGACTATTTCAACAAGTGCTTGTTTGTTCATAGGGATGGTTGTAACGGGAGATTCCCTTAAGGTCTTATAATCGTGTCAGTGCGCTTTCGCATCTGCGTAAAGCTTCGGTCATTATATAGCAATGTATTTTTGGGTTCAACTGATGAGGAAATATTGACTTCATATATAAAATGTGCTATTTTTTCATCAAAATCTGTACCCATGATCTATTTCTTTGTCATAGCGACCGCTTTGCTCGTAGGAGCAATATTTGTAGCCGTCACCGCTCCTCAGAAATCACGGCAAAGTTATCGAGCCGTAGCTGTTGTCGGAGGAATTGCAATAGCATTTCTACTGACAATAATACTAATACTGTATTACTTGATAACCACCCCCTAAAAGGTGGT
>DASZOX010000023.1:0-14532 GCA_035550535.1 Minisyncoccota bacterium
AAAGTAACGGTAAGCGAGGCGCCGCTTGCGGTGGCGTTGTAGATGAATGCATGGAGTACAGCGTTATCCCCTGGTGTGGCGTCGGTGGGAGTTATCCAGACAGGAGTGGTGGGGGGAGTTGCTGCGGCATACGTCGTAGAAAAAAAGACACAAAAGATCATCATTCCCACAACCAACAGCGGCAAATAATTTTTCATAGCACTACTCCTTCTTTTCGCAAGAGCGCTCGCTTCACCGTTGTGCCGCCACGGTTGTAATTTCCCAAACTTCCATCACTACGAATGACTCGATGACACGGCACCTTTGGGTCAAAGTTGTGCCTCATCACCGTTCCGACAGCTCGCGCTGCCCGAGGACTTCCTGCCGCACGGGCAACCTGTGCATAGGTCATCGTTGTACCCTTTGGAATGGCAACAACAACGCGACGGACGCGATCAGCAAATGGTAAAACGGTGCTTCGTTTCTTCATGGATAAAGTATATCGTTTCTTTCCATAAAGTGCGAACAATTAAAAAGCCCGCCAAGATTGGCGGGCTACCCAAGAACTGCCTATTGTTTTTCAAATGTTGCTTTGGAGCCATCATCCAAATAAAGCGTATACATCCCTTTCGGAAGGTTTGTAACCGATACCTTCATATCGTCAATGGTTCCTGTCATCATCCTTATACCGGAAAGATTTGTTATCACAAACTTATGGCCGTTTTTATTGTCCATGAAATTGATAACATTTTTTGCTGGGTTAGGATATACAACTAAACGTTTTTGCTCTGCGGTCGCAGCGGTGACCGTAATCACTTTACTGAACGACACTGCCCCATCTATATCTACCGACATAATACGGTAAAATGTTACAGATGATTCAGAAAGCGACACTGTCACATGGTAGGTTTGAATGGTACTGCTCGTACCTGCTGCTTTTACTGTATCAACAACAGTAAAGGATACACCGTCCTCACTGCTCTGAACGACAAAATGTGATACATTGTCTTCCATGGAAGTGGTCCATGTAATAAAAGCTCTGCCATTATTTGCGATCCCATCAATTGAACCAAAGTTCAAGGGGAGTGTTCTACACTCTCCGATATAAATATCAGGTGAATAATAATCCCTTGAACATGACCCGTGTTCAGTCACCTTTGCACGGTAAATACCAACAGAATCGGTTGTCAGGTATTTTTTGTTCTGTCCAGTGAGAACGGACCAATTTTTCCCGTCGGTGATTGACGAATATTGCCAGATAATAGAAACATTATCTGTGAAGCCTTTTAAATGTAGCTCAATCGTAATTCTCGACGATGTTGAACAAAGGCATTGATGATCAACAGAAGCAGATACCACATGTTGGTCGCCTGCAAAAGTTGCTGCGTTCATACCGAACGCAAACAACATAAAAGTAAGCATTCTTTTCATTTTTCAATTTTTAATTTTTCTTTGAAGTTGTTTTGTTTGTCACCACATTAGCACAATATATAACACTGTCAAGAGTTACTTGATGATGGGATGTGGGACGTTGAACACCTGCTTGAAGAAGGAGACAAAGACGGTATTGCTCCCCTCCGTAATAAAATCAGTGTTGTAGGTGCATTGGTACCCGACGTTTTCTTTGTACCCAAACAATACCTTCTGCAAGCTTGTCGTATCAATGGTGAGGACACAGCCGTTCTGAAGTGTACTCTGGCTTGAATAGACATTGTTATAGATGAGCTGCTTTGCATCCGCCATACTCAACCACGGACACCACGCGCAGACGATCGCTGCGATGATGAGGAGTATGAGAAAAGATTTCATACGAGCAAAGTATAACGCACTTCCAGAGGCTGACAAAAGGGCAACCTATTCATAGCGCAGTGCTTCGATAGGATTTTTGCGTGCTGCCTTGCGCGCGGGATAAATGCCAAAGACAATACCCGCAATCGTCGAGACACCAACCGCAAGAGCGATCGCCGAAAAAGGGAGCGCAAACTGCCAAGCCAGTGAAGTATAAAAATTCGATAAGACAAGATAGATAAGTCCTACGATACCAGCGCCCGCGACGAGTCCCACTATTCCTCCAGTGAACGTGAGGAGTACCGACTCGATCAAGAACTGCTGCTGGATATCCTTATTCGTCGCCCCTACCGCCTTGCGCAACCCGATTTCGCGTGTGCGCTCGGTCACCGATACCAGCATAATATTCATGATCCCGATACCTCCCACAATAAGTGATATCGATGCAATAGCCGCCAAAAATATAGTGAGCACCGAGGTGATACTTCCCAAGATCGAAAGAATATCCGCTTGCGTATCGATGGTAAAGTCGTCTTTGTTTGAGTCGGTAATGGCATGATTGCGCTCCAGCACAGCAGTCATCCTGTTTTTTACAAAATTGATATCATACTGCGCGTCGGCCTGTGCGATAATGACATTGAAATAGTTGATGCCAAGCAACTGCCTTTGTGCAACGGTTATCGGCATAACCACAAGATTGCCAAGATCAACGCCAAACACCCCCGTACCCCCTTTCTTCAAAACACCAACAACACGAAATGAAACATTTTTGACCCTGATGGTTTTACCCACTGGATCGATCGAGGATCCAAAGAGTGTGTGCGCAAGCGTGGGGCCGATGATCACCACATGATTACCCGAATCAACATCGCTCTTGGTAAAAAGTGCCCCCTCGCTCAGATCGGTGAGATTGCTCACTTGGAAAAAATCTGCCGTACTGCCGGTGTACCCTATCGTCGTGTTGTTATTGCCGTACACTACTTCGGCTTGCCCCCGCACTTCTGGTACTACATAATCAATGGAAGGCTCCTGCGAGAGTGTGTCGACGTCTCGTTGTTGCAAACTCGTCACCACGATCCCCTGTGCCGCCGCGGGAGAAGAAAAACGTCCGTTATTGGGCGCACCGGGGATAACAATAATCAAATTGGACCCCACACTCTGCACCTGCCCTAAGATCAAGTCTTGCGCCGAACGTCCGATCGACATAAGGACGATGACCGAAGCGATACCGATGACAATGCCGAGCATAGTGAGCACCGAGCGCATCTTGCCATGAGCGAGGCTTCGGGTAGCAGTTTTGAATGCATCACGAAAAACCATACCTATTTTAGCGCGCCGCGAGGCGGATGATGTCGGGTAATCGCTGCATCGCTTTCGACCATCCCGTCTTTGATGTGAATAATCCTATTGGCAAATTCGGCGGTCTGTGTCTCGTGGGTGACAAGGATGACTGTTCTCCCCTTTTGATGAAGAGACGAGAGTATATCCATCACTTGAAGTCCCGACTGCGAGTCGAGGTTGCCGGTCGGTTCGTCGGCAAAAATCACATCAGGGTCAGTCACCAGCGCACGAGCGATCGCGACCCGCTGCTTTTGGCCACCCGAAAGGCGCGCCGCTTCGACATACAATTTCTCCGTCAAGCCCACAGAAGTGATGGCATTTTCAATACTCTTTTTTCTTTTCGCACTTGGAAGCGACGAGTACAAAAGTGGTATTTCCACGTTGTCATAAACGCTCAACCGTGCGAGGAGGTTGAACGATTGAAACACGAAACCCATCGTTTTGTTACGCATATGCGCGAGTGCTTGGTCGTCCATATCATCAATACTTTTCCCCTGAAAGGTATAGCGCCCTCCTGTGGGGCGATCGAGGAAGCTCAGTATTTGGAGCAGTGTTGACTTGCCCGACCCCGAGGGCCCCATAATCGAAACAAACTCCCCTTGCTCGATAGAAAAGGTCACTCCGCGAAGCGCCGGAGTAGGCGTCTCTTCATCTCTATATTCTTTTCGTAAGTCACGTACTTCGATCATTATGTTTTGAGCCCTACATTGAGCACTTGTTCTCCTTCATCTACGCCAGACGATACCTCAACAGTACCATTTTGATCTTGGATACCAAGGGTTACCGGCATTTGTTTAACCGTATTATTTTCGACCACTTCCACAAATGTTCCCTGGTCATTCTGCACGATAGCGTACTCAGGAAGGAGCAATACGTTGTCCTTATGATCAGTTTGAATATCAAGGTTGGCAGTCAAGCCACTCTTGATGCGTGCATCGGGAGCGTCGAACGAAACTTTGGTGAGATACGTAATAACTCCTTGGTTATTGGTGGCAGCAGGAGCGATATAAAACACCTTGCCGGTAAACGTCTCGTTTTGGAATGCATCGAAGGTCATTGAGACGGGGTCGCCTACGGCGAGCTTACCCACATCTGTCTCCGAGACGCCTGCATCAACTTCAAACCCGCCATTACCGATAACAGAGACAAGCGGTGCCCCCACTGTGGCAAGTTCACCTATCTTTGCGTCTTGTTGGGTGATAACTCCATCGATAGGCGCGATAATCTCTGCATGCTGAAGACCTACCTGCGCGCTGGCGAGTCCTGCTTCAGCTTGCGCTACTTGTGCCTGTGCTGCGGTGATGGCATCTGCGGTCGGCCCAGCTTGTGCGAGAAGCAGTGTACCCTGTGCGGCGGAAAGTGTGGCCTGTGCGGTATCGATAGCGGTTTTGGCGTTGGCGACAGCAAGTGCTGCTGTAGTTATTTCCCCCTGAAGCGTCTGTACCGTGGTCGCATCATAGTTACTTCCCGCAAGGAGTGTAGTGACCGCACTATTCACCTGACCCACCAGTGCTGTAAGTGCGGCGAGATGGGTATCGGCATCCGTGACACTCGGTGTTTGAGAGGAAGAGGTGGAGAGCAGCGTTTGCCCCCATGCATCAAGCGCTGCATTGATCTTACCGAGCAAATCATAATACTGTCCTGAGAGCGTGATAGGTTGTTTATTGGTACTGACCGTACTGAAGAACGGAGTAATTTTATTTTTTATCGCGTCTTGTACTTGAATATACGAACTCTGAATTGTATTTGAAAGTGCCGTTTGCGCATTGGCAACCGCTGTTTCGTCAACGGTGAGTTGCTGTGGCGTGGTGCCCGCTTGGAGCGCAGCAAGTGAAGCCTTTTGCTGATCAACCGTTGCCTGCGCTTGTGCTACCGCCGCCGAGAGCGTGCCCGTATCGAGCGCGGCGACAACTTCTCCTTGATGCACTGTGTCTCCAAGCTTGCGGTAGACATGCGTGATGACACCAACACTTTGGAACCCCATCTGCACACTTTGCGCGGGAGTGGTGTTCCCCGTCACCGACACCGTTTGGGTAATGGACCCGCGAGTGACGGTAACAAAATGGTATGAGGGTTTCTTGGTATGATTATAGAGAATAAAACCACCCGCTATGACAACAACAGCCGCAGGAATGAGAAATCTCTTTTTGGTGAGCATGTGTTTCGAAAAAATCATGTGCGACGGGAATAAAATAAGACTGAATAAATGTAATACTCAGAGGATTTTAACACGAGATAGAGAAATAATCACTGAGGAAGTTTGTGGACTCGCCCGCGCGGAGGAGAAATCTGGGGAGGAATCCGCGTGGGTTTCGGCTTTCTTTTTTTGAAACGGCGGTGGCTATTGTGAAAGAATTGCTTCCAAAACTATAGGCAATTCTTTCACCCCATCGCTTCCGCTAAAGTGTCCTTTAGTGTGTTCCGTTGTGGTTTTTGCACCAAGTCGTTCACCAAAAAGTTTTTTGTTTTCTTGCGGTACAATCTTGTCATCGTCGGAGAACACTGCAAAAAACTTTTTGGTGTGTTGCTTAATTTTTTCAAAATCAATCGGAGTCTCCAACCACGGCTTGGCGATTTCTTTTTCTTCATCGGTTTTCAAATTCATTAAAATGAACCAGCCAGCCACAAAAGCCGCACCCCCTACTTTTTTGTCGGCGGGCAAACTTTCCAAGTACCGGAGAATTGTTTGGGAACCGATACTATGTCCGACAAAGTAAGTATTTTCATCAACATCGCCGACAGTTTTGGAGAGGTGCGAAACCCACGCTTCGATTTTCGGTTCGGCTGGTTCGGGCATAGACGGAACTTGAACTTGAAAACCGTTTTTCTCTAATTCAGATTTGAGCCACGGAAACCAACCTTCTTTGGGATAGCCGTCCCAGCCGTGAATTATGAAAGCGCGTTTTGTCATAGTTTTTGTTTCTTACAGACAAAGATAAAACTACAAGGAATTTTCTCTGCTTTTTGGATTGAATAATATTTCGCTGGGTCGTCATGACCTTTGCTCAAATTTTTTGGTTTTGGCTCGTGATAACCGACAATCTCAAAGTCAGCACCACGTAAAAGATTAAACCATGTAGAAGTTTTTCGATAAGTTAAGTGTGCTGTCGTGCCTTCCTTTTTCCAGTTTTTTATTCCAAGCGAATTTTCTTCGTGGTAAGCATAAACAACTATAAATTTTCCATCTTCGTACTGAACATCGGTAAAAAATGTGTGATCCCAACTCCAAATAAATAAACCACATGGCTTCAAATAGGAGTAAATATTTTTAAGTGTCTTTTCCGGTTCCGGTGTCCATCCGATAGCATAAACTGAAAAAACAAAATCAACCGGTTCAATTTTGATTTTTTCTTCCATCGAACCTTGAATGAGCTGAACTTTCCCTTGATTTATTGCTTCTTGGTTGTACGCAGTCGCTTCTTCAATTTGTTTTGCTGATACATCAAGCCCGTATACTTTTTTCGCTCCTCTTTCGATGAGATATTTTATTGAGCGACCACTACCACAGCCAATTTCAAGAAAAGTCTTCCCTTCAATTTCCGGAATAAGGTTTAGGTCATCTCCAATTCCAAATGGTCCCCAAACAGGCAGCGCGCTTGCGTCTACAAATAAATCAGCGACTTTATCCCAAGTTTCCTGATTTTCTGAAATTATTTTTTGAGAAGAATTGCCCATAATCATTTCAATAGCTCATCAACGGAAATCAAGCGCATTGGCGAGTTTTTCTAGTACCACAAGCGTTACATCGACCTTTCCACCCTCAATCGCGCTCATATAGCTTCTATCCATAGCATGTATATTAACACTTCAGCAACTATGGCACCATGCCTCAATATGGCAGCGCATTTTGGCTTACGAAAAATCGCTCCGCTTCCGAACGAAATTCACTATGGTGGACCCTAGGAGATTCGAACTCCTGACCTCCTCTTTGCAAAAGAGGCGCTCTACCAACTAAGCTAAGGGCCCTTGTTTTGGACGAACTTCCCTATTCTACGGCAGTTTTTTATTTATGCAATATTTATGCACAAAAAATCCCCTCTAAATGGGGGATTTTTTGTGCACATTCTTGAGACAAAGAGCTAAACCGAACTTTGAGAAGAAGCGCTTGTGCTCGTCGAAGTACCCGTGGTAGGAGCCCATCCTTTAAGCGTCTTAACGATGGTCGTTGCATCAGTGCGAGCCTTTTGCAGATCACTTACCGCCGTCTTGATAGCACTACGGGCGTTGGTGAGCGCGGTCTTGTTGCTTGCTGCTACAGTCGCATCACCATTGTCAGGAGTTAAGTTTGCGGTAAGATTCGTCGCTGTAGTCGCTTGCGCTTTTGCATCGGCAATCTTTGCCATGTAATCACTGTAGGTGGATTGAAGTGCGGTAATATCATGACCCGCATTTGCTGCATCACTCATGCGCGTCTGGAGCTTTGCGCCAAGTTGTGTCATAAGGTCAGCGGTGGTACTGATGCGATCAGCAGCTGCAGCAATCCTTCCTTGTGGCATGACAAGTATAAAGATGCGGTACGCCTTTGTGATAGAGGCCACATCTGCTTTCAGTGTTGCAGCATCAGTATCCGCAGCAATTTTTGCCTTGAGCGTGTCCAGCATCGAAATCTGGCTGTTTATTGATGATTGCA
Source organism: Minisyncoccota bacterium (assembly GCA_035550535.1). GTDB lineage: Bacteria > Patescibacteriota > Minisyncoccia > Phycocordibacterales > UBA9973 > UBA4124. The sequence goes on from DASZOX010000023.1 coordinate 7,739, forward strand.
AGGTTGACTTTTCTTGGTCCGACACACGAACCATAGCGCTTATTCTTGTTGCAAGGCTGGTGAGCGCGGTGACGCGTCGATCAATCTCTTGTGCGGCACGATCTTGTGCCTTCACCTCCAGATCCGCTTTAACAGAAGCATTTGCACCAGCGGCTCCTCCCGTAGCAGTGCTGCTCGTGCCAATCGAAGCGGCGGTCGAGATACCGAGCGCTGCAGCTTGAGCAACGATAGTGCCGAGCACTATTATTGCAACGATACCTATCGTACTGAGAATAGTTTTTTTCATAAGCCAATGTATCTGTTACTACTGAGTAATAGGTTTATCATTCATTGATTGATCAATGTCGACCGAATCGCTGTTCACTGCCTTCAGTTGTTGATCGATAGTCGAAAGATCGGCATCGAGATCACCATCGGTCGTACCGGCTGAGAGATTGACGTTCGCGCCGTCATGCACATCCACTTCGGATGGTGTCGATGGCTGGGCGGTAGTCTCATCGGTAGTCGTAGTAGATGGTGGCTGCAGCATCGCCTTGTGGTGCTCGTGGTTCCATACACCAAATCCTATACCTCCTGCGATAAGTACGCCGAGTGTAATTTGTAATAGTAAAGACATAGTGAAAAATTAAATTTAATGGGTAATATCCGCTCCTGTATAGCGCGCCCCAACAGTATATATCGTCTTCTTATGACATGCTATTTGTCAGAGGGGAATATCACCTACATAAGGAGACGAGAGCGTACATAGTCACTTACCTTTACAGTTCCAGAAAACAGTGCGTAACCTACTCTTCTATCTGGTATTTTTCTATAGTCTCTGTGAAGAAAAGGTTGGCTGATGGAGAAGTAGACGATTGTTCAATGTTATCAAGTGGAACTTCAAATCTATCCACCAAAAGAGAAGGCTGCGCTTCTTCTTCACTCAGCGCGGGCAAAGAAAACTCCGAGGTAGCATTTTCTGAAGAAGAAGCAGTATCGATTTCCTTCTCTGGCGCAGTCGCTACCCCCACAAAGACCGCGGCAAGCGCCACTGCTAATGCAATAAGCAATTGGATAAGTGGTGGGAAAGTCAACATGAGTGCATCGAAGACTAAGTTAGTACACGTTCACAGTTGTTGAACTCGTGATCGAATGTCCATAGTCATCGGTGACTGTAAACCGTGGAGTAAATGTACCGCGCGTTTGGTACGCATGGGTGAACGTCGCAGTTGTCCCATAGTATGACTGCGAAGTCGCATTCGATCCGTAGTACCCCTTGTCGCCCCAGACGACACTGTAGTGGAGATAGTTACTATTTGTACCACTGACATGCACGGTCCATGTACCACTGTTGTATACAGCGAGCGATGACGGCGCATCAATACCGGTAATAGAGAGTGTGCCGTAACCAGCAGTGTTGTTCAGAATAAACTGTGCGGGGTTACTCGAGCCGTAACCATTGCTTACATTGATCTGATAGGTGCCCGCAGAGAGATATTGCTGAGTGCATGGCGAGACGAAACATTGGGAGTTTGTCGTAGTCGGAAAGGTGAAATAGAGCTGATTGCTGTTTTGAATATATGGTTGTACCGTGAATGAATAACCGTTCCCACCGATAGCAACAGTGGAACCTTGAGTGAAGTTGTTTCCGGTGATCCAGATTTGTGTTCCCTGTCCGCCCGAGGTCGGATTGATAGCGGTGATAGTCGGAGCACCGTAGGAGCCGTAGCCGCCACCCCAGTAATACCCGCTGCCGTAGCCGACCGTGAACGTGAGTACATTACTTGAGTTGTAGCCGTCAGTCACTGATACCGGATAGCTCCCGTTGGTTACCTGTTGCGCATACATCGGACATGCTTGTCCATACGCACAGTACGCACCCAGATACGACGGCACAGTGAAGGTGAGTGTGTTTTGATTTACGTAGTTGACTTGGCTGATGGTCCCAGAGCCGAAGTGAACGGTATCTCCCGGTACAAATCCGTAGCCGCTGAGCGTGACGAATGTCCCGACTGATCCGTAGGTCGGACTCATACTCAAAAGAGTGACAGTGCTTCCCGTTGGAGGAATGATGGTACTACCGCCACCGCCACAGGTGAGGGATTGGATTTTTGCACGCGTCAGTGGTCCGAGCGCGCCGACTGGCGTGAAGCCACTCGCGGATTGGAAGCTCTGCACTGCACGCATTGTGAGTGTACCGAAGTATCCCGTCACCGGATACTGCATGTAACCGTACTGATTGAGGAAATTTTGTAGTGCACTTACCTGCCCTCCAGAAGAAGCATCAGTCGCCCCAACACCAAGGTTGAGTGTGAGTGTGGTACACGAACTGCCCTCCGGGTAATAACCGTCGTTATAGTAGGTTTGCGCATGTGCAAAGGTCGCCCCGAGAGCGCCGAAGGCAAGCGTGCTTATAATGCTTATATATACCAAGAGTTTTTTCATAGTCAGTGTCATTACGCTAGTAATTACGCCCCAACTATATGACGAATTGTCAAAAAAAGCATTACTTGACAGAAATATTTTTTGTTTTAATAAATTTGTCGCTTTTTGATAGAAACACCCAGCTTTTTGACAAACTCGCGTGGACATCCACGTTTTCTTGTACTTGGGTGCGTCTTAGTTGAAAGTGCCGGCAAGTTGTAAAGAGAGGAGGTATGTCAAATGAAATCACTCTTAAGATTATTCTGGTTAGGGTTTAGGATAATATCGTATATATAGTTTCCTCCTAGCATTACTGGACAAATAACGTAATAAATAATTGTCGGTGTTACTGGGTGCGTGAGCCACTGCTCTTACCGCGAGTGTTGTGCGCCATAAACGGACGTTTCCACCATGATTTCGCCACGCGATGTTTTTTCAAAAGGAGATGATCAAGCGTGAAGACTTGCGGCTGCACGATAAGGTTGAACGAGATGCCATAGAGCAAGAGGTGCGGCCAGACGAGTTCGCGGAAATACAACAGTGAGAGCGTGATATAGAAGAGGCTGATAAAAATGGTGAGCCGCATTTCAAATCCGACCAAAATGAAGAGCCCGATGATCAGTTCAACGACACCGGCGCCGAATGTGACCAAGAGTGGATCTGATGGAAAGAGCCAATGAAACTGCGTTAGGTGCCACGTGTTGACGACGAGTACCGTAAGCTCGGGGTGCAGCAACTTGACCGTGATCGCCGCATAGCTGAGCGCAAGTCCGTAGAGGATACGCACAATCACCGTTTCGTATTTTTCAAATAGTGGAAAGCGTCGCAACCGCCCGAACAGATACCTATCGACCGAGAATACGCGCATACCAAACAAGAAAAGCACGATGAGTTCACCGAGATAATTGAGGTACGTAAAAATGTACGGGCCGAAGATGCCGAAGCTGTAGAGGAAAATCACCATCCCGACCAGCGCGGCAAGTTCGGTAAGAAAGCCGATGGCAATCATGACCGAAATCGCAAAAAGCGCAATGCGGATCAGTATCGCATGCGGAAAAAGGCTTTCGTGGAGCTCCGGCCCGAGAAACGAATAGCTCACCGCGGAGAAAAAAAATGCGATCGCGATCGTGATACGAACGAAGTGGGGCCCGAGATGCGCGTAGCGCTCGAGAAATGCCGACCAGCGCGCACCGAGACGACTTTTGCGGAAAAAGAAGTTGAGCACAAGGAGTACGATGACCGAAAGCGCGATCTTGATCGTGATGTGGACGTTGTGCGGATTTTTAAGTGCATCAAACGCATGCCCGCTCCACGGCTGCTTCATACCCTCCCAAAACGTATCGTACGGCAGCACGTATGCTTCGTGCGCGCTTGCGATACCCACCGCTCCGAAGAGCGAGCATGCGAGCACTATCAAAAAAGTGCGGAGTCGTTGTACCTTGGCTTTCATGTCGTTGATAGTGTACGCCCACTTTCGATTCATTGCTACATGTTCATCGAAGACGTCGTCATGCCACTCTCGGTCGTGAGCTGTTGTTCGGCTTCAATGCGTTTGCCATCAATCACGTACGCGCTGTGATCATTGTTGAACAGTCCTACACGAATCGTGTGCGTGCCGGGCGCAAGCGCATCAAGGTGATACCACGGCCCTAGCATGATGATGAGCTGGCCGTCGATATACAAATGCACGTGCCCTTCCCCCGCAACCGGCGCCCCGTCCAAGTGTTCGGGGGCAAAAGTAAAATTGGCAGTCTCGGCGTGTACATCCCATCCGCCCATCGTATCTTTTGTTACCGAAAGCGCGATCGAGGGGGGCACTTCACCGGGTGGCACTTCGAACGTTTTGAGCGTCATGCCCAGCGGAAGTTCCGTACTTGGAACAACCGGCGTTCCGATTGTATACGGCGCGAGCGATGCTCGATCGTCCTGAATTCGAACAACAAGCACGCTCGCGAGGATGATGACCGCAAGGACGAGCATGGCGAAAAAAATTTTAAACGTGACGGTATCTTTCATGTGATGCTGTATGAGAGAAGTATACCAGAGCATGAGGACGATAAAAGGACTTTCAATCTTTTTTCCCACGCTTGAGTTTGACAAAGGAATTATTTTACTGAAATGCAACATACTTTTATTGTAAAACGATAAACACATGCTATGCTTAGAGCATTAGCAACCAAACGGGTAAAAAACATGAAGCGAAGTTCCACCCTATTTTTACGATGCGTTATCATTTTTATTGCAGTAGCCGTTCTGTCACTGTGTATTTTCGGCATTCCGTGGATTGTTGGCGCGGTACTCGATTACGTTTCGGTCTTTACCTATGTGCGGTTCGGTTTTGTTTTGGCTGGCGTCTATCTCACAGCAATATTTTTCTTCATTGCCCTCTTCCACGCATTCAAATTGCTCACGTACATTGATAAGAATGTTGCGTTTTCCGAAGACTCTATTCGCGCACTTCGAAAAATCAAAACCTCGGCGATTGGCATGAGCATTCTGTATCTATGCGGCATGCCCATCGTATATTTTCTTGCACAAAAAGAGGACGCGCCCGGACTTATGGTGATCGGACTGGCATTCGCCTGCGCACCATTCGTCGTCGCCGTGTTTACCGCCGTGCTGCAGAAGCTAGTGCGAAGTGCGATCGATATCAAATCAGAAAACGACTTCACCGTTTAAGCGTATGGCCATCATTATCAACCTCGACGTCATGCTTGCAAAACGAAAAATGAGCGTAACCGAGCTTGCGGAGCGGGTGGGTATCACGATCGCGAATATTTCCATCCTCAAAAACGGCAAAGCAAAAGCGGTCCGCCTTTCAACACTCTCTGCAATCTGCACCGCCCTCGACTGCCAGCCGGGAGATATTTTGGAGTACAGGCAAAAAAGTAATCAATGATCTTGAAAAATTCACATTCTTTCCATAGTGCACAATTATTTTTCTAAAGACAACACCATTAAATGTTCTCGTTTGTTATCAAACCGCTGTATCGTTTTAAATCCAAAATTTTGTGAGTAATATCTTTCGTTTCCGACTGCACTATTAGCTGTTAAAAGGATCAGTTTTGCATTCCTCTTTTTCTTTATTTCTGAAATAAGTTTCCCTACCAACTTTTTTCCGATCCCTTTCCGTTTATACTGCGGATGCACATTTACCCAAAATATCTGATAAATGTAGTAATCCATCCACGACTGGATATAGCCGGCAAAGCCGATAACTTCACCTTTTTCTTCTGCGACGAAGTACATAGGTGGTACCGGCCCTCTCTGAAACATAGCCGTAATTTCTTCTTTCGAAGCACGCTCAAACTTCTTTGAGTAATTCATTCCAACAATCTTCGAAGCAGCACCGATATCGTTCTTTTGTAACAATCGTATTTTCATATAAATTTCCCCAACTGCTTCATATCCCCATAAAACGACAAGTAGTTCACGGTGAGTTCTTCTCCTTTTTGAATATCTCGCAATGCGATTGTTATATCTTCAGCAGCATCATCACAGTTCGGTGTCTCGAAATGGTTAAAAAACCGCGCATCATCGCCACAAAGCATGTATTTGCGATACTTTTTATCAAGAAACGCATAATTGAAAAATTGTTTTTTGGACGTGGATGAAAGTGCATTGATTTGTTCTTCAGAGAAAAGCAGATCGAGTTCAGGATTGTACTTCCATACAATCGTTCCTTTCGGAACGAATTCATCAGCAAATAGACCGATACCAGCGATAGGACTTGGATGAATGGCCGTTTGTATCGTCAACATGCTTTTAAACGTTTATCGATTACTTTATCGGGAGGAAAATTTTGCTCAATCCACACAATAACGACTTTTGAGGAAATAACGCCGAAGAAATCAAAGATAATCACTTTTATATTTTTTGTTCCTTCTTTATCCATATAGTCAGTTAAAACAATGACGGCTGTTCTGGCGGAATTGGCGCTTCGTCGATGTGATGAGGTGCAAATGAGGAATCGCCGGCGACAATTTTCGGAAGCTTGCGAAAATCAGCTTCGAATTGATCAAGCACCGCAGGGTTACGGAGTGCGGCCGCTGGATGAAAAAGCGGACAAATGAGCCGTCCACCTTTTTCAAACACGACCCCATGGTCATGCGTGATCTTCGCTTTCGGAAGAAAATAATTCATTGAAAAGCGGCCAAGTGTCACGATTATGCGCGGCGCAATGATCTCAATTTGCCGCGCCAAGTATGGCTGATAGGCTTCAATTTCTTTAGGCAGTGGGTCACGGTTTTCCGGCGGGCGGCGCTTGACGATATTGGTGATGTAGACATCTTCTTCGCGCCAGCCGATCTCGCGGATCATTTTGCGCAAGAGTTGTCCGCCGCGACCGACGAACGGACGTTTTTGAATGTTTTCATTTTGCCCCGGCGCTT
>DASZOX010000024.1:0-8765 GCA_035550535.1 Minisyncoccota bacterium
AGAGAAAAGAAGAAACCGTTTTTCTGCGTGGCACCGATGGCGGATGTGACCGATGCGGCGTTTCGGCGCATGCTTGTGAAATATGGAAAGCCCGATGTAGTGTGGACGGAATTTGTCTCTGCGAACGGATTGATGAGTCCCGGGCGGGAAGTGTTGCAAAAAGATCTCCTATACACGGAGGGCGAGCGGCCGATCGTCGCGCAGCTGTTTTCGAGCGACCCCGAAAAGATGGAAGGTGCAGCGCGGCTGTGTGCCCAGCTCGGCTTTGATGGCATCGATATCAATATGGGCTGTCCTGACAAAACGATCGAAAAGCAGGGCGCGGGAGCGGCGATGATCAAAACGCCACAGCGTGCGCTTGAAATCATTGCGGCGGCAAAACGCGGTGCGCCGAATCTTCCAATTTCAGTGAAGACACGCGTTGGGTACAACAGTGTGCAAATTGAGAATTGGATTCCGTTGTTATTGTCAGCTGATATTGCAGCGCTCAGTGTGCATGTGCGTACCCGCAAGGAGCTCTCACTTGTACCCGCGCATTGGGAGCTGATGAAAAAAGTGGTAGAGCTTCGTGACTGGCTCGCACCACAAACGGTGATTATTGGAAATGGCGATGTGACAAGCCTTGCGGATGCGAGAGAGAAAGCAAAAACGAGCGGTTGTGACGGCGTGATGATTGGGCGTGCACTCTTCGGGAATCCGTGGTTTTTCGATGAAGACAGGGGGATGGTGGCAGCGCTTCCGAAGAAGCAGCCGGAATGGATTCGCAAAACATTTCTGCGGAAGTTTTTTGACACAAAGCGAACTGCGGCGCAGTCGCGCATCGCGCCGATTGCGCCGCACGAGCGCCTTATGATGATGATAGAGCATTGCCGACTTTTTGAAGCACTGCTTGGCGACGTGAAGCCGTTTGCCATCATGAAAAAGCATTTCAAGGCGTACTGCAACGGCTTCGCTGGTGCGAAGGAGCTGCGCGTCAAGCTGATGGAAACGCGCTCTGCTAGCGAAGTGCGAGAGATAGTAGATGATTTCCTTTTGACAAAAAAGTAAACATGTGTTAGTTTCTCAAAAAAAGAGATACCATGACCAATTTTGATAAAGGAATTTCCCTAAGCAATTACCTCATCAATGAGCTTGAGAGTATCAAGCAGGAAAAAGATGCCACGGGGCTTTCAATGGAAAAAAGAGATGCTTTGTTAGCTGCGCTTCAAATGCAGGTAGCTCAGTATCTTGAGAACGTTGTAAAGAAAAATCCGGATCTGGCGTTCCTCGCCGATGATCCGACATTGATAAAAAATCTTTCGAGGGAATTATTCTCGCCGAAAGATGTGGGATTGAAAGAAGCCCACATACGACAAAATGTCACCTGGGAACATGCGGGTTTCAGGACCATTGACGATTTTTTGAATGCGGTTAATCACGGGGTGTCAGACCCTTGTATAAAACTGCAAGTGAAAAAAGATAACGGTATAACGCATTTTTCTTTGCGCATCATCTGCTAAGCTACTCCGAGATCGTCGGAGTATTTTTATTTGCCTGTCTGCGCAAGCAGGCTATACTAGCTCCATGCATGATCAAGTCTTTTATCGCAAATACCGCCCGCAGGATTGGGAATCGGTCGTAGGGCAGGAGCATATCGTACGTGTCCTGTCGCGATCGGTAGACGACCATACCTTTTCGCACGCGTACCTCTTTACCGGCTCGCGCGGTACGGGCAAGACATCAGTTGCCCGTATCTTTGCTCGTGCGCTTGGGACAAACGCGGAGGATATTATCGAGATTGACGCGGCAAGTAACCGCAGCATCGATGATGTTCGTGAGCTGCGCCAGGCGGTGCGCGTGCTCCCGTTTTCTTCCCCCTATAAGGTGTATATCATCGACGAAGTACACATGCTCTCAAAGGATGCGTGGGGCGCACTGCTCAAAACGCTCGAGGAGCCGCCGGCGCATGTGCTCTTTATTCTTGCCACCACCGAGCTCGACAAAGTTCCTGAGACCATTCTCTCGCGTTGTCAGGTGTTTACCTTCCGCAAGCCAACGGAGAAGATTCTCACCGATGTGGTGGCAAGCATCGCAAAGAAAGAAAAGTTCACCGTTGATGCCGAGAGCGCTGCGCTCATCGCACTCCTTGCTGGTGGGTCATTTCGCGATGCACTTGGTCTCGCACAGAAAGTCTGTTCGGCTGCCGGAGGGCGTACCATCACCCGCGAGCTCGTCGAAGAGGTCACCGGCGCGCCATCGCTCACCATCATTCAGTCGCTCTACAATGCGCTCATCGCACGCGACATTGAGAGCGTCTACGCAACGCTCGCCAAGGCTGATGCCAATCACACCGACATGATGCTCCTCGCTGAGCTCCTCTTGCAGACGATGCGTGAGTCGCTGATGTACCGCTACGCACCAGCGATGCGAGAGACATTTGACGCAGCGCACGCTGAGCACACCGTGGAGCTTATCCGCCGTGGTGCCATCGAAGGGGGAGAAGCAATCAACTCGCGCAGCATCATTGCGATGATTACCGCAATCGAGCGCATCGCGTATGCTGTGGTGCCAACACTTGCGATTGAACTTGCGTTTCTCGAAATGCTCGGTGTTGAAAAAAATCAAAAAGAAGCTAAGTAAATTATTTTGAACCAAGGAAACATGGTACAATACTAGTATCCTACCTTTTGGATTTATGTATTTGTACAAAGGTTTGGAATAGGTATGGTTAAAAAAGATCGGGAGAAAAAAGAAGCGATTCGAATGCGCAAGCAAGGGAAAACGTATTCCGAGATCCTTGCAAAAATTCCGGTGGCAAAGTCGACGCTTGCGCTGTGGCTGCATGGCGTCGGTCTCGCAGAGAAACAGTTTCAACGATTGACCGAGAAGAAACTTGCGGGAGCGCGACGAGGCGGTGCGACAAAGAAAAAACAGCGCATTGAGCGATCGAAAAGGATAATTGATACTGCGCAACGAGAGATCGGAATACTCTCAGAACGTGAATTGTTTTTAATTGGAACTATTATATATTGGGCTGAAGGAGCAAAAGAAAAATCGTATCGACCCGGACAGGGAATTGATTTCATCAACATGGATTCACGAATGATCAGACTCTTTCTTTCATGGTTAATAGAAATATGCAAAGTTCCAAACAATATGATAGGATTCGAGACATATCTTCATACAAGCCATGCGCATCGGATAGAAGATATTAAAAAATATTGGTCACGAACGACTGGTTTTCCGATCAATCGTTTTTCTATAGTTCGGTTTAAAAAGCATATTCCAAAAGAGACAGTGCGAAAAAATACCGGAGAAAACTATTATGGAAGTCTCCGTATCAAAGTATCTCGAAGTTCAACTTTGGTGAGAAAAATTGCCGGCTGGACGCAAGGAATTGTTAAAAGTATATAAATTGGGGAATCGTCTAATGGTAGGACGCGACCCTTTGAAGGTCGTTATCTTGGTCCGAATCCAAGTTCCCCAGCAAGTACGGTATACTCTATATAGTATATGGAAAAAAATGATGAAAACATGATGCGTAAACAAGTCGAAGCCAATGAGGACAAGGAGAGCGTCGGTTAAAGATTTAGTTTGATATCCATGGAAAGTGATAATTTCAATAAAATAATTCATAATACAGATGAGAAGAAAAATTCTTACGAAGAATTGCCTGAACTTGAACAAGCTCTTAAAAATATTGAGTTACATATAAATGAGCAGCCTCAATCTGTACAAGATATGTTTGAAAAAAGAAAAAATGAATTTCTCAATCTAGTAGCAATTGATGGCAAGAAGTTTATATTTGGGGGGTGCAACGGAGAATCAATATTAACTCTGGTTCAGGATAATAAAAATCTAAATAGGTATAAAACAAGAATATTCCGCTTTTCCGGTTCGGATCACCAGTGGAAAGTAGTTCCGGGGCTTCGTTCTGGTCGGGGTTTTTCGTTTATGAAAGGTGAAGAAAACAACGAATTGCATCATTATGTTCAGAGTACAAAGCTTGATAAACGAATCTACAAAGTCATAAATTCCTTACCATATGATTACGTAAACGCCCCTTATATATATTTACCTGTACCTGCAACAAAAGATGACCCTGGTAAATACCCTGAGGAGTTAGAGTTTAAAGAGGAATACGAAGAGCTTAACAATCCGCGATGGAAAGAATTTCAGAAATTTTGTCAGGATTTTTATAAGGCATATAATCGTTTTGTTGTAGGAGCAGATGGTTTTAATGATTTTACCCTCCAAGGAGGGCTTTATCGATGGGTAGTGCAAAATCAATCTATTCAGGAATTTAAAAATATAAAGGATTATCTTGAAGAGATAAATAAAAACCCTGAGTATTCGGAGACATTAAATTTAAAAAATCAAACACTGAAATCTCTTGAGATAAATAATAATTATAAACCGGCTTTAAAAAAGATTGTAGAAGTCTATAATCAAAATGTTAGTAATTATATTGAGAAATGTTTCGGAGCTCCTTTCCCTGACGATATGATTCCTGATTTTTCAATAAATAAACGTATTGATACTTACTTCAAACCTGAAAATGGTTACGGTAAAGAAGGTATTACTATTGAAGAATATAAAGTTGAAAATACAGATGGTGACACTTTGGTCTTTGCAATGGCCTTCGATTCAAAAGGTCGCGTTTATATTGATAATATTTATGATCCTAGAGTAGGTATGAATGATTACGGGGTACTTGAAAAAATAACACAAATGGGGCATTTAGTTTATAAGCCGGAAGATTATGCAAAACAGGCAAGTTATGGTTTTCCTAAAAAGTACTCCAAAGAAATCAATGAGTATGTGGATATAAGTGCATTGTGGGAAAAAATCCCCTTGATTAAAAAATATAAGAGGGGATTGATAGAGAGGGGGATTTTAAAATGATTTGTGGATACTGGTTTGGACAAGGTTTAATTGAGATATTGGAAAAAAGTTCGGATTTTGTTCAGGAGACACAACTAACCCGTGCTAGCACGAGACGTATTTAGAAGCACAAAACCGCTTTAGCAGCGGTTTTGTGCTAAAATGGTAATTATAAAGTGATGAAGATTATCAGCTTAAACACATGGGCCGTGCGTGCCGGAAAAGAAGAGTTGGCTTTCCTTTTTCAAGAAACATAAAGATGATACAGACATCTTTTGCCTCCAAGAAATATGGTCTGCCCCTTACAGCCATTTAGAAAAGTATAAGGCAGGCGGCAAGAAAATTGCTCACTCGGAGATTATGGTGCATGGACTCCAAGAGATCAGCGAACTTTTATCTGATTTCACTCCATATTTTCGGCCTCATTATGGTGATAACTACGGCCTTCTGATGCTCGTGGGAAAAAATATCAAGGTAAAAGGCGAGGATGAAATTTTCGTGTACAAACACAAAAGCTATATGCCCGAAGGTGATATCGGGAAGCATGCGCCAAATATTCAGTTCATTAGAACTGAATTCAATGGCTTACTGCTTACTGTTATAAATTTTCATGGTCTTTGGAATGGACAAGGCAAGGGTGATTCGCAAGATCGCCTGAGCCAGTCGAAGAAGATAAAGGAATTTATTGAGACTTTGCAAGGGAATAGTGATGTGCGGAGATTTTAATCTTCTTCCTGATACGCAGAGCATCCAGATTCTTGAAGATACTGGTTTAAGGAATCTTATCAAAGAAACCGGTGTTACATCCACCAGAACTTCTCATTACACAAAACCGGAGAAATTTGCTGACTATGCCTTTGTTTCTAAAAATCTAAACATAAAAGAATTCAAAGTGTTGCCCGACGAAGTTTCAGACCATTCTCCTTTATGCCTTGAGATTAAATAACGCACGAGATGTGTTGGATTGATTTGTGTGGGCTACGAGTAGCTATCCTCTCCGCGCTTTGTCGATAGCGGCAACGTCGATTTTTTTCATGGTCATCATTGCGGCGAATGCGCGCTCGGCTTCAGCGCCGCCGGCAGCATTTGCTTCGATGAGCGTTTTCGGCGTGATCTGCCAGGAGACACCCCATCGGTCTTTGCACCAGCCGCACTCGCTCTCTTGTCCGCCGTTTCCGACGATCGTGTTCCAGTACCGATCCGTTTCTTCCTGGTCTTCGGTTGCGATCTGGAACGAGAACGCTTCGCTTTGCTTGAATGCCGGGCCGCCGTTGAGTCCGATGCAGGGAATGCCGCAGACCGTGAATTCTACCGTGAGCGTGTCTCCCTTTTTGCCGCCCGGGAAATCGCTCGGCGCGTAAAAGATTGTGCCCACCGCGCTGTCGGGAAAGGTCGCCGCATAAAACTTCGCCGCTTCCTCCGCATCCGTATCGAACCAAAGGCAAATCGTATTTTTTGGTATGATATTCATAAGTTTATTTTAGCGTACCTGCGCTGAGCACACAATGTTGCATTTTCAATATCACTCGGTATAAAGGTTAGTTTTTCGTAACTAACTCTTTCATATGCGAAGCAATTGGGCCTTGGATAATATTCTTGAGACTCAAAAGTTTCTCCAATCTTTTTAATCCTTCAACAGAGTTTGATTTAAATTCGACGGTGTAAAAACTATCCAAGTTATCCACTCGTTCGAGATCTATTTCATCTTCATCGAGGCTGTATTGCCATCCGGTGCGGTTGAATTCATATTCATAGCGGTATTGGTTCAACAGATTTTCATCAATAAACGCTTGCGCTTCTTCTTCCGTATCGAACTCTTTCTTGAGCGGTACCTCCGCATCGACGCCGATTTCTTTCTGCCCATGTACTTTTATGGCAACGATCACATCCTTTTGTGGCCAGATATTCTTTTTGTAGATTCGAAGTCGCAGAAATTCATCATCGAGCCCTTTGGGCGGATTGTATGAAGCGTATATGTTGTCACGCAAGACATATTCGCCTTTGAAAATGACGCCATGTTCCTCAAGGATTTTTTGTGTGCTGTCTATCTCCGAAACAAATGATCTGGCTTCGATCATGCCGGGTAGTATATCAGAAGGGATACAACTTTAAATTACTATGGTAATCTACTTCCATGAAAGATACGTCTCGTAAGTCGTTAAAATTCAGAGAGCATTTGGTGCCGTTGGTTCTAAGCGGAGAAAAGAATACCACATGGCGTTTGTTTGACGATAAAGATTTAGGTGTCGGCGACGTTGTAGAACTCATCAATTGGAATACAGGCGAAATATTTGGCAGGGCAGAACTTCTAGAAGTACGAGAAAAGCGATTAAGTGAAATCGAAGAAGTGGATTTTATCGGACAAAAAAAATTTGAAAGCAAAGAAGTAATGTACCAAAACTACAGAAATTATTATGGCGACAATGTCGGTCCGGAAACGATTGTGAAAATTATCCGATTTAAACTTTTATAATATGAAGAAGATTGTTTATATTATTCCTGGATATTGTCAGTCACATCTTAAACAGAAAGGCTACAATAAAATCGCAAAACTTTTTGAAGGACATGGAATACAGACAGTTCATGTAGAAATGCAATGGAAGAAAAATAACCCACAGCGTTTTAGTGATTATACAGAACAATTCCTACGTGCTTTTAAGAAACCGAAGAACAGCAAAATTTATATCCTTGGATTTTCCTATGGAGCTACAATTGCGTTTCTTACCGCTGCAAAAACAAAACCGAATGCACTGATACTTTGTTCGCTTTCGCCTTACTTTGAAGAAGATCTTAAAGATTTGAAACAGGCTTGGGTAAAATGGTTTAGGAGAAATTTTACGCAAAGTGATTACTCCTTCACAAAACTTGCTCCGAAAATTAAAAGTAAGACATACCTTCTTGTTGGGGATAAAGAGGATGCAGCATGTCTTGTCAGGGCTAAAGATGCAAAGAGAAAAATCTTAAATAGCACACTTGTCATTGCTAAGGGGGCACAACACAATATTGGACAAGAAAGCTATTTAAAAGCCTTAAAGCGAGTAATTTCAAAGCTTGGAAAATAAATCGAATTATATGCATACAAGGCCAATCACTAAAATCAATACTAAATGAAATTCATAACTCATTTTCATTTGATTAGCATAGTGTTTTTCGGCTTGATTTGGATCGGGATTATTGCGTTTCTTCGGATAAAGAAAAAGAAGAGCTTTGTCTACCTGTTGTTTTTCAGCATTTTTTATATTTACATAGTCAAAGTTTTGGACTACACGCTCTTTCAATTTCAGTTGCTATTATTTCTGAAGCATTTCATGCCAAACTTAATGCTTCGTGGAGTAGAAGGAGGAAGAAGCATCAATCTTATTCCGCTTGCCACACTTACGACTCGCGATATAACAACGTCACTGCTCAACATCGCGCTCTTTGTTCCGTTCGGATTCGGACTGCCGTTTGTTACGAATCTGTCTCTGAAAAAAGTAGTCATTGCCGGTGCGCTTTTCAGCATCGGTATCGAACTCTTGCAGCTTGTAACCGGACTTGTGGCGCATATGACGTTCCGTGTCGCCGATATTAACGACGTATTATTCAATACGCTTGGTGTCATAATCGGTTACGTTCTGTTTGTCGGCTTCGCGCGTATGTTTCGCAATTGGAAAACAACGAATCCCATTCTGCGTTATATCGCTGAGCGGCCACAGGTAAAAGGTGAAGTAAAACAAACTGGATCCAGATCATAGAAATAGAAAAGGAATATTGACCATGGACTGTCTCTCTTGATAAATAAATGCGCTATACTCTATATATGACTGCTCTAGAGTCGCTTCGGGTGCTTGAGGAGGAGATGGCGGGTGCGGAGCTCCCGCTCATGGAATCCAACCTTGTCTTTGGCGAGGGAAATCCTGATG
>DASZOX010000025.1:0-2492 GCA_035550535.1 Minisyncoccota bacterium
TTTCTGAAGGAACGACAATTCTCGCGACGGCTCCCACGGTCAACGTACCTGCCAATGCGGGAAAAGAGGTAGCTGTTACTATCATTGTGCCCGAAGGGAAGGTAGTGATCACTGCGGAAGTCGCCCATGCAGTCACTGCAAAAAAAGAAGTACCTTCGCTTGAGGGCGTCGTTGGTACCGTGACCCTTGGCGAGAATACGCCACAACTTTCATTTCCCAATACAGCAGTGTTTAAGCAGTGGGGGCAATCATTCTTGAGCGTCTTTGAGGTATACCGACTCAAGGAGGTGACGTACTTTGCTGTCTTAAAAGCAAAGGCAAAAGCGGCGCTTCCTTCTATTCCTTCCACAACGACCGGTACCCTACTCAACCCTTCTTCAAGTGTGGCTCTTTCTAGTTTTCATCCCTTGCTGTATGTGACCTATGCGTACGCTGCCGCAGGGAACTTCTTTTTTGTACAAAAGATGGTCTACTATGTGGTTATCATTTTGGCGATCTTACTTATTTTGCGCTTCATCTTTGTGCAACTTCTCTGAGGAATTTTTTCATAAGAGTGTGGTAAAATCACCACAATGCTGCGAACCATTATTGCTATTATCGTGCTTACCGCTGCAGTGGTGTGGACGCCTATCTGGATACAGATGACGCTGTTTGCTGTGGCAATCATGCTCGTGCGTTACCGTCTCCTACTCGTCATTCCTGCACTTGTTTCGGATGTTTTGTACGCTCCCACTACCTCGCTTGACATCTCCCACTTCAAATTGACCGGTATTGTTGTTGTGTGTCTCCTCGTATGGTATGGTGTCGCCACACAAACACGCCTCATCAATAGTTAACTCACCCCATGATTCGTATTCGCCGTGCCACTAAAAGAAAGCGTGTGATGGAATTGCATCCAGATGAAATATTGCTCGATGCGCACAATTTACCCGCATTTGATAAACAGCAATTTGAAGGTCGTCTTGAACGTCCCATTGCGAAGCGATCGCTCAACGGGTTACTCACCGTCATGGTAATAATCGGTACACTCTTTGTTTCGCGATTGGGGTACCTTCAGGTAGTGCGCGCAGCGTTTTATGAGAAAAAAAGCGAGCAAAATAGTCTCGACCACACCCCCATTATTGCGGATCGAGGCATCATTTATGATCGCAACGGCGTCGAGCTTGCATGGAACACGATCGGACAAGAGGGGACAACGGCTCGCTCCTATATTTCAAAAGAGGGGTTTGCCAACCTCTTGGGATATGTCTCGTATCCAGCCAAGGATAGTAATGGAAATTATTGGCAGGCGCAGACCGTTGGAAAAGATGGCATTGAACAAGAGTTCAATAGTTTACTCTCAGGAAAAAATGGAACCAATCTTGTAGAGACGGATGCTACCGGAGCGATTATCTCCCAAAACACCATTGACGCTCCAGTACAAGGACAAAATCTCACCCTCTCTATCGATGCGCGGGTCCAAAGTGTGCTTGAGCAGGGGATCAAAAATCTTGCAGCGCAATCAGGGTATATCGGAGGCGCTGGGGCAGTGATGGATATCACCAATGGCGAACTCCTTGCAATGACTACCTATCCCGAATACAACCAATACGTCCTTTCCCAAGGAAAAGATGCAGCGACGATCAACAGCTATCTCACCAGCGACAGTCACCCGTTCCTCAATCGTATGATCGATGGGCTCTATGCTCCTGGATCCATTGTCAAGCCGTTTCTCTCGCTTGCGGCATTGCATGAACATGTTATCACCCCCGACAAAGTGCTCTACACTACCGGATCGCTCAGCATACCCAATCCCTACAGCCCTGGTCAGTTCAGTGTTTTCAAAGACAATGCGAACCACGGTGCGGTTGATATGAAAAAGGCGCTCGCAGTGTCCTCGAACGTTTACTTTTATGAAATAGGAGGAGGGTTTGGCGATCAACCGGGGCTCGGCATTGATAATATACAGAAGTATATGGCACTTTTCGGTATCGGACAGAAAACCGGTTTTGTTGAGAGCGAACAGGCGGGAGTGGTGCCGAGCATCGCCTGGAAACAAAAAAACTTTCCTGGCGATCCGTGGCGCATCGGTGACACCTACCATACCTCCATTGGACAGTACGGATTTCAAGTGACGCCGTTGCAGATGGTGCGCGCGGTGGCTGGTATTGCCTCCCGAGGGACATTGGTTACTCCGGTCATTGTAAAAGGTGCACCGACTACCGTAGCTGCTTCGCTTCCATTTACAAGTGCTGAGTACGATGCAGTGTTTGCGGGGATGCGTCTGGCAGTCACCGACGGTACGGCGCAATCGCTCAACAACGACGCGCTGCATGTCGCAGCAAAGACGGGTACGGCGCAGGTGCAAAACAAAACGCACGTCAATTCATGGGTCATTGGGTTTTTCCCCTATGAACATCCGCGGTATGCTTTTGTGGTGATGATGGATAGCGGCCCGCTCATCGAAAGCGGCGCAGCAAATGCTTTCAAACCAGTGATTGATTTGTTTGCCA
>DASZOX010000026.1:0-2650 GCA_035550535.1 Minisyncoccota bacterium
ATAGTTGATAGGTACTGTCGTTCCACTTTCCTTCACTACAGCCGTTGCCAGATGCGGTGTTACCAATATACCCCCATTGGCAAGCACTGCGAATCCTCTCACAATATTGATGGGGGACGTCGCAATCCCCTGCCCAAACGCTGCAGCCGCATAGTTGATATCGTTTGATCCATCGAGACTCCCTACGGCACCATTGACTTCTCCCGGGAGATCGACTCCCGTTTTGTCTCCGAGATGAAAGTGATTCTCAACATAATCCTTAAACATCGCTTTTCCCATATGTTGTTCAACAAAAATCATACCGGTATTGAGCGATTGATTGAGCACTTCTTGCATCGTGACATTGGCACCCCTGCCCATTTTGTCAAAGTTTGAGAGCGTTGTCCCATTGACCGTGACTGATCCATGGTCGGTATAGGTCGTGGAAGGAGTAACAACATTGTTTTCGATTGCCCCTGACATGATAAGCGGCTTGACTATAGAACCCATCTCGTATCTATTTTGAACGAAGGGGTTGGTGTAAATGCTCTGATCCTTCACTGAAGTGAAGTTGTTGAGATCAAAAGAAGGCGCCGCTGCCATCGCGATGATCTCTCCCGTATACGGATCCATGATAATGCCACCGACCGTATCACTATCCCATTTCTGTTGTATGCTGGTGACCGTTTGCTCGAGTTGTGCCTGCACCGTCGGTTCAATAGAGGTAACGATATCACCTTCAGTGGAAGTATTCTTAAATGAGGAGGTCATATTGGCAAAAATTTGCGCAAAAAAATTTACTGAGACATCGTCGCTTGCTCTCGAGAGCACGTCATTGTAGTACTGCTCGAGTCCACTCGTGCCCGTAAGCGTGTCCCCTTTGTATGAGACAAACCCAATGGTCCTCGCGGCAAGCTCACCCCCGGGATAAAATCGCCAGTTTTCCCGCTTGAGCGTAACCCCAGGAAGAGCGAGCTTGGTAAGTGCGTCAGCCTGCGGTGCTTCAATATGGTCGACAATCTCTTCGTACTGGTCATTCTCCTTTGTGGCTTTTGCAATAAAGGTAGCGTGGTCGATGGGGATAACCGCATTGAGAGCGGCGTAGGTATGTTCAGGGTCCGTGATGAGTGTTGGATTGATTACGAGTTTAAACCCGCTCACCACTGTTGCGGCAGTGACAGTGGTGCCATCTTTTGCAGTAAAATAAATATTTCCCCGATCGAAAGTATCGGTGGAAGACGTGGTGTATTGATTCTCCGCACGCTCTTTATAATCAGCACTGTGCAGTATTTGCAAGTAAAAAAGTCTCCCAACAACAAGGAATGCTGTTCCTATGAAGATACCGATAAGGATGCGTATGCGACGGCGATGTATTTTAGTTTCCCACATTCCAGGCGATTGCTTGCTGAGGAGTGGTGAATGCGACTTTTTGTGCCGGAACAAAACCTAACGCAAGCGCATAGTTTTCAGTGAGTGTCTTTTGGAGAGAAAGATAGCGGAGCTCTTCCTGTCCAATCGAAGAGACAAGCGAAGTAGTCTCTTGTTGGAGTCCCCTTTCTTTGACCACCGAGAAGGTGATCGCTCCTACGACATAGATATAGCAAAGAAAAAACACCCCCGCGCTCACCCATGCATAGGTCGTGACAGTTTTTAAGGCTTTGTTTATATCAAAGGAAACAGTGTGGGGTTCCGATGTGTGCTGCAATAGGTTAATCATGATGCGAGTTTGTTTTTTCGATAATGCGGAGTTTTGCACTCCGAGATCGAGGATTAGCGAGTAATGCTTCCCGAGAAGGGGTAATCGGTTTTTTGGTGATAACGCGTCCGGATGATTGTTGTTTCATCCATTGTTTGACCACCCGATCCTCGAGACTGTGGAAAGTAATCACCGCAATTCTTCCGCTTGGAGCAAGCACCTCCCACCAGCGCCCAAGGGCTTCTTTAAGCACCACAAGCTCATCATTGACGGTGATACGCAGCGCTTGGAATGTTTTGGTGGCTGGGTGGATCCGTCCACGCCGGTGCACTGCACGCGAGATGATCCCTGCGAGCATTGCGGCAGTAGTGATGGGGGCTTTGGCGCGGGCCTGCACAATCGCGCGCGCAATAGTACGAGCCTGCCGTTCTTCTCCATACGCGTCAAGAATGGCTACGAGCGAAGCTTCATCCCATTCGTTGACGATAGTACTTGCGTCAAAGCCGGTCATTGCTCCTGCGGCTGAAAAGGTCATCGAAAGCGGCACAGCGGAGTGGAATGAGAATCCTCGCTCATCGGCAAGTAGTTGGAAAGTGCTCGTGCCTAGATCCAACAACACTCTGCCCACCGCAGCGAGGTGCGTTGCAGCGAGAATCGTCGCCACGTCTTTGAAATTGGCATGCACAAAGGTGGTGTGAAGATTGCGCTTGGCGACTCCTTCTGCATAACGCTGTGCTGCTCGTTCATCGAGATCAACACACACGACACTCACCGTGTCTCTGAAACGATCGAGTATGGCGTTGGTGTGCCCTCCACCACCGAACGTCCCGTCAACAATGACTTCTCCGGCGCCAAGGGCGAGCCCTTCAATGCTCTCCTCTAAAAGCACGGGTACATGTGAGAGGGTATTTTGTTTCATAACACTTCCCTAGAGTACTCCAACAGCACCGAGGTGATTGGCAAGCTTGTCCGCCT
>DASZOX010000027.1:0-10088 GCA_035550535.1 Minisyncoccota bacterium
GGTTCGTGGACGATTTGAAATGTTCATTGCCGTAGCCGCCCGCACCACCTTTCAAAATTTTGATCTCCTCCCCTTCTTTGGAAAGTTCCCATGAAAGTCCGTTTGTCATATTCATGATCTTTGATCCGACAGGAAAATCAAGTCGCAGATCTGCACCATTTTTTCCTTTCAGACTGCGTGAACCACCATCTTCTCCGCGCGCTGCTTCATATTCGCGTTTTGCGCGATAACTATCAAGTACGCGCATGCTGCGAATCGCCCGCACATAGACATTCCCACCACGACCACCATCGCCACCGCTTGGTCCGCCTTTGGGTTCAAACTTATCCTTGCGCCAGCGCACCACGCCGTTGCCACCATTACCCGCTTTGACGTTTATTTTTATTTCGTCCAAAAATGCCATATAAATTGAGTAAGTAGATACTAGTAAGTAGTCGTTAGGAATGCAAGCCAGCTCATATAAGTCATTTTGCAAAATGACTTACTATATTGTTATCCGATGGTGGGAGTATTGGTTTTCATCCACTCGAGGATATGTTGTATGCACGCCTCTGGCGCTGCGTCGGGGAAATTGCCACCAGAAGCACGGTCATGTCCTCCACCGACTCCCAATGCTTCGTGTAAGAGTCGTACATTTATACTGCCTGCGTTTGAACGAGATGACATACGCGTCCCCCCATCACTGCGCGGAGAACAGACGAATCCCCACGGCTGTCCTTCAATTCTCGGCAAATACTGACTGAGATACATGTGGCTTGCCGCGCTTATATCCTCATCAGAAAATTGGTGCTCCACAATAAAAGGACGCGAGACGAAGCTATACTGCACTGCCCCCCAATCTCCGACAGAATCGAAGGTCGTATTTCTCACAAACTCTTGCAGAAGCGGCATGATCCGTTTCGGAATCGCCCTGAATTTCGAGAGAAATGAATCGATGCGGATGTCACCTACCTCAACAAGCTTTTTGACAATGAGGAAGATCTCTGTCTGCGTGCTTGCAATATGAGTTAGATTCCCTGTGTCACCAAGTATACCGAGCAAAAATAATTCAGCGAGTTCTTTGCTGAGGTATTTTTCTGCTTCCAACAGCGTGTAGATAAGCTGCGCGTTCGAGCTGAATGTTGGATCGACGAAGCTGAGAGTGAACCTATCAGGAGGTGACGCGTGATGATCAATCGCAATCGTCTGCGGGATTGTACTAAATGCTGCTGTATCGAGATGAGAAATCCGAGAGAAGTTGCTCACATCGAGCACGATGAGTAGGTCAATCTCGTGTACGTGATCTGCAATATCACTGGTCCACTCGATTTTTTCGAAATTGTGAAAGACACTGTAGCGTTCAACTTTTTCTCCGGTATAGACAATGCGGATAGACTTTTCGGGGAAACGCTTGGTAAGTATCGTATAGACAGAGAGCACACTTGCGATCGAATCATCGTCAGGAGAAAAATGCGCAGTGATGACGACGCGCGGTGCGGCACTCACCAATGACCAAAACGCTGTACGAAATGTATCCATCTTTTCTTTCTCCATATCTGCTACTCCTTTATGAAACGACTGACGATCCAGTTGATAATCGAGATCACGAGCGCGCCAATGATCGCCGCAGTAAAGGTTGCCACGTTAAAACCATTGATAATCTGTGCCACAATCCAAAAGAATACCCCATTGAGTACGATAGAAAAAAGCCCGAGAGTAAGGAGGTTGATAGGAAGGGTAAGGAGGTTGACAATCGGTTTAACGACAAGGTTGATGAACACGAGACACGCTGAGACGATGAGTGCTGTGACAATGCTGTGCACAGTAATACCGCTTACAAAATACGGGAGCGCAAACACAGCGAGCGTAACGATAAACCATCTAAGTAAAATCACCTCAGAAGTATAAAACCAAACCGAAATATCTACAACAGCGATTCGATAATCGCTTTGACACGGGTACCGTCGGCAGCACCAGCGACTTCTTTCATAACGGCGCCAGTGAGTATCCCCGCTTTTGTTTTGTCGGTGACCGCAAGCTCGGCTTTTTTGCGCTCGGCGATTACACGAATGTCCGCATCGCTCATTTGCGCAGGGAGGAATTTCTCGAGGACAACGAGCTGCGCCTGTTCGGTCTCGGCGAGGTCACTGCGGCCGCCAGCACTGAACTGCTCTATCGCATCTTTGCGCTGTTTGACGAGCCGTACAATAACCTTTTGCACCAGTGTGTCGTCGGCTTCGTCTTGAGGAGTCTTGCCGGTTGCCACCAGTTCGTTCTGCACCGCGCTCACGACGCCGCGCAACGTCTCCAGCGCCGTCTGATCTTTTTCCCGCATCGCCGTCCTCAATTGGTCTCGAATGTTTGAAAGCAACATATGTGTGGATTATATCATTTAAAACAAAAATAAGGTGTTTACTAATGTAAACACCTTATGTGATATCACATAAGCATTTCTGCTTATACCAGCTCTATCTTATCTTTCTTGCGGTAATTATACTTCTCAACAAATATTTTCTTATACTCCTCCTGGCGTAATGTACGCGCTTCAATCAACACCATCTCGGGGTATTTCTTCAACTGTTCTATCATATGTCCATGGTCATACCCTTTCGTGTTAAAAAGCTGGAGCATTACTTCCACAAAATTTCTTGATTTCCATCCATGAGGATGGAAATCTTTGAATGCTTGAAGCTTGTTCCCTTTAACATATGCCTTGGTAATTTGGCCTTCGTTAATTTTTATCTTTCCAGCACGAAAATCATCATTACCGCCTGCTTGTTTTGTTCTCCTTCCTAAGATAATCAACTGTGCCGTTGTAATATCGAAGTCATGCTTGTCATAAAACTCTTTGAAACGCTGGTAGTTTTCATTACCTGCTTTTGCATGCGTATTCATGAAATCTTCCATGGTCCAGTTGCGAGAATTCACATTCAGGATTGCAACTTCTTTGATTCCCCAGCCGGGCATTATAATGAAATATACCAGCAAGTGTTTTCGCTTGGCTGCCTCAAATCTGTGTTGTCCGTCAATAATTTGCATTTTTTCATTCACATAAAGAATAGTGAATAAATACCCATCTTTTACGAAAGATTCCATAAGCGTATGGACATGCATTTCGTTCAAATCCCTGTTTTCAGTCAAATGACTGAATCCGGAATAATCGGTGGTTTTATACATTTTGAAATCATTGAATGGCAAAACCGAACAGCTATTGCAAAGAAACGTTGTCAAGTATTGGCCGTTGCCTCGTATCACTGTTTTTTCAAGCATGTCATCTGACAAGATGCTTACCGGATGTTGGACAATCGTATCTGATACGACTGAATCGAAAGGAGTAGTGATTCTCCCGTTTTTTTCTGTTGTCATCATGTATTATTTTGTTGTTAAAAATTTTTTCCACTTTAGCATCTTTAGTAATTATTGTCAATATGCTATACTCGCTTCATGAAAATCATCTTTTTTGATACCGAAACGACAGGCAACACTGGCAAAGATTATCTCTGTCAACTGGCGATCAAGGAGCTCGGGAAGGACGAACCCATCATCAACGCGCTCTACAAGCCACCAGTCCCCATTCCCATCGAGTGCACAATGATCCACAACATCTCTAACAAGACGGTCGCCGACCGGCCTGCTTTTCAAGATGCACCTGAATACAGCGAGCTGAAGGAGCTATTTGAATCCGAAGACGTGCTCCCTATCGCACACAACGCCGCGTTCGATGTGCAGATGCTCAAAAATGAGAGCATTATCGTTCCGCGCTATATCTGCACGCTCAAGGTCATCCAAGCGCTCGACACCGCTGGCGAGTTTGCCATGTACAAACTCCAGTACCTGCGCTACGCGCTCGACATGGACATTGACGTACCGGCACACGATGCGCTCGCCGACGTGCTCGTCCTCGAGAAACTTTTTGCTTACGAACTCAATCGTATGACAAGCGATTGGCATATGGACGAAGCACAAGCGCTCAAAGAGATGGTCAAAATAAGCACGCAGCCAATGACCTTCCGCCATCTCACCTTTGGCAAATACAAAGGCAAGACGATCGAAGAAGTGCTTATCGTCGACCGCGGCTATCTCGAATGGCTCCTCTCCCAAAAGAAGCAGAGCGACGTCGATGAAACCGATTGGATCCATACCCTCGAGAAGTATTTGAGCCTTTAGAGACATTGACAAATATTATTAAATAGGTATAGTAAGGAAAAATTCTTTACTATATGGTAGCGTACAAAATTTCATTTAACGAATATCGGGCAGCAATATTAGAGGACACTGATGAGGCTCCGTCGCGCACATGGAAGAAAAAGAACATTGCGGGTGAAATAATCATAACTGCATCAGGGAGGAGTATCTGGTCAAAACCATTTCGCGACAATATCACGTACAAACTATTTGATTTCAATGTTGCAACCAATAAGCGCATCACTGCACTAGAAATCATCTGCCTGTACAAACCAAAAAGCGACATCCTCGAGGACGTTATTATTACTCTTATTAGTTTGCGCCGTTATGCTCTTGGTCACTCTGTAGAAGAAACACTAGAAGCGACTCTTCGTGCAGATGAACGATACGCGAGTCGGACAGGTGGGGGTGTAAAAAGGATACAAAATCCTTTGTACAAGAATCAAGGACTTATCGATAAATTGAGAAGCCAGCTGCAAGATATAAGAAAATAACTTTCCGCCACAAACAACTCTTGTCTTGTGGCTTTTTTGTTGCAATTTCTCTCGTGTTACACTAGCGCTATGCAGATTATCTTTATTCTCATCGGCATTGTCGCAGGTGGTGCGGTCGTCTATGCAATCCTGAGCAATCGCAAAAGCGCCACACCGCAGGAAGATACTACGGGCTTCCAGCTCCTCATGCAGCGAGTGTCAGACCTCCAACACACTGTCGATACCAAACTCTCTGAGAGCGATAAAAATATGCAAGACGCGGTGCGTACACAATTTTCCGAATCGCAGAAACTCCTGCGCGATATCAACGAGCAAATGAACAAAAACCTTGTTGAGGTCGCCCGCGAGCAGACTCGCGCCAATGAGGCGACACGGCAATTTATTACGCTAGCAGAAAAGCTCGGTGATTTGGAAAAAACTTTGAAACACCAGAAACAACGCGGCAACTGGGGTGAAGCTTCGCTCGAGCTGATTCTCTCCAATACGCTCGCCCCCGGTCAGTATGAGATGCAACACGAGTTCAAAAACAAAGAAACGGTGGATGCAATCATTGTCACCAAAGAAGGGAGCATCCCTATTGACGCAAAATTCTCTCTGGACAACTACGATCGTTTGGTGAATGCGCTCGATGAAGCACAGCGCGTAGAACTTGAAAAAGAATTCAAGAATGACCTGAAACGCCGCATTGACGAAACAGCCAAGTATGTTCGGCCGGAAGAGGGCACTCTCCCCTTCGCGTTTATGTATATTCCCGCAGAAGGTATCTATTACGATCTTTTGGTTGGTGAAGTAAATAAAACAAGTGTCAACGCTCGCAACCTCATTGATTATGCGTACAATGAGAAAAAGGTGGTCATCGTTTCCCCGACCACCTTTATGGCGTACCTCCAGTCCGTGCTGTACGGGTTCAAGGCCTTCAAGATAGAAGCATCGGCCAAAGATATCGCCAAAAAAGTCGAAGACTTGGGCAAACACCTAAAGGCTTTTGATGACTATCATCTCCGCCTCGGTAGCGCACTTAAAACTGTCGTAAACCACTACGAATCCTCCAATAAAGAATTGAAAAAAATAGACAAAGATGTTCTCAAGATTACAGGATCGTCTCCCGAATTCGAAACACTTGGACTTAACCACCCCCGTGATGACGCATAAGAGGAAAGAGACTAGTGTGTCGGAAAGAGAGAAGGATTGGCAACGCTTTTGAACACGGAGAGTGGTACAGTGATGTTTTGCGAACCCGCAGCATACGCTGCTACTTGATAGGGGTCGAAGATGAAAGTGATCCCCGTATCGCTTACGATGAAGTTTTGATAATTGTCAGCACTAGGGCCTGCACCTTGCTTGACCCAACTTGCATCCGCTCCCCCTTTGATCAACTGGTTCTCAACGTAGTCCGCTATAACCTGAAGTCCATTGGCACCGTTATTGAAAAGATCATCGACACCGATCGGATTGCCAAGGTTGTCATAGGCAAGCGTGCGCGTGACTTCGAGTCCATGGGCTCCTCCAGTGTAAGAATCAATGGTAAATACATAAGTATCAACAGAGGTGCTCTTTTCTTCTTTGTAATCAATATTAAGCGAGAGCGATCCTGCCGCAGCGGAAGTTGGAGCGTTGGGATCGCTCGCCCAAGAAGTATCTTGCTTGAACTGTGACACTTGATCGTCGATGAAGGATTTGATGGTAGCGGCAATGTGCGCATCTTGCGTTACCGGATAGGTCGCAGTGATGTCATAAGAAGTGGTTGACTCTTTTATTGTGTCATCCTTGACCCTCTGTGATGGCCACAGTGCTTGTGGCGTAGATGAAGGGCTAGTAGCGGTG
Source organism: Minisyncoccota bacterium (assembly GCA_035550535.1). Taxonomy (GTDB): domain Bacteria; phylum Patescibacteriota; class Minisyncoccia; order Phycocordibacterales; family UBA9973; genus UBA4124. The sequence goes on from DASZOX010000027.1 coordinate 6,483, forward strand.
GACGATGGGGTTGCTGGAGTAGGAGGAGTCGTTTTTTTGTGCACGTGCGCTACGACGAGCCATGCGATAGCTACAAGAGCGAGAACCGTAATGATGATAGAGGAGATAGATAATTTTTTCATAGTCATTAAAAAGTTATAGGAATCGAAAGCGAATTGTCCAAGGCAGGATTGTCACTCGGATTGTCCTTCTCTAACACAAGCATACCATGACTTCCTGCCGGGGGCGATGTAAATACCAGACTTGCAGTAAAAGGTACATACTCGCTTGTCATCCAGTCTCCCTGTGCACTCGCGTGTCCCTGCGCAAGCACATTCCCTGCTGCATCCGTCAGCCGTATCGGAAATGATGCCTCGAAGTACCAATTCCCCCTCGCTTGCCCCTTGATAATGAGCGGAGAAGAGATGGTTGACTGCGGGAGCGGGCTCGCCACGGTGATGAGGTCATCCTTTTGCGCAGGTGCGGCATCGGGGCTGAGGCCACCGTCGTCCAAAGGTGTGTGCGGCGCAGGCGCACTCGCCTGCCGCAAAATCAGCCAAAAGGTTATCAGAAACGCGATGACGAGCAAGAGCACTATATGACGCTTCTTCATGCCTTGAATTATACACCTCTCTTCGCTATAGTATGCACACCTATTTGGCCCTATCGTCTAACGGTTAGGACATCGCCTTCTCAAGGCGGTAATCGGGGTCCGATTCCCCGTAGGGTCACCTTAAGAAACCAATAATTGATCTAAATCTAGCTTTATTTTATAAGGATATAATTTTTAGATATTTCGCAAATTCTCCAATTTAGGATGGCCCTACGAGGAATCGAACCCGTATAGCGTTTGAAGAATTCTGTTTAGTTTCTTAATTTTTTAAGAAACTTTGTTGCCTCATCTTTGTTTACATAAAGATAAAAACCATATTTCCCAATAAATACTCTTTTACTTTTTTCTGTTTGTGAAATTTCAAAGGCCTCTTCTATCTCGCTTTTATAAACATCTGTCACCGATAAACCTGATTCAGTTATTAGAACTCCATTTATATACTTATTCTTTCCAGAATCATAAGTTTTTTTCTTTTCTGCATTGCAACTGAAATTGTGTTTCTGAATGATATTTTCTATACGCTGAATATTTTCATTGGATATATCTTCACCCGATATACTGATATCATCAAAGTATCTGCTGTATTCAAGGTTTCTTTTCTTACAAAATTGATATATTTCTTTGTCCATTTTTACGCAAACGAGGGATGCAAGACATGGACTAGTAGGTGCCCCTTGAGGTAGATAGTTATCAACTGTACAGATCTTCGTAAGAATCGAAGCGTTTTCTTTATTGAAACCAATATCTTGAAATACTTTTAAAACTTGTTTTTTGGTGATATTCGGAAAAAAATCTTGTATATCTAAATTCACCAACTTATTCATAAAATTCTTTTGATGAACTTTTGCATTATCGACAATACTTTTACCTCTCGATAATCCAAAAACGCAGGGTAACTGGGAACACTTAGAGAGTATATTTTTTAGAACAAACTTTTGAATTCTTTTAAGACTAGACCGAGGTGGTCTGATCTTTCTCAAACCGTTACTCTTTTTAGGTATCTCTTTTTCGAAATACTTTTTTGAAAAGCTAGGATACAAAAAACTCTCCCTAATAGCGAGAAAATTTAATAAATCTTTTTTTGAAGAAAATATCTTTTCATTATCCACTGAGGTCTTAAGTCGTTACCTATTTGCCTCATGCAAAATGAGGAAAATAAGCAGCAATGAAATTATTAATATCATATGCTTAATTTGAGGTGGACAACAACTACACCACCTCTGATTAGCTTGTAAACAGTTATTGTTGGTAGATGACCTACCTACCTCTCAAACGACTTAATCTCTCAAATGACAAAGAAGAGTTTGACAAGACAGCACCAATAAGCAAATGCTCATAGTGTATAGTTCAGGTCTTTTTTTTCTCTGAAGTCTTTTTACAAAAAGACAAAAATAAAGGCGGTCTTTGATTTACAAGCTCGTCGAATTATACCATATTATTTTATCTAGATGCAAGAATTACTATGAATAAAAGAAACGTTTTAAATGATAATGGTGAATGGGAGTTTCTTGATACGAGTTTGGAAGAGGCAACCGAAGAGATAATATTAGAGTATCTAGCAAGGATTATTACGGGTATCTATTTGAGAGATGTACAGAAGGATGAATCAAGCAGCGAGGAGGGCTTCTTCTAATGGATTCTCTGGAGGATATAGGAGTGCATCAAGTTCTCTTACTTCTTCTTGTATGTTGAACCAGAAATCGGAGCTTGTGGTATCAAGAGTTTCTGGTGATGGGAGGGAAAGTTGTAAATGCTGCTTGTTTAATTTCCAGTTTTGATGGGTCACCTTAATTGTTATTTATAACAAGCTCCGTGTACAAGGGTTGGCACTGATCGAAGATAACCTACCTTTTTCCTTTGAGTGTTGATATTCACCAAAGATTTCGGGCTGTTTTAATCATGCTTGTCACATAAAAATCCGAACAGTGTTGGTTCGGATTTAAAATCTTAGCGCAGGCCAAGAGAAAGCCTTGGTCTTGGGCTGAGACATTTGTGTTTTTTATCTGCTGCTTTCTTATTACTCGCTGGGATAAAATGTACTCCCTCACAGACTCTTTCTATCGTCGGAGCGTTAAACTCGTACTCAAAGACATATTTCAGTATGAGCTTAACCGCTAGTGTAGCAACAAACTCCGCGAGCAGGAATACCGGTATGACACTGTATAGTGCCATACAAATGAGAAATATGATTCTCATCCAGTGAAATGTAAAGTCGCTGGCAGGAATCTTGCTACATAGCAAGATGACTTTGGTGACCAATATCACTGTGACCAAAAAGACGAGCCAATCATTCCTGCGAGACAAACTTATAAGCAGTTTTTTCATCATTTTCTATTTGAAGGTTTGCGAAGAGAGTAACATATACAAAATATATGTCAATATTTTCCCTTCTGGATGAAAAAATTTAGAGCACAGTGATTCCCATTTCTTCAAGGAGTGACCGAACCTTCGCCACCCCCTTAGTCAAGGATGCTTTTTTATACCCCAACCGCCGAGCGGCAGCAATAAGGTTCAGTTTCCCGTTCACCCATTTTTGGTAGAGCTTTTTGTGGTGTTTAGTAAGCATACATTATTATCCATTACGCTAATAATATTTTCTTACGTCACTTCTCACATTAACTGCTAATACTTCCATTGTCGCACAAAGCAATGAAGCAATTATGAAGGCGGTGGAAAATCGCTATCGATCAGGAGGAATATCGTAATAATTGGTCATAAACTGGATCATATTGAAAAACGGATCCCCAAGTGTCTGGATAGCGTACAGATTGCCTTTAGGGTGCACATTGAAAAGATAAAGGACAAATTGCGGATGGCTCGCAGGAAAAAAGCCGATCATCGAGTGGAGATTGCGATCGGTATAGTACCCCCCTCCATTAGGACGCGCGATTTGTGCCGTGCCGGTCTTTGCCGCCACGGTATAGTGCGCGAGTCCACGGTGATACCCGTCGTCAACAACATGGATGAGCATGTTGGTGATGGTGGCAACGGTAGTAGGTTGAAGTACTGTTTGT
>DASZOX010000028.1:0-28393 GCA_035550535.1 Minisyncoccota bacterium
AGACTGCCAGAAGAGCCGCTCGTAATAGCCGTATTTCCCACTGCAAGCCCACCACTTTGCTGATCCAACTGATAGTTCGTACTTCCTATATCAAAGTAGAGGTGAGTGCCATTAAAGTACATATCTCCACTATTTGGAGAAGTAGGAGCAGTACCTGAAGCTATATTGAGTGATGCCAGAGATGTCGTTGAAGCAGCTACGTTAACCGCAGCAGTTGCACTCGTTGTTCCAAGAGATACTTTGCCTGCATTATAAAGTGTGCCACCTGCGCCATAAAAAGAATAATTGGTAGCACCGTTTACCGCATTACCATATACGGCTATATTACTTCCTGCAGCATGGCCTCCGTTTGCTAGAAAATAACCTGCGTAACTTGTTCCAGTATTACTTGATGAAGTTGTTACTCCATTTCCATATACCGCGTATGCATTTCCGGAACCAGCAGTTGCTGCTGCTCCCCACACACCATAACCGCTAGTCGAACCACCCGCAGCCCCCAACCCCACCACACCAATATTTCCGGTGCCAGTCGCACTTGAGTAGTTGTCAGCAAATATACCTGCTGCGCCTGTAAATGAAGACCCAGTATAATTCGTAATTATTTTTGTAGCTGTTGCTGCTCCGAGCGTCGGAGTAATGAATGTCGGACTGTTGGTCAGCGCAAGTTGTGTACCGGATCCTGAGGTCGTCATTTCGCCGAGCACACCGGAGTTGTCATAGAGGACGCCATCAGGAGAACCACTCCCAACCGTAGTCGCCCCGACGGTAACTCCAGATGCAGGAGCAGCGATAGTGATATTGCTTGTCCCGTCAAATGGGACACCGTTGATGGTGCGTGATATCTGGAGCGCAGTTGCAGTCGCAGCGTTGCCTGTCGTATCTTGATTGAAGGTTGGAAATATATTGGTACCCGAAGTCAAGTCTTTGTGCGTCAGTATTTGTACTCCAGTAAGTGTTGCAACTGTTGGATCAATAGCTATGGTGTCGCCGCTGCGTGTGAGCCCTGTTGAGAACGTCAACGGCACTTCATACATACCAGCAAGTGCCGCTTGCGCACGGCTGTCCGTAAAATAAAGATTGCTGCCCTCAGCAAGATCAGAGGTAGACTTTCCCGAAAATGCAGTATCAAAGCGCGCTTGTGTGTAATAGAGATTGGCACCCTCAGAAACAGCAGAGGTGGTAAACGTTCCACTTCCTCCCAAAGCGACTGGTACGCCATTGATGGTGATCGTGCTATTGGCAAGTTTTGCATTGGTTACTGCACCGTTGCCGATCGTCGTCGTGATTACTGTGGTGCCGCTTCCTGCCACATCCCCAGAGAGCGTAATCGGCTGGTTACTGGTAAGATAGGTGTTGGTATCGTACGAGATAACACCTCCCGTACTTTTTACAAATCCATCCCCCGTGAGCAGGTCTTGCTTGCCCGCAAACGCATTCCAATCAGCACTACTGAGATAACCATCAGCGCTCCCTGTTGCAGCACCGAGCTTAGTGAGAATACTTGACCTCGTCTCATCCCCCGTATTTGACCCACTAAAGCTAAGGTTGGGGACGTTGCTAAGTCCGACGTCTGCTTTTGTAAGTGTTATGTTGGCAGAGAGCGGATAGCCATTGATCGTAAGTGTATTTGCAACCGGTGTGAAGCCCAGTGCATCTTGTTTGCTATTCCAATTGCCAATATCAGCGCCACTGATCGTAAAGGCAGAAGATGCGGTAAAGACGGGATCAACTTCTGAAGTCAGTGCTGGAATAACGTCGCAATTTACCTGAGACGGGAGACAGTCGGGATTGTCAGTCTCCCCGGGGTTGTACGGCTGTCCATTCCATACCGCAAAAGCTATCTTTTGAAACAAAACGATGCAGCCGATCGCGCCAAGAAGTACTATTATTCTTTTACTGAGAGTAATCTTCATGCGCAAACATGCCTGCCACTACCTTGGCAGTATAGTATGTTTACCAGCGTGGGCGTAGTGGATAAATCAGAGCAGTTTTTTCAATTTCTTCTCGATGAAGGCGTCGATGCGATCGATATTTTTCTGTAGTTTTGCCGTGATCACCTCTTGCTTCTTGGTGAGCTTGCGATCTGCACTCGATTTTTCGAGCGCGGCAAGCTGCACAAGCAACTCTTCTTTGAGCAATGTCGTTGCTGTATGGGTATCAGTGGCGATTGCTTGCAGTTCCTTTTCGATCTTCTTTCGCAATCCAAAGAACTTATGCCACCCAATATAGAGGAGGATGAGCAGCAAGACCACTATGATAAGACACAGCGCAATCCAGAATACTGCAATGGTAACCTTGGTTATTTTTGGTGTATGCACAGTGAGATACACTGGAGTGGAGGGATTGCTGTGCACTGTATCTGACACCACAATACGTGCCGATAGAGCGATGATTCCTGTTGTCTTTACATTATCGAGTGGAAGTGAGAACGAACCATCAGCAGCAGTTGTTTGGGGTAAGTGATCAATCTCTTTTCCATCAGCAGTGAGAGCAATGTCAACTCCGACATGTGGATAGAGACTCTTACCAGAAACAATGACGGAATCACCTTTTGTTATGTCATTACTACTAAGGGAGAGTGTGGGCGGGACAATGGCAACGCTCGTGAAAGTTACTGACGCATCAGTATGATTGCCAGCGGCGTCATAGGCACTCGCCACAATCGTGTGTGTCCCTTGGTTGAGGAGCGGGAGTGTGTACTGATTGTTGGAGAGTGTGTCCAAACCTACTCGCATTGGTAATGCATCATCAATGCGAAGCATATAGTAAGCAATACCTGAGAGCACATCTTTTGCGTTGAGGGTAAGTATATTTTGATTATTCACCGTTTGTATAGTGGGAGTAAACGGCTCAGGGGGAGTGGTATCGATATTGATCTTATACTGGGCAACAGGACTCCACCCTTGTGCATTTGCAAATCGCAAATGGAAATAATATGTTCCATCGTGAAGATTGTTGATAGTCTTTTGAGTCACTGAGTTGTCATAGGTACCCGTCGGAAGTACCTTTGCCGATTGGTCAAGAGAAGCTTGAATTGAAGTAATTGTTGAAGAAGGTATGTTCCAATTAAAAGAAGCAGTCGAACTCGCATACCATTGATCCTGATTGGGGTTTGTCGCAGACGTTATGATAGGTCTATCGGGTATAGAGGATTTGACTGGAGGAGGAGGCGGTAGTGGAGCTTGTGCTGGTTCAATAGTAATAGTACTTGAACCTTTTTGCGTCAACACATCTGTCCCCAACCCATCGTTTGCCCTCACTGCTGCATCAGAAAAAGAGAGTGCTGCAGTACCCGCTTTTTTTGCTCTAAATACAATGGTAATGATCGTGCCGTTGGTACCATTATATCCAGGATTTGCAACTCCCCCATTAAAGCTTATAGTTCCGGCAGAAAACGAGGGTTCTTCGACCCACAATGGAAATATGGAAGAACTCCGACTCACCGAGACGACATCGAGGGTATCGGTTGGGAACTGGAGAGTCGCTTCTGCGTTGTTGATAAAGGTGCCCGCCGTATTGGTAACGATCGTAACAAGAACAGTATCACCAACTACAACGGTTGTTTGCGCAGGCAACAGTGATAGGGTTGCGGCGGCAACATGAGACGCAAAAGAAAAGAGTGTTACAAAAATAATGAGTAGTAATATATAGCTTTTGCGTACTGGGATCATTTCATTGGTATGATTCTCAAGGAATCAATTTACTTTTTCCCCATTAATTGCATTAACGGTGCGAGGTCATCTTTATATTTTGCAATCTGAGATTTGTATTTTTCCATGACTGATACTGCGGCATATATTTCTGCCATACCAGATTTTTTCTTTTCCTCGATCTCCTTTTGGATAGTTTCAAAGAGCGTTTTTACTTCTTTGTTATCTTCAAGCGCTTTGAGGCTTTTGGTAAGCTCTGGATTTTCTGATATTTGCTTTGCGATATTCTCTGCTTGCTCTTTGGATACTCCTTTCATCTGGAGCGTCTTTTTGATAAAAAATGATTTGATAGACATACGTTTTATTATATCAAAATAACGATATACTCACACCATGGCTACACGAGATGCACTTCAGGCACTCCACGAACACTGGGCAGCGGCAAACACCTGTGAGCTCAAAGAAACAGCGACCCAACCAGTCTTTGGTGATGGCAACCCCGAAGCGACGGTAGTATTTATTGGGGAAGCGCCGGGAAAAAGCGAGGACGAACAGGGTAAGCCCTTTGTAGGAGCAGCAGGAAAGTTCCTCAACGAAATGCTTGCAAGCATCACTATGGATCGCAGTAGCGTCTACATCACCAATATCGTCAAATATCGCCCTCCCAACAATCGCGACCCATTACCAGAAGAAAAAGACGCCTGTGCTCCGTGGCTCCATGCCGAACTTGCCGCTATTAACCCCAAACTAATCGTATTTTTGGGCAGACACTCCATGAACGACTTCTTTCCCAGTGAGCGCATCTCGTCAGTCCACGGTAAACTCCTCATCAAAAAATTTCCCGACATTCCCACAACACACTTTCTCCCGCTCTACCATCCCGCCGCTGCTTTGTACAACGGGGGGATGAAGGAAGAGCTCATGCACGACTTCAAGAAAATTCCACTGGCACTAAAGAAGATTGCGGAGAAATAAAAAAGCCCCGCTTAGCAGGGCAATGTTGGGCTAATTGTTAAAAAACGTATTCCAGTTTCCAAGTTCCTTCTTTTTGGTAATCCCCCCATGGAAGGTAATTTTGCGGTTGAAGCGAGAAAAGAAGACAACAATAGGACGAGTTTTTTTGTACCTTTCTTGATATATTTTCGCCAGACCTTCTACTTCTTTTGAAGCATACAGCGAGACTTTCTCGACCACCTCTTTCCTATATCTTTTCCTCAACTCTTCCCTTGCACCCTCGATGTCGCCGTCGGCCCGTTTGATAATGTCATAACAACCCTCTCGTGGAGCACCGGTTTCTTCGCTTAGCTGCTTTGCTATAAGGAGCATATTAAAAGCGGGATCGGTTTTTTCGTCTGCAACTGCAATATCAGGTTCGTTGTCCTTTTGAGCGATTTGATTTTCAAGCTCTACTTTTTTCTTCAAATATACTTCATCGGGCTTCACCTCGAATGGAATGAAGTCGGGATTTTCGAGAGCATTAACAGCTTGTGATGTCAGTGTGACAGGTAATTGCTTCCGATAAAAAACAATTTCCTCCACAGTTTTAGTTATTTCTTTATCGAGTTGTTTCGACTCTTCAGGACTGCACGTTGCTCTCTTTTTTTTAAGAGCCTCTCGTATCATAATGAGGTGCTTTATTTTTTGAGAGACGTTTATCGGGGCAACTTTTTTGACTTCAGCAGGTACGATCGGCTGCGTTTCTGACCAGTCGCCGATTCCACGGGCAAAAATCTCTGCAGACTGCCTACTGACAAACCATCCTTCTTGACGGATGTAATAATTGGTTGTTGTAAGCCCTAACTTATATTTCTTTTTGCCAATCCAATAAATTACCAGTTCATCACTTGGAAATGGCTCAGTTTTGACGACAAAAATAGTTTTGTCTTTCAAACGCACAACACATCTTTTTTTAGTGCGATGGTGTCCAAAGAAAAGACTTCGAAAAAACATTATTACGATGTCTACTTTGTACAAGCAGGAAATCCACGCAGCTTTCCGCCACCCCTTGAAGTCAGTAGCAATTTTCTGACGGTGAGCACGAAGGACAAATTTCACCTTCTTTTTAAAGTACTTTGTATTCATAATGTAGTATTTTTTTGAAATACTACATATATTTCGCAATCAGTCAATAGCTTTGCCTTTGGTGTCTATTGGGCACCCTCCGGCGACCTTCCTATACTTCATCCCTTTTCTGAAAACCGCGAAGACGTGACTAAGCGGCACAATATGCAAGAAGTATCTGAAATCCACCACAGACCGCAAGAGCCACGGCAAAAAGCCGCTCACGACAAATTTTTTGTGGACAAACAACGCCCAGTTCACTCCGATCGGGATCACAAAGGACGGCTGCTTTGGTGCATACGGAGGAAACTTTTTGTTGCGCACCGTAGCAGCAATCACTTTTCCAATGTACCTGCCGTGCTCAATTGCTGTTTGCGCAAGTCCGCTGTAGAGGGTCGCAGCACCATCTCCCGCAATGAATATATCCGTACTGTCAGGAAGTGTAAGAGAGGGCGATACCACTACCCTCTTGCGCGCATCGAGCGTGACATCGGGGAGCGACAGGTATGCACTGTTAATGCGTGTGCCGGCAGTCCAGATGACAGTATGCGAGCTCACTTGCATATCTTTGAGGATCACCTCTTCTACTTCTTGCGCGGCAAGCGCACGATTGATGAAAATATTAACTCCCATTTTTCGCAGACGCGCCTCTGCTTTGACCGATACCTTCTCAGGAAGTGTGGGAAGCACACGATTACCGGCTTCAATGAGATCAATGGTGATAAGACTTGGGTCTACCTTAAACTCTTTCGCAACTCTGCGAAGATAGCTGCGTAAATCTCCTGCAAGCTCCACCCCCGACGGACCGGCGCCTACGATAATGATATGGAGCATGGAGACGAGCTCCTCTTTGCTTAGCGTTGCCGCCTTTGAGAAAAGGGTGCAAAAATGTTCTTTGAGGCGAAGCGCTGCTGCTACGGATTTGAAGCTATAGGATAATTCGGGAAGCCCTTTGATATTAAAAAAATTGGTCTCGCTCCCGAGTGCGAGTACGAGATAGTCATAAGGGTAGTGCTGCTCTTTTCCCTCCACGGTGACACTAAGAGTCTTTTGCTCTTTGGCAACGCCGGTAAAAATTCCTTGAACTATTGCAATCGTACTATCGGCAAAGATGGTGCGCACCGGCACCGATACCTCAATGGGAAGCGCACCGGTCACGAGCTTGTAGAGTGCCGGATAGTATTCAAATACCGCTTGTCGCGTCACCAGTGTTATCGCCACAGGAATCTTCAACCGACGCAGTGTTTTGATTACTTCGATACCGGCAAACCCTCCACCAACCACAACAACACGAGGGGGTGATTCTGGAGGAGGGGTCATCTTCTCAGTATAGCTCCCCGCTCGCGATGCGCGCAAGCGAAGGGAGAAAAGATGAGTGCTCGTGTATACTTGTAAGGTGCAGTCCCATCAGTCGTCACAAGGAAAGATCGAACCAACACAACGAGAAAAAGAAGCTGTTTTTATGGAGATGGTAGAACAATACCAAGACGCGATTTTTCGGTTTTTATACTTCCGCGTCGGCAGACGGTCACTAGCTACCGACATTACCCAAGATACCTTCACCAAGACGTGGATGTACCTCGTCTCAGGCAAAACCATCACCTACCCAGAAGCCTTTTTGTACCGCGCCGCCAAAAACGCCTTGATTGATTATTACAAAAAGCAAAAGACAAGCTCGCTCGATACGCTCATGGAGGAAGGGTACGATCCTGCTTCGACCGCAGATACGGATCACATCCTGCATCAAGACGACATTGAGAGCATAAGAACGCTGATGGAAACACTTGATGAAGAAAGCAAACAGATTATTTTTCTCCGCTATACCGAAGAAAGGTCGATCGAGGACATCGCCCGTATATACAAAAAAAGCGTTAACGCTATGACTGTACACATTCACCGTCTATTGAAGAAGCTGCGTGCGCGACAACATGATGAAAACACTACTTGAACAATTAAAACAACTAAAAACAATTGCGCTTACCGATGCGGAGCGCGATCGTATTCGCGCACACGCAGCCCACGTGATGGTCACTCTCACTCAACGTCCTCGCCTTCACCCCCTCTTTCAGCGCGGGCTTCACCACACGCTTCGGGTTGTTTTATCGAGTTCCCTTTTCTTCATCCTGATTGGCGGTACCGTCTCAGCAATCGCCGACAATGCGCTCCCTGGAGACCCGCTCTATGCGTTCAAGCTCAACGTGAACGAAGAAGTAAGAGGGTTCTTCCAGAAAACACCAGAGCAGAAAGTAGCCTACAACGCGCAGTTGGTTGAAAACCGTGTCAAAGAAATCAAGACGCTCGCAGCATCTCAATCGCTTACCAAAGCAAAGCAGGCGACCGTCCAAAAGGCGCTCGATGCGCACATCCAAGAACTCTCTGACAACCTCAATACGTTAAGTGATGTCGCCCCCACGGCGGCACTCGACGCCACCACCACACTTGAAAACACGCTCAAGGCAAGCAAGGCAAGCATCGAAAACACCACCACCGATGCAACGGCAGCAAAAGAAGAAGCGCTTTCAACCGTTGATGGCACGCTTCAGCAAGTTTCCACCCAGGAAGTAAAGATCATTTCAAAACAGATCGATTCGATTTCTTCAGACGTGGCGGCGACCTCTACTACCACCATTGATAGTGCCCTCGCGTCACCTTCCGTCATTCCTCTTCCCGCGACTGCTCCCGACAATGCAACGAGCACCTCAAGCGGTGCCTCGGTGAACATCGACACTTCTAGTACTCCTGCCGGGCCATAACACGCTCAAGGAGTATCGACAAGACGATAACGAACAACGCGACCACACCAACGACAATCGTCTTGGTGTGGTTTCGTGATGGAGAGGTAGCGGAAGCCCCCGCGTCGTCAAGGTGAGCAACCGGCGAAGCGCTCGCTTCCATGGGCGGGAGCGGCTGAGAGGATGACGAGGAGAAATGGGCTAGAGAAAGGCTGGCGTGCGACGAAGCAGAAGGAGTAGTCGAGGCAACAACAGTACCGAGCGGGTCTTCGATCGCAACAGTTGCTTGCGGCGCAATGGCAAGTGTCCTAAACGGTATGGTGACGGTAGCATTGGGTGCAATGATAGTCATGTTGGGTACCGCGACAGTAGTCCCAGGAAAAACAAAACGCCATCCCGAGAGGTCGATAGGGGTCGCCGCAGTATTACTGATCTGAAACGATTGAGCGTCAGAAAGTGCAAGCTTTACCGCAGGTGAAACCACCGTTATGTTTTTGGTGGCCTGCAGCGACGCGTGTTGGTGATAGGGATCAACGTACAAAAATGAGAGCACATACGTTCCCGGGTAGTCATAGGTATGGGTGATCGGATCCGCCGTCGCGCTGTAGAGCACTGTGCCATCCCCCATATTGAAAGTGAATACCCCATCGTGAACGCGGTAGTTGTATTCGAGCACCGGCTGCATGGTAAATTCGTATGGGGTACCGCTGTAGAGTAAAGGAGGGGCAGTGAAATCCACATACGGAGCATTGGGCGATGTAGCAGGAATATCAAAAGTATGGGTGGGGGCAGTAGTTACATCACTCAACGGAGCAGTAGTTTCACCATCACTTGATGAACTAACAAAAGCGCTCCTCGGTGTCGGCGGAGCAGTAACCCAGCCACTGCCGTCCCATTGCATAGTTTCTTTTGTCTTTGCATCTCCAGCAGGCCACCCAGAAGAAAAATCAAGTGATTGAATTGTTGCCCCTTGCGCATCTTTGAGTACAAGAGCTTCACCACTATTGCTGAGTCCTCCCCCACCAAACGTTCCTGATTCATCATCAATACCGGGCACTGCATCAGGAGCACTTGCGGTAATTCGCTCAAGCAACAGATATGATTGCGGCTGAATCGTTTTTGTAAAAGTAAAAATGAGTGTTCCGTCTCCTTTGTACAATTTCCATCCCGATAAATCTACCGCCGTGGTGTCGTCGTTGTACAACTCTAACCATTCGGAGTATTGACTCTCGGGAGTACCCATCCATGCGATTTCGGTGATGTGTACTGCTGCAAAGGCGCACAAAGGAACACAGAGTATCCCCACCATAAGTACAAGTACGATATATTTCATAGGTGCAAAAGCACTACTCTAATATTTTTTGGAGATCATGAGCACTGATTTCTTGTGGTGGCGACAAAGGGCGCTGCGGAGGATCCTCCATCGCCTTTGTCGGAGAGGAATCGGATTGTACGGGAGAGGAATCGTCTGGAGCCTTTGCAAGTGCATGATGGAGCGCTTTTTTCAGAAGGTCGCGGTTTTTCTCGGAGGGTCCACGCTGCGCGAAACGTACCGGCGGCATGTTCTCTCGCAGTGGCCTCTCTCCAGTAAACGGTTGATCAGGGGTATCAGGAACGGGTTTCGCAGGTGCATCGAGCGTGTCGAGGAGTGCTTTGAGTTTTGGAGATGGTCGGGTGACATTTCGTGGCGCAGTGGCCGGTTGAGATACCCCTCCTCCCTCTTTGGTGAAAGACCGGTCGGGACGGAAAGAGGAACGCGCACCAGACGGAGCATTCGGCACCCTCTCAGAACTGTCATTGGTAGAAGCGAAAGTGCGCTCAGGGCGATTATTGAAACGTTTGGAGGGCTGTGCGGCAGTATCACTAAAGCGAATTACTGGCTTTGGCTTTTCCGCAGCAGAGCTTTCATCAACTCCAGAGGCAAACCACTCGCGTAGAGCTATTTCCACCGCTTCTTTTGGAGAAGTATAGGCTGCGCGCGACCATTCAATGACGTCATTGCGAAAGGTAATTGATGGATGGGCAAGCGGCGGCAGCGTCCGCGCAGAAAACGGCGGAGAGCCGATGTCATTGATCATAAGCGACAGATAAATCTCCGCCATGCCAAGATTGATGAGATCATTGGCAGTAAATTGCGGGGCAAACACCTTCTCAAGCAGTTCGGCGTCCAGCGGTCCCACACGGAATGAGACAGTGGTACCAACGTTGCCAAATACGGCATCCCGTACTTTTTCTTCCATCTGAGCAACGTATTGATGCGCAATAATGAGCGCGAGTTTGTATTTGCGTGCCTCGGCCAAAATGTCGGCAAAGGTCTCATTGGCAAATGACTGAAACTCGTCGACATAAAAATAGAAATTCGCGAGCCCGCCCATACGAGTCGACGAGAGCTCCGCACGACTCATGGCGGAGAGATATATTTTGGTAATAATCATACTCCCAAGGAGTGCGGTGTTTTGTTCCCCGATACGCCCCTTCGAAAGGTTGATGATAAGAATCTTCTGCTCGTCCATGATACGCCGGATATCGAACGTCGATTTCGGCTGACCGATGATATTGCGCACAAGCGGGTTGGCGGTGAATTGCCCGATCTTATTTTGGATGGCAGCACCTGCTTCTTGCATGTAGCGCTCACCATATTTTGCAAACTCATCGGTCCAAAACGCTTTCACTGAAGGGTCTGAGATGTTGTCCACGACTTTTTTACGGAATGTCTTGTCCGCAAGCATGCGATTCACTCCCAAGAGTGTTGCGTCAGGGTACTCGAGAAGTGCGAGCAAGATATTGTTGAGGATGTATTCCATACGCGCGCTCCACGCGTCAACCCAAATTTTCTTGAACGATGACATAAGGCCAGAAGCCACAAGATGGCGCTTGTCGTGCCCGACATCTTCCAATACGTTAAAAGAAATGGGGTGGTCAGTATCAAAGGGGGCAAAATACACGACATCCTTGATCCGGTGCTCGGGGACATATTCGAGCATCTTGTCAGCAAAGCTTCCGTGCGGGTCAAGTACGGCGATTCCCTCACCATGGAGAATATCTTGGATCGCCATATTCTCAAGGAGCGTCGATTTCCCCACACCAGATTTACCGATCACATACAAATGACGTGTGCGATCACGACTTTTGATACCAAATCTCACTCGCTGATTACGCGCATCGGTCTCTGCAAAATACGTAATGTGGTCAGGGTCGTAGGGAACCATAGATATCGCTATTATAGCCCGCTTGCAAAATCAGGTAAATGCTTCAGGAGCTGACAATGATTTAATTGCGCTAAAAAAGCCGCTTATGAGCGGCTTTGTTTTTTAGAAATTTCACTGAGGATAATCATATTCTGGCATACGATCAATGTATTCTTTGACCAAATGAACACCTTTGGGTTCTGAAAATGTTTTCTTTGCACGAATATCTCTACTGGTTTTCCTGATAGTACCTGCTTCTTCGTTTTTATCTCGGTATTTTTCGTAGTCTCCAAAACTTTTTTCCAATACTTTCTTATGAACCGGGTCCATACCTGAGTAAAAATTTAGCGCTGTCTGTCCTTTGTGAATAAATTTTTTGTTCGGACAATCAAGTTTATACCCGTATTTACCCTCTCTAAGCTTTACCAATTGTACTGTATAGACAGTATCACACTCCTTGCAGCATGGCATTGTTTGGGCACGGTTATTTTCAGCTTCAGCAATAGCAGCTAAGTTTACAAGGTAGTTCTTTGTTCGATGTAAAGGTTTATTGTAGAAACAAATTCTTTTAGGACTTCGCTTATCAACCATAAACACCCATCCTTCGTCGACATCTTTTATAAGACCTGTTTTCCAATCAACCGTAGTGAGCACATATACAAAAAAGGTGTCTGTCTCTGCTGTTAGTACGATTTGCAATCCTTCTTTGCTTTTGGGTATGGATTTCGTTTTTCTTTTTTTACCATCTAAAGTTTCTAACTTCGCGCGATATTGGTCAACGAATTTTAGCGTCAGTTCCTTGTTAAGAATCGTAAATTTGCATTGTTCATAGAGTTGGTCAAAACAAACCTTGATTTTCTCAGTCGTAAATTCTCCTTTTCGTGGCATTTCTCCCTCCTTTTTATTTATTGTTTTAAAATATTTTTTATTACTCTACCACAATTTAAACAAAAAGAAAGACCGCTCGTACGGTCTTTCTTTCACTATCAGCTTGTCGAAGCTATTTTCTAGCCTTCTTTGGTTTTTTCATCTCTTTGCGTTGACTATTGTTTCCTTTTGCCATTGCAATATATTACTCTGATAATAGGAGCAGTATACTCCGCCCCTCTCCAAAAAGGGAATAGCGTCACTGGGGAAAACCTGCCGCAATCAACACACGTGCAAGGCGCAGTTGGTTATACGTATAGCGACCTTTGTATTGATCATAGAGTGGCGCGAGTTTAGAGGTATCGTGCGCAATAAACGCTTTTTTGATATCCCCTACCCCTGCTGCAACAACAGGATCGGCACAGTGGGCGATGTCTTCATAGTGCAGTCGTTTGGCAGCGACCAGTTTCTCAATATGCCCCAGTATGGTCGTGGCAGCAAGCGATCGCAGGCGAGCTATTTCGGCAATCGATTTACCCTGTAAAATGAACATGAGTGTTGCGTCAAGCGTCGGGGGCTTCGCCGCTCTCGTTGTGCTTTTTTCTGTAGCGAGAGTACCTCCCGATGCGAGTATAAAATTGCGCTGCATTGTTTCGAGTTCTGACTTTGGAAGATCACCAAAAATCGCCGCAGCTGCTTGTGATTGTTGCACAAACTGCGCATCGATCGTGTGCATGCGCGGATGAACATCAAGCGCGCGGTCGCTCCATCCCGTGAGGTACACCCCTTCAAGCGAGCGCACACGAGAAAGCGCCACATACCCTTGACCGTATGCGAATACTTCACCGAGATCCATTATGGCGGCATCGAGACTCATTCCCTGACTTTTGTGAATGGTCATTGCCCATGCAAGCCGCAATGGTATTTGGGTAATAGAGGCACGCTGTTTTCCTTCTTCTTCGACGACCCACGCGAGGGGGGTGATGGTAATGCGTGTACCATCGCGTGTCTCGATGATGGGATATTTTGTTGCTGGTTCAAATCCAACGACTACGCCGAGCGTGCCGTTGGCATAGCCCCCGGAAGGGTTGTTTTTGGTACACATAACGACAGCGTTCACTTTCAATTCGAGTCGTTCGGGAGACAAACATCCTTTTTTGAGACTTGCAACGAGCGATTTCTTTCCCTTTTCTACCATGAAGTACACCATCGGGGCAGAGGGAAGTTTGCTGAGTGCTTCGGCATTTATAACATCTACGTCAACGTTGCGGGAAAACAGCCGCGGAACATGATGGAGCTGATCACTATGGAGAACAACGTCCTTTTCCACCAAGCGGCGAGCGAGCACGCGGTGGTGCGTATGATCGTAGGTGTTGTTGCGAATTGCTTTGAGCACCGAAAAAAGCTGCTCATCGGTATGGCGGAATTGCTCGGTAAGATAGCACACGACCGGCTGCAGCTCATGCCAGACGTTCGCATCGAACGCGAATCGGGTTTCTTCCTCGCTCTTCCCTACCGGTGGCAGTTGAAAAAAGTCTCCCACCATCACTATTTGCATGCCCCCGAAAGGAGCATCTTTTTGCCGGAGCGTTCGACACACCGTATCCACCATAGCCAACGTGGCAGCATCGATCATCGAAACTTCATCAATAATAAGAACGGCGGTGTGGGCGATGCGACGAACCAGATATTCAGTACTTGCCATGTGGTCAAGGTCATAGGGTGAAAGCGATCGGCGAATACCAATGCCGCTCCACGAATGGATCGTTTGCCCGTGGATATGCGTCGCCGCGATGCCAGTCGAAGCGGTGAGCGCGGGAATGATGCCATGGTCACGCAGGTACGCCACGTAGGTCATAATGGTATGTGTCTTACCGCTCCCTGGCTCTCCAGTGAGAAACACGTTCGCCCCGCTTTTAAGTATCTCTAATGCCTCAACCTGTCGCATATGTGCCCTATTGTACTACAGCGCATCACTTGCTCAGTCGGTTTGAACAGAAAGGGGTTTGAAGCGGATATTACCCGACCGAGATGAGAAGCAAGAGCGCTCCAATGAGTGCGATATTTTTGCTGAACTGGATCTGTTCCGCCGAGCGAAGTGCAGGGTCTTTTTCTTTCCAGAATCCGTGCATCATGACGGTGGTAGGAATCAAGAAAAGGACCACTAAACACATCCCCAAAATGGCATACCGGTTCACCAAAATAGCAGCTCCCCCTAATACAAGCAGTACACCACTTACAATGACCGCTACCTTTGGAAGCGGTACCTTTTTCATGGCTGTATAGCCGGCTAAATGGCCGACATGTGCAAAATGGTTATACCCACTGTAAAAGAAATAGCCCCCTAAAAGAATACGTCCAATTAAAAATATTATTTGCATGGGGCTAAGTATACCGCATGCTCAACCAAAAAAGCTACTAAAGAGAAACTCTCACTTTCGTGTGGAAAAAAGTCCTTAAAAACATATAAACGTTTGTAGTAGACTGTAAACATGTACCAGGGTTCCACACCATCAAAAGAAGAGCGGCCGTGGGGAAATTTCATCACCTTCGTCAAAAATGCACCACTCACCGTAAAACTCCTCACCGTACTTCCCCAACAAGCCTTTAGTCTGCAACGCCACCACCACAGAGATGAACAATGGCACATTATTTCGGGAAACGGTACGGTCACCGTCGGTGATGTCCGCTCACCGGTCGTTCCCGGCGCCGACTGGTATATCCCTCGCGAAACACTGCATCGATTGGAAGCTTTGAGCGATGCCATAGTAGTGCTCGAGCTTTCGTTTGGTCTCTTTGATGAAGAAGATATTATCAGAGTTGAAGATCGTTATGGTCGCCACTAGGCTATGAACAGTCAGTTCCCTGCTACCATCTTTTTGATCATTCTCATTTTATTTTGCGCGGTTGTTGCCATCATTTCTTTTTTCATTCGACGTGCAAAAAAACACCGTCGTCGTGCCCGCGTCGCTCCTTTTTTTGAACTTACCCGAGAATCCTGCAATCCCCTCTTTTCTCCACAAGATCACTACGACTGGGAAAATGAGGCGACCTTCAATCCAGCGGCGATCGTCGATGACGACGGAATCATTCATCTGTTCTATCGCGCGATCGGGAGCAACGGTATCTCACAAATCGGGCACAGCAGTTCCCTTGACGGAAATACCTTTGGCAGTCGATCACCGTACCCCGTCTATCAAGCAACAATCGGCGAAATCAGTGTTGACCCATCGCACAGGTACGACCAGATACGCTATACCTCGGGAGGCGGTTGGGCAGGTTGCGAAGACCCGAAAACAGTCGTCATCAACAAAAGGATGTACATGACCTACGTTGCTTTTGAAGGGTGGCACTCGATTCGCATCGGTCTCACCTCGATCGCACTTTCTGATCTCAAACAAAACAGATGGAACTGGTCACCACAACTTTTGATCTCACCCAAAGGTGAACCCCACAAAAATTGGACGCTCTTCCCCGAAAAGATACACGGTAAGTTTGCGATACTTCACTGCATTTCACCGCAGCTACTCATCGAGTATGTCGATGACCTCCAAAAACTCCCCCTGTCTCCGATAAAAAGCAGACCGCCCCACGACGGATCGAGACGATACTTCGGGAGAGAGACCCATTGGGATTCGTGGGTGAGAGGAGCTGGCGCACCTCCACTCAAGACAACGAAAGGGTGGCTTCTCCTGTACCACGCCATGGATCGCCATGACCCCGACAAATATAAGCTCGGTGCCATGCTCCTCGACCTCAACGATCCCACGATTATACGGTACCGATCCCCCCACCCCATTCTCTCCCCCAGTGAACACTATGAAAACGATTCGAAACCCGGCGTCATTTATGCTTCTGGCGCCGTGATAAGGGGGGAAGACCTCCTCGTGTACTACGGAGGTGGAGACAAATATGTGTGTACTGCTCGTACTCGACTTGCCGATCTTTTAGACTGGCTGGTAACATATGGTGAGGTATCAAAGCAATAATCACCATGTTTACTGTCCACCGCTACCAACGCAATCCTATTCTCTCTCCTGATCCTTCTCATCCGTGGGAAGCAGCAGCAGCGTTCAACGGCTGCCCAATAAAAGTGGGGAGAGTGACTCATCTCCTCTATCGAGCGATGTCACATCCTGAGCTTCTGGCCGAACCACGAATTCCCACCTCGATCATTGGGAAAGCAACGAGTACCAATGGGACAACCTACGGCAATCGCGAGCCTTTCATCGTACCCGAAGAAGCCTATGAGCGTTATGGCTGCGAAGATCCGCGAGTGACCAAGTTTGAAGGCCGTTACTACATTTTTTATACTGCTCTTTCGGGATTTCCCTTTGGCCCCGACAACATCAAGACCGCGGTAGCAATAAGTGATGACCTCGAGACCATCGCAGAGAAACATCTCGTGACCCCCTTCAACGCAAAAGCGCTGTCGCTCTTCCCTGAACGCATCAACGGCAAAATTTGCATACTCCTCACCGTTGATACCGATCGCCCTCATACCAAGATTGCCATTGCCGAACTCGACACTATCGAAGAGCTTTGGTCTCCGGATTTTTGGAACGAGTGGTATCAACATATCGATGATTTTACACTTATCATTCCTCATGACGATAACGAACAAGTAGAAATCGGGAGCACTCCCATAAAAACCAAAAAAGGGTGGCTCTTGTTGTATTCGCACATCCAAGAATACCGGACAGGTACCCCCATCTTTGGTATCCAAAGTATATTACTCGACCTTACCTCTCCTCGAAAGATTATCGGTAACACCGGCCAACCATTTATGGTTCCAGAACTTTTTTATGAAAAAATTGGCACCGTCTCACGAATTATTTTTCCCTCAGGAGCACTTATCCATGGAGACATGGTCGACATCTACTATGGTGGATCAGATACGCACTGCTGCCGAGCAAGTGTTCATCTCGAACAGCTTCTCAATGCAATGGAACCCAATTACAGTGTCGTCCACCGCTTCGAAGGAAATCCGATTCTCTCCGCACGTCCTTCGGTAGCGTGGGAAGCGCACGGCGTATTTAACCCTGCCGCCATCGATCTCGACGGTACCATCCACTTGCTCTACAGAGCAATGTCGAGTGATGATACATCGACCTTCGGTTGGGCAGCTTCTTTGGATGGGCTGCATATCACCGATCGATCCGCTGCACCCGTCTATCTTCCCCGAGGTCTTTACGAGAACAAACAGCGCCCGGGCAATTCAGGATGTGAAGATCCTCGTGTAGTGCTCATTGGGGAGACCGTATATCTTTTTTATACGGCGTACGATGGGACACTTCCCCGAGTCGCGGTGAGTACCCTTTCAAAAAAAGATTTTTTGAAGAAACGCTGGGATAAATGGTCCGAACCAATGCTCGTCACCCCACCTTCCATCGACAACAAGGATGGGTGCATCATTCCAGGAAAGACGAAAAACGGCTACGTCATGCTCCATCGCATTGATACCACCATCTGTGCCGATATATTTCACAGTCTCGACTTTTCAAAAGAAAAAGTTACCCGCTGTATAGAACTACTGCTCCCCCGTCGCGGAATGTGGGATGGCCGCAAGGTAGGTATCTCAGCCCCTCCTCTCAAAACCAAGAAAGGGTGGTTACTGCTCTATCACGGAGTAGCGGCGGACAACGTCTACAGCGTCGGCGCGGCACTCCTTGATCTCGTTGACCCCACTGCAGTGCTCGCCCGTACCGCACTCCCGCTCTTTACCCCCGAGGCACCCTACGAAATCAATGGGGTAATGAGAAACGTCGTGTTTCCCTGCGGCATGGTGAAGCGCAACGATACCCTCTATATCTATTATGGCGCTGCGGATATGGTCACCGCCGTAGCCACCGCAAAACTCTCAACTGTACTTAAACTTCTCTCGTAACATGGATAAAAAAGTAATCATATGCGATCTCGACGGCACCCTCGCACAAAGCAAGCAACAGCTCGATAAAGAAATGGTGCAGCTGCTCAGAGCGCTCATCGACCGAGCGTATGTGATTGCCATAATGTCTGGAGGCTCGTTCGAGCAGTACAGCGAACAAGTGCTCCCCTCGCTCGAATTCACTCCACAAGCCTACGAACAGGTATACCTTCTTCCAACATCGGGTGCAGCACTGTATCGCTACCGCAACGATCACTGGGAAGAGGTATATCGACACGTTCTTTCTCCTGAGGACAAAACCGCTATTGTAGCAACACTCAGCGAAGCAGCACGCGAAAATGGGATCGCTCCAGAGAGGGTATACGGGGAACAGATCGAAGATAGAGGTTCGCAGATCACCTACTCTGCGCTTGGGCAACATGCTCCCGTGGCAGAAAAAGAAAAATGGGACCCAGATCATCTGAAGCGCAAAAAGATAGTTGCCTACTTTTCAGAACGTCTTCCCCAATTTGATATCCACATCGGAGGTATGACATCGATTGATGTCACCCACAAAGGTATCGACAAAACGTATGGTGTCCTGGCACTTTCCAAACTCCTCGCACTGCCGGTTGCATCTATGGTGTACATCGGTGACGCGCTGTATCCCGGCGGCAACGATGCACCAGTGAGACGCTCTGGAATCGACTGCATCGCCGTACAGAGCGTTGAAGCTACCAAAGCATGGCTGCGCAATTTTCTTTCTCAAAATAGAGACACCCACAGCGAATAAGTTATCCCCTCCCTTTACAGGGAAGCGTTTGTTATACTGGAGGTCTATCAGAATAATTAGTTACCTTTTATGGATCATCAACAAGAGTGTGAAAGAAACGGTGGCACATGGACCGACATGGGAGATGGCACATGGAAATGTGTTATGCCCAAGGACGACATGAACCCGGCGGAATCAGACGACACCACGGATGATTTCGACGATAACGATTCTGAGATGTAAGGAGTGAGACAAGGTTAACGATACCACTACCCGCACGATGCGGGTAGTGTTATTTTATAGGTGCAGCAGCATCGGTGATGCGCGCGAGCGTCTCGCCTCTGCCGAGGATTGCGGCGATAGTAAACGGATCCGGGGACTTCTCACGGCCTGACAGCGCGACGCGAAATGGCCAGAGCACGTTTCCCTTCCCTGTCTCCTCAGCATAGGGCATCACGGCGCCCTTCACTCCTTCTTCTGACCAATCGGTGAGTCCCTCAAGTAGTCCAGCGACCTTCTCTAAGTGCTGTAGTGCTTCTTGGAGCGAGGTGCCCTTCCATGCGAGTTTTGACGTATCAATTTTCGGCCTCATCAGGAAATAATCAAATTCACCCTCGGTACTCCCATCTTTTGCCGCAAAGAAATGTTGCATATCAGAAAACTTCACCATTCGCTCTCGCAAAAGCGGCTCGAGTTTCTCGAGTAGCGAACGCTCTTGTACACCGGCAATCGTATCTTTTAGATATGGCTCGGCATGCTCCCAAAACTGTTCACCGCTTAGGCGTTTGATGTACTCTCGATTGAACCAATCGAGTTTTTCTTGCTTGAAGATTGCACCTGATTTTTGCATACGATTAAAATCAAATCGTTCAATCAACTCTGGAATGGAAAAAAGCTCCTGATCGCTTCCTGGATCAGCAGGGTTCCATCCCAGCATCGCAATACAATTGAAGACCGCATCTGATAGGTATCCAAGTTTGGCATAGTCAGTCATAGCCAGCGCACCTTTGCGTTTTGAAAGTTTCTTTTTATCTTCACTGAGCACTAATGGCAGATGCGCGTAGTGGGGTATCTGCCAACCCAGTGCCTCGTGGAGCAAAATATGCCGTGGGGTATTTGCAATGTGCTCTTCTGCGCGAATCACGTGCGTTACTCCCTCATCGTGATCATCAACGATTACTGCAAGATGATAGACGGGGTCATCAATTGCACGAGCAATAACAAAATCCCCGAGATCAGTGGTGTCGATAGTTATCGGTCCGCGAATTAAATCGGTGAATGTAATTATTTTATTGGGATTACGGAAGCGAATCACATCCTTCATGACACTCGCGTCGTCCTTGGCTGGCTCATGCGAGACATACGCTCTATCTTCTCGAATCAACTGAGTGAGTATTTCTTTGTGACGCGCCAGATTTGCGGACTGGATATATAGCCGATCATGCTCAAGCCCAAGCCATTTGAGCGCTTCAAAAATGTCTTCTTTTGCTTCTTCGTTATTGCGCGCTCGGTCAGTATCTTCTATGCGCAAAATGAATTCACCCTTTTGCTGCCGAGCAAATAGCCACGCGTACATCGCAGTACGATAACCGCCTGCATGAGCTTTGCCGGTCGGACTGGGGGCGAAACGGGTAACGACGGTTGCCATATGGGTGTATCCTAGCAAATTATCGCTTCTTGCTCCACTCATAGAGAACTACCGAAGTGGCGACCGCAGCGTTGAGTGACTCGCAGCGTGGATCAATCGGGATGGAAAGCGTGACATCACAGAGTTCGAGTGTCTTTTGACGGATACCGTCGCCTTCATTACCGACCACAAAGATAACTGGGGTATCAAATGCTATCTCGTTTAATTTCGAACTTCCCTCACCAGCAAGTCCGTATATCCAAAATCCTTTTTCTTTGAGGAGACGTAGTGTTTGATTTACGTTTCCGATTTTCACGATCGGTATGCGAAATACCATGCCAGCCGACGTCTTGATGACCGCGCCAGTGATGGGCGCTTGGTTGTGTTCGGGAAGTAGTACCGCACTCGCGTCAAACGCAGCAGCAGAACGGATGATAGCGCCAACATTGTGGGGGTCTTGCAGTTCGTCGAGCAAAACGAATGCGGGGGTTCCCTCGATCGTTCTTAACACTTCTTCAATCGGCGTATACAAAGCATCCGCGCTAATCTGTGCGATCACGCCTTGGTGTACTGCATCGCGCTCCACACGACCATTGGTCTCTTTGAGATCGGCAATAGCGATATTGTTTTTCTGAAGCAATCCAACAAGTTCGCTGTCTTCTCTCACATTTTTTTCCAAAAATACTTTCTGCACACATTTCGGTTTTGCCAAAAGTGCTTCCTTGAGTGCATTTTTGCCATAGAGGTAGATTTTTTCAGTTTTCATCATGAGAGGATACTACAAGAGAATCAACGAGGAGTAAATGTAAATTTATACTGTCATCCCAGATAAATAAAATAAATCCAAAGGAAAACTAGTATGTTTGCTATCACAGCAACTAAAGGGAGATATTTTTCTGAAGAAGGGTTAATGGTTTCAGATTTTCTGTTAAACAAAATACAAAATATTTTGTATGTTTTTGGTTCTTTCCCATATTCATTTTCTTCTTCTTTTGAGGGTATAAAACACAGAATGGTCAAAACTAATAAATTCACTATTGGGATAAGATCAAGAAACAGCATCCAACCGGAAGCACTAAGATCATGCCACCTTCGAACACGTAGGCTCAACGCAGTAAAATTAGCCAATGTGAAATTTAAAAAAAATATGACAAAGAAAACAGAAAAAAGACAAACAGCAAATAGACCTTCTTGATCAAATACTTTTTTGATCACAACCACCAAAACACAGCTTGTAAACAACCAGAAAAAAGATGCTAGGGTTCCGAGTATGTACTGTATTCTTCCCAATCGTCCGGTATACGGTTTCTCAGAAAAAATAACGACGTTTTTCATTGCGATTCCTATTGTACGACACTAGACCCTCATTGATCAACACTATAGAAAAGAGGCGAGTTCCCCCAGCAGAGGATAGGCAGGTCTCTAACGTGCGGAGTAAATAAAAAAGCGATGTGTTACCATCGCCACTTGTTTAAGTAAGATTATTTAAAATTTTTCCAGAAGCGCCGCAAAAGCGTTTTTTGGTTTGAGAGCTTTTCGTATTTCACCAACCAGTACTTGCACGGAGGTCGTGCCAAGTACATAGGAAAGCTCTGTGAGTTTTTGTTCTTCTTTCCAGATATATACCTTTATTCTATTCTTTGAAAAGGTGAAGCGGTAGTCTATTTTATCATCTGCAATTACACGAATTCCTTTTTCATCATTGAGCAATTCGATTTTTTCGTATCGTTTGTCTGGACAAAGAATGCCGGCAGCCTGTTTTGCTATGTCATAAAATTGAGTAATTTGTTGATGTGCCATTTTGAATTATTTGAAATCTTTATAGCATTTTTTTAATTTAAAGTCAATAGTTTCCCTGTCAAACTCTTTCGAATATCCTCTAACGTGTGGAACAAAAAGTGCTTGACTTTACACACCATCTGTAATAGAATGGCAACATCACTATGAAAAGGACCCCTATGGTAGATGTATCTACGTAGGGGACTTTTTCTTTTTATTCCCAGTCACAAGTTACTAAGTCTACTCATCCATTCGGGGCGGATTGCGCAGACTAAGTACTCGCGACCCCGCCTCGTCATGAGTGTGTCGAAGAACTGCGACTCGCCCAAGTACGAAAACCCCCAAGCAGTTGGGAATTTTTCGTCTTGTGCGCCGGGTAGGATTTGAACCTACGTAGCCCGAAGGCGCCTGATTTACAGTCAGGTGTAATTGACCACTCTACCACCGACGCGCACCTCCACATTACGGAGGATACCTAACGGGGATTAAGAAGTTGTTGCCTCTTTTTCCTTGCTAGCAAAAGAACTGCTTCGTTTCTTTTTGTTGTGTTGCACGCTGATGAGGACGTCATCGCCGTGCATCGAAACGTCCACCCGATCACCTTCCACGATAGTACGGGCGATGATACGAGTGGCAATCGGATTCAGAATTTTTGTCTGAATCAATCGATTGAGGGGACGAGCCCCGTAGTGAGGATTATACCCGACTCGAGCAAGGTACGAAAGCGCCCCATCATCAATGGTGACTGCAATCTCTTTTTCCTTTAACCGCGACAAAATTTGTTCGGTACGCAAGAGTACGATGTCTTTTATCACCTCGGGAGAGAGAATATCAAAGACGATGATTTCGTCAATGCGGTTGAGGAACTCCGGTCGGAAATAGTCTTTGAGCGCCTCTTCCACCTTTTCTTTGACTTGGTTATACTCCATCGCTTCAGTATGGGTATGAAACCCGATAGTCTCCATCTTTTCGATGAATTGGCTACCAATATTACTCGTCATAATGATGACAGTGTTTTTGAAGTTGACGAGGCGTCCTTTCGCGTCGCGCAGATGTCCTTCATCAAGTACTTGGAGGAGCACGTTGAACACTTCAGGGTGTGCCTTTTCAACCTCATCAAAGAGGATGACAGAGTAGGGGCGATGGCGCACACTCTCGGTGAGCTGCCCCGCCTCATCATGTCCAACATAGCCCGGCGGAGAACCAATGAGTTTTGAGACGCTATGACGCTCCATATACTCGCTCATATCCACCCGTATGAGTGCTTTTTCATCGTTGAACATAAATTCAGCGAGCGCTTTGGTGAGCTCAGTTTTTCCCACCCCGGTCGGTCCCAAGAAGAGGAATGATCCGATTGGGCGGTTGGGATCTCCGATGCCAGCACGGTTGCGGCGGATCACGTTGGCTATTTTTTCAATCGCCTCGTTCTGTCCGATAACACGCTTCTTGAGTTCGGCTTCCATGTTGATCAATTTTTCCCGCTCTTCTTCGAGCATTTTTGTAAGCGGTACCCCCGTCCACCGTGCGACCACTTCTGCAATGTCTTCGGGCGTTATCTCCTCCTTGAGGATACGGCGGTTCTTTTGGAGCTTTTTGAGCTTGCTTGTTTTTGCTTCAAGGTCCTTTTGAAGCATGGGGATGTGACCGTAGCGTATTTCCGCAGCCCTTCCAAGATCAGCGCGCGCCTCCGCACCCTCGGCTTCGAGGCGAAGCGTCTCGAGATCTTTTTTGATCTTGCCAATATCGTGGAGCATCGACTTTTCGTGTTTCCATTTCATCTCGAGCTCCTTGGTTTTTTCGTTGACGTTGGCGATTTCAGCTTCGATATCGTGAATACGGTCTTTGGCAACTTTTGCACCACTGTCTTGTTCGATATCTTTGCGGAGTGCCTCTCGTTCAATCTCAAGTCGCATGATACGACGATGCGCTTCTTCGAGTGCTGCCGGTTTGTTCTCAAGGGTCATGCGCAGTGCCGACGACGCTTCGTCCAAAAGATCGATCGCTTTGTCGGGGAGAAAACGGTTGGTGATGTAGCGCGTCGAGAGCGTCACCGCAGCAAGCAGCGCGTCATCCATGATGTGGACCCCATGATAGAGCTCATACTTTTCTTTGAGCCCACGTAGGATCGCGAGCGTGTCTTCGGGAGAGGGTTCTTCAACATAGACTGGCTGGAAACGACGAGCGAGCGCGGGGTCTTTTTCGATATATTTTTGATATTCCTTCAGTGTCGTTGCACCGATAGCGCGCAGTTCACCGCGAGCGAGCGCGGGTTTCAAGAGCTGTGCGAAGTCTCCCGCCCCACCGTCAGCGGACCCCGCTCCCACGATGTTGTGGATCTCGTCAATGAAGAGAATGATCTTGCCTTCGGCACGCTCGACTTCCTTGAGGATGTTGCGGACCCGTTCTTCGAATTCGCCGCGATATTTGGTCCCCGCGAGCAGCGACCCGATGTCGAGTGAGACGATTTCCTTGTCCTTGAGCGACTCAGAAACATCACCCTTGGCAATACGGTTTGCAAGTCCTTCAACTACCGCTGTTTTGCCGGTCCCGGGTTCACCGAGCAAGATCGGGTTGTTTTTGGTGCGGCGCGAGAGAATCTGCATGATACGCATGATTTCGACGTCACGGCCGATGACGGGGTCGAGCTTGTCTTCGCGCGCAAGCGCGGTGAGATTGCGGGTGAACTTCGAGAGCATGCGCAACTTTTTGTTCTGTGGGGCATCGGCTCCTTTGTTGGTACGGTAATCGAGCACGGCTCGCACCAGTGCCGTGCGATCAATCTTGAACCGAGCGATGAGTTCACTCGCTTGGTTGGTCGTGTCGAGAAGCGCAATGAAGAGATGTTCGGTCGAAACGAAGTTGTCCTTCATCTCGGCGGCAACTTTGAGCGATTGTTCAATGGTTTGCGCGAGGTCTGCGGTGAGAAACATTTGATAAGAGGGCGCAAGGGTGGTCGAAGATTCACTCGACTCTATTGTCTCCAGCACCGAGTCGGTCATGAGGATGGTATCGACATCAAGCCGCTCGAGGAGCGTTATGACGTTGGAGTCTTCTTGGACGAGGAGTGCCGCCAAAAGGTGCAGCGTGCTAACATTGTTTTGTCCACGCTCGATGGCGAGCTCGTGGGCTCGTTTGATCGCCTCCTTCGCCTTGGTCGTAAATTGGTTAAGTGATGGCATCATTTAAGTTTCAAGTTAAAAGTTTATAAAGTCGCAAGCAGAAATGGGAAAAATCAGAAAATGCAGCAGATAGTCTTTCTTCCGGCTGTTCAGCTATCGAACAGTATAGCAGAAAAGTCAAGGAATTTCCAGAAACAATAATTTACTTTAAAGATTCTTGTATTTTTCCAAAACTTCCTTCAGCGCTTTGACTGCTCGGTCGAGGTCGGCTTTTGTGGTGAAGCGGCCGAAGGAGAAACGAAGAAGTCCTGTCGTGTCACCGAAGCGTTTCATGTAGGAGTCAGGCGGCGCAACATCAGTGCAGGCGCTTTGGGAAGAGATCGCGATACCTCGCGCGTCGAGCTCCAAGACGAGGAGTTCGGAGTCGAAATTTGAGATTGAGAGGTGCGTGATGTGCGGAGAACGCTTCAAGTGTATGTCATCAATATGGACGTTGGGAATTTCTGTAGTAATCCTTTTTTCAAAATAGCTTTGCAGCTTGGAAAGTTTCTCGTTTATTTTTTCTGCATGCGTTTGCGCGTATGCAAATGCGCGAGAAAATAAATCTACCAAATACACCGGTTCAGTTCCCGGAACCAGCCCAAACTCTTGTCCCCCACCATAGAGAAAATTTGTGAGCTTTATGCTGCGTTTCTTGAATAACATACCCACACCTTTATGTGTGTAGAGTTTTGTCGCACCAATCGTGAACATGTCCACACCAAGCGTTGGAATGTCGATTGCAATCGTGTTCGGTGCTTGCGTCGCATCGGTATGAAAAATGATTTCGAGCCCGGGATTTTGCTTTTTCAAAAACCGAATACGCTTTGCGATCTCTTTTATAGGAAAAATTGTCCCGAGTTCGTTGTGGACGTACATACAGGTGACTAAGACATGCGTCGCTGCAGGATTTGGCGAGAGCGATTTTACGTTTACTCCGCTCTCATTGACTTTCAGAAACGAAACCTCGATTCCCTCTTTCTGAAGCGCTTTTGCCGTCTCAAAAATCGCCGGATGTTCGAGTTCGGTCGTGATAAGTTCAATGTGGTGTGCAGGGATGCCGTGCGCACGCCACGATCTTATTGTACCCAGCACTGCGAGGTTATTCGCTTCCGTCGCGCCACTGGTAAAAATGATCTCGTCCGCGTGCGCGCGTAGTTGCTTCGCGATGCGCTCTCGCGCATCACTGATCACTTTCTTTGCCGCGAGCCCTTCTCGATGGAGTGCACCAGGATTCCCAATCAGTTGTTCAGGAGTGAGAGCCGGAAATGAAGCAATCATTTTCTCGTCCACTGGCGTCGATGCAGCGTAGTCGAGATAGGTTCGCTTGTAGGGTCGTGACCAAAGACGCTTGAAAAACATGGAAAAATCAGTACAATAGCCTGAATGCTCGGCAGTATACCACTTATCTACGTGCTCGCTGTAGCTATACTTTTTGGAGTGGTGATCGTCCTTGCCATTGCAAGCATCCGCAACGACCACAAACTCAAATCGTTCATGCGCGGCAAAGACGGCGCTTCCCTCGAAGCGACGCTTGCATGGCTCACCCAAAAAGCAGCTACCCTCGACGATACACTTCATGCACACAAAGAGGCGCTCGAGATGATCGACCGACGCGTCAAGCGCAGCATTCGTGGCTATTCACTTATTCGCTACAACGCTTATGAAAATGCCGGCGGAGATCAAAGTTTCGCCTCTGGTCTCATCGACGAACACGGCGACGGATATATTCTTTCAGTGATTACCAACCGCAACCATGTGGGCGTGTACGCCAAGCGCGTCAACCGCGGCACACCAGAAGTAAGCTTGACCGAAGAGGAAAAAGAAGCGCTCGCGCTCGCGCAAAAATCGCTCATCTAACCATGCACACTACTCAACTGTCAACACCAATAGTCGCGGTCATGGGTCACATCGACCACGGCAAATCGACGCTGCTCGACTATATTCGAAAGACGAACGTCGTCGCCGGCGAAGCGGGCGGCATTACACAGCACCTCTCGGCGTACGAAATTGATATCCCCTATCAAGGCACCAATCGAAAAATCACTTTTCTTGATACGCCCGGGCACGCGGCATTCACCGGCATGCGCGAGCGCGGGGCATCCGCAGCCGATATTGCAGTATTGGTCGTTTCTGCAGAAGACGGCGTGAAGGCACAAACTATCGAAGCACTCGATACTATTCGCGCGAGCACTATTCCTTTCATTGTCGCGATCAATAAAATCGATCGCCCCGAAGCGAACATCGAACGCACCAAACAAATGCTCGCTGAACAAGGAGTGCTCGTTGAAGGATACGGGGGGACGGTACCGTGGGTTGCTCTCTCCGCACTCAAGGGCACCGGCGTATCGGAACTTCTGGACACCATTCTCCTTGTCGCTGACCTCGAAGGAATGGCGAGTGACGCTCGCGCGAGAGTAAAAGGAGTCGTCATCGAATCCCACCTCGACAACAAACGCGGCATTGCCGCCACCATCATTATAAAGGAGGGCACACTCCAGCGTGGACAATTTGTCGTCGCGGGAGACGCGATCGCAACCACACGCATCATGGAAAATTTTTTAGGTACCCCTCTTGCAGCTGCGGGACCGGGAACCCCGCTGCAACTGGTAGGATTCGACCATCCGTCGGTCCGCGTGCTGGCTCGGCGGCCGGCGGTCGCCGAGGGGCTCCGTCCGGTTGCCGACCGGGCC
>DASZOX010000029.1:0-11106 GCA_035550535.1 Minisyncoccota bacterium
CCGTTCGAGGTACGTCGTGATTTAATTTTTAAATACTAAAAAAGAGCTTTACGGGGCTTGTCCATCTTTGCCTATGAGCTCAGAGAGAATGGATCTTACGAGAGTGGGGAGGACACTATGTATCAAATTGAGCTTCTACCAACAAAGCTTTGAAACAGGGCGTTGCTAAAATTTACACAGAAAAAATCCCTCCAATTTTAAACAGCTTCACTATCTACAAACTCCTCTTTTGGCGTATTGGTATGCCACGGGACACCAAGGTGGGGGAGTGCATAACGATCAAGGCCAAAGTAGCCAGCAACTTTCCATGCGAGGATAAGGCCGATAGAGAGGGTAAAGAGTATAGGATTGGTGCTTACGGTACCGGCAAGGAGATAGTTGAGATTCATAAAAAGTCCAAAAAATGCAGCGATACCGGTAAAGATACCAACGATGAGCGCGATGCCGACGAGGAATTCGCCATACGAGACGACAAGTGACCACACGTGCGGATGAGGAAGGACAACATGACGCAGAAACGTTGCATACCATCCCTGCACATCTGGATGCGCTACCCCTGTCTTTTGCAATGCGCCTTTGATAAAACCAGCAAGTGCACTGCCACCAGTACTTGTCCATGCAGGATCGTGCAGTTTTTCCCAGCCGGCGGCAAGCCATTGCCATCCGACGTATATTCGTACGATAGCCCAAAACCATGCAAACGCGGTCGTGTGAAATAATTTTTTTGAAAGCGGAGACTCCTCGATGGTAATTGTTTTCATATACCCATAAGTATATGTCGCTTTTATTTTTCTTGCCAGAACAGATAGTGCTATACTTAAAGGTGTTGCGAAGTGCAGGCGCCCTGTGGTGCTTTTATCAATTAAAAATAATTGTTCTTAATTTTTAAATAATATGGTGAAAACAATGGAAAAAAATAATGATGAACATGTTCACGTCCTCCATGATGGTCACACATGTCCACCCGGGCATTGCTGCCAATGCAGTGGCTGCGGTCCGTGGGGTGGCTATTCGCGCCGCCGTTATATGGGGCACGTCCTTGTGCTCGTACTCGGTGTTGTTATGGCATTTTATATCGGTATGAAGCTCGGCGAATTCAAAGGCTACTTTATGAGCACGGGGTATATGCCCATGCATGGATACCAAGGGTGGGTGATGCCACAAAGAGGATGGGGGTATAGGGCATCTCCGTCCACGTCTCCTGTGTCCTCTACGCCGACGGTGACTCCTGCGGCGCCTTCTTCTTCGACTCCTTCGCCGCGCTAGACCTCTCTGAGGTATCTGCGCAAGCTATTTCTTCGCATAGCCATGGGCGAGTGCGATGCAGTGCACCTTCCGCGCTCCTGCTTCTTTCAGTGCACGAGTGGCCTCTTCGAATGTTGCCCCTGTTGTCGTGACGTCATCAATGATGAGATATATCGCCTTTGGATCGAGCACTTCGTTGCAGCGCATTGTGTGTGCGACATTCTTTAGTCGTGCTCCCCGATGCAAATGCGCTTGTGGAGCGGTGGGTATTGTTTTCTCAAGCAGTGGTGCAACAGTCGCACCGGTGATCAAGGCAGCGAGCGCACGGGTGATGTAGGCACTTTGATTGAATCCCCGCCGCGCGAGCGTGCGTGGGTGTTCGGGGATAGGGACAAGCACGAGTGTCTCTGTCGCGGTGATGCTCTGGAGTACATCGCCGATCATATCAGCGATGTGGCTTGCGGCAGCGGCAACGAGTGCATCCACGCCTTCGCTCTTGCGGTGGTATTTGAGGTCGCGAATGGCAAAGCGGACATTTGCGTTACCGTAGTCAAACACCGCATAGCGCCCGTGGGGAAGTGGAACGGCGAAGGGGAGCCGGCTCACACAGGTGCTGCAGAGTGCCGTTCCAGGGGCACGACACCCGCGGCAGCGGACAGGAAACAAAAAACTCCAAAAACGTCCCCACATAGAAAATCCCTCGATATGCTTTATACTACAAGTATATGTCTATTCTTGATGGAATAAAACACTTTTTCTCACAGCTTTTTGGTGGTGGGGATGACGCCATGGCGGTCGGGGTCGACATCGGGTCATCGTCGATCAAGGTAGTCGAGCTCAAAAAAGAAAGCGGCCGAGCACTGCTTACTACTTACGGTGCGCTTTCTCTCGGGCAGTACAAAGAAGGAGGTGTTCTCGGAGAAGTGGTGACGCTCGATGCGGCGACCATCGCCAAAGCACTTACCGATGTGTTCAAAGAAACCAACATCATGAGCAAAAATGTGGTGGTCGGTATTCCTTCGATTTCATGCATTATCTTTATACTCCAACTCCCCGCGTCTATCGAGGAATCCGGACTTGCACAAGCGGTGCCAATTGAATCAAAGAAGTTTATTCCCATTCCCATCGAAGATGTATCGCTGGATTGGTATGTCATTCCACGTCGCGAGGATTCGGGGACGGAAGCGCGTGTGCTCAGCGAAAGCGGCGGTGAAGCTAAGCTCTCGGTACTTGTCGTTGCCACGTTGAACGAAACACTGGTGAAATACACCGAGGTGCTCAAGAAGGCGGGGCTTCCCATGGACAATCTCGAAATCGAAATTTTCAGCCACATCAGAAGTGTACTCACGCGCGAGCTCTTTCCGGTACTCATCGTCGACATCGGTGCTTCCAAGACGAAACTCACTATCGTCGAGCATGGCATTGTCGAAACATTCCGCCTCGTCAATCGGGGAAGTCAGGATATGACCCACTCCATTGCCAACAGTCTCGAAATTTCTTTTGAAAAAGCGGAGATGATAAAAAAGGACTTCGGTATGATTCCTTCTCCCGAGCACCCCTCCGTCGCCGATATGGTGAAAACTCACTTCGTCGACATCTTCCAAGAAGCAAACACCAACATTCTTGCCTATGAAAAGCGCTACAACAAGAGTATCGGCAAAGTCATCTTCACTGGCGGTGGTGCGATGACGAAAGGATTGCTTGAATACGCGAGCGAAAATTTTTCTGCAGAGCTTGTCATCGCGGATCCGTTTGCAAAAGTAGAGTCGCCACTTTTTCTCTCCGGTGTGCTCAAAACAACTGGCCCCGAGTTTTCGATTGCGCTTGGTCTCGCGCTTAAAAAGTTTCAGTAATCCACTTAAAGGAGTGTGTTTTTCTTGCGTCGCGCCAGTGCGACCATGTATACTTTCATGACGAGATGGAACCAATGACGCCTACATCTTTTATCCCGAAGCGTCCGGTGAGCACCGAGCCGGTCGCGCCGGCGCGACGCAATCATGCGGTGGGACTTCTCTCATTACTTTCGTGGGTAGTGGTGATCGCTACAGTGCTCTCTTATGGTGCTGTCTATCTCTATCAAAAAACGCTCACTAGTCAAAAGGTTGCCGTGGAAGGACAAATCGATCAAGCGCGGCAAGGTATCGGCACCCAATTTCTCGGCGATATGAAACAGTTGGATACGCGGCTCAGTGTCATCAAGCAGCTCATCGACAACCATGTCGTGGTGACGCCGATCTTTGCCGCTCTCGAGCAGACGACCCTTCACTCAGTACAGTACAAGAGCTTCACCTATGCGCTCACCACTGACCCTTCGACCAATGCGACTGTGGTGCAGGTAACCCTTTTGGGCACTGCCAAAAGCTAT
This sequence comes from Minisyncoccota bacterium, assembly GCA_035550535.1. Taxonomy (GTDB): domain Bacteria; phylum Patescibacteriota; class Minisyncoccia; order Phycocordibacterales; family UBA9973; genus UBA4124. The sequence continues at coordinate 3,611 of DASZOX010000029.1, forward strand.
GCTACGCTTGCGCTTCAGTCCGACGCATTTGCGCAAAACCCTCTCATCAAGAATCCGATCTTCTCCGAGCTCACCGTTGACGACAAAACCTCTATGGTGAGTTTCAAATTAGTGTTCTCGGTCGATCCCGCTGCGCTCTCGTATGAATCATTTATCAACAATCTCTCCGCCTCACAAGCGGCACCCGCGCAGTCGACGCAGCAGACACCGGTCACCGACAGCACCCAATAAATATGAAATCATTTATCTCACTGCTTTTTATAACGATCTCCGTGGTAGTGTTTTTTGTGTTTATTCGCCCACTCTACGAATCAGCGAGTGTAACGCACCAAGAGGTGGCTGCCGAGAAAGAAAATCTCGCCACTGCCAGTCAGCTGGTGCAATCGCGCGATGCACTTATGCAGACCTATCAGAGTATCGCTCCAGCCGATCTCCAAAATATCAAGACGCTCCTGCCCGATAGTGTTGATAACATCCGCCTCATCATCCAGATCAATGCGCTCGCCACGCAGCACGGGTTGTCGCTTTTGCGCAATGTTGACTATCAAACCCAAGACGATCAAGGAAGCACGTCACAAACGAGCGCCGACGGATCGGTACCCGCATTCCAAAATCCGCAAGCGCCGCAGACCCCCTACGGCCAATTCACCATTTCGTTCGAGACCACTGGTCAGTACAAAGACTTCCTCTCGTTCCTCTCTGATCTGGAACAAAACTTGCGATTGGTCGATGTCGTGAGCGTCGAATTTGAACCCGCACCGACGAGTACCACTGGTCAACAGGCTACCCCAGAGCTTTATAAGGTAACCCTGCGGACCTATTGGTTAAAGCAATAAATATATGAGTAAAAAAGTAAAAGTATTCGCCATAGTGGTTCTCGTCATCTCGGCACTTATCGCGGCAGCGACATTTTTGGGCAACCGCACCCCTTCACCTTCTCCCGAAAGCCCGCTTGCGTCATCGGCGGGGAGCACTCCGGCAGCGGGAGTACCGCTTAGCACGAGCGCGCCGAGTGAGTTCGATACGCTCCTCTCCACAGTCAAAAGTATCACCATTGATACCTCGCTCTTCACTGACCCTGGCTATAGGGCACTTCGAGACCATCCGGTCGCGCTCGGCAGCGATATTCGTGGGCGCCCCAACCCTTTTGCGACGATCGGCTATGATGTAGGCACCATCACTCCCAGCACCTATAGAGCAGCTGATAGCACTTCATCGGTGCAGTTTGATACCATCCAGCCGTCCAAGGTAACTTCGACGGGCGCCGAATTTGCCGCGCAGGCAACGCTTGCCGATACGAGTCAGGCATCAGTCATATTTGAGTATGGCACGACCAGCCTTTTGGGAAGCGCAACTGCTCCTATACCTCTCTCGCAAAATGGTATCGCTCTTTTTCAAGTAGCAGGGCTTACCCCTTCGACGACCTACTATGTGCGGGCAACTCTTGTGCAGGGATCAACCACTGTGCCTGGGAGCACCATGACCTTTACCACTTTACACAAATAACCCACTAATGTTTTTTGATTTTCTTCTCTCCCACAACGAGATCACCGAATCGCAATACAACCAAGTGATGGCTTCACTTGAGCGTGAGTTCGACGGCGATACCACCAAAGCACTGCTATCGGTCGGTCTTTCTGAAGATCAGATCGCGCGAGCAAAGGCGACCTTTTATAACATCCCGTATCAAAAAGTTGACCCCAACACCATCACGAGCGAGGTGCTCAAGTTTGTCGAAGAAAGTGCCGCGGTGCATTACAAATTTGTCCCTATTGGCTTTGCGGAGGGAGTACTTTCGGTCGGGGTAACCGAGCCGGAAAACATCGAAGCGATGAACGCGCTCCAGTTCATCTCGGTCAAGCTTGAGGTACCATTCAAAATCTTTCTCATCTCAAACGCTGATTACCAAGCAATTCTCGAGCGTTACCGGACAGTCGACCAAGAAGTGGATCGCGCGGTGACCGATCTCAACGACGAGCTTGAACGTGCCAACAAAGAGGTGGTCGCCACGAAGCAGGGAGCCGAAAAAAATGCCTCTCCGCAACAAGAAAAGATCGTCGAAGACGCACCGATCATCAAGATTGTCGCTGTCATCATCAATCATGCAGTCGAAGGCGAAGCATCTGACATTCATATAGAAAACAGTGGAGAAGCGGTAAAAGTCCGCTATCGTCTCGATGGCATCCTCCACACCACGCTCGTGCTCCCACTCAACACATTTGATGGGATTGTCGCGCGTATCAAAATACTCTCGCGCCTCCGCCTCGACGAAAAGCGCAAGCCGCAAGACGGCTCGTTCTTCACGATGATCGAGGGAAGGAAAATTGAGTTCCGCGTGTCGACATTTCCGGCGTATTTTGGTGAAAAAATCGTCATGCGTATTTTGGATTCCGAACACGGGGTGCGCACCATCGATCAGCTCGATCTCACCGATGATCACAAGCACACGATCGAAGCGGTGCTCAAGCGCCCCTATGGATTGGTGCTCATTTCCGGTCCGACCGGTTCAGGAAAGACTACCACGCTCTACGCGATGCTCAACGGTGTCGACCGCGAGGGGAGCAACGTGGTCTCACTCGAGGACCCTGTTGAGTATCAGATTCCCGGCGTGACCCAATCGCAGGTCATGCCAGAAATCGGCTACACGTTCGCGACCGGCCTGCGCTCGATCCTCCGTCAAGACCCCAACATCATCATGGTGGGAGAGATTCGTGACAAAGAAACCGCCGAGCTTGCCATCCAAGCCGCGCTCACGGGCCATCTCGTGCTCTCGACCATTCATACTAACAACTCCATCGGCATTGTGCCGCGACTCATCGATATGGGGATCGACCCGTATCTCATCGCGCCGACGCTTATCCTTGCCATGGCACAGCGACTTGTGCGGAGAGTCCATCCAAGTGCCCGCCACCAGGTCCCCATGGATGGGGTCACGCGTGCCTTTATTGACAAAGAGTTTGCTGATCTCGATCCTAAGTATCGCGACGCGCTCAAGCTCGGTGACACGATGTACGAGACGAAACCCTCTTCCGAGAGTCCTTCGATGACACATGGGCGCATCGCGGTCTTTGAGATGTTCCCAGTGGACAAAGATATCCAAGAGCTCATACTCAAAAGCCCTTCCGAGCAAGAACTCTACAAAGCGGTTCGAGCAAAAGGGATGCTTACCCTGCGCGAAGATGCACTCCTCAAGGCATTGCGAGGAGAAGTGCTGCTGCAGGAAGTCTATGGATTGTAGGAGGAGCTATAGACGAGAGTGGGGCATGCGGCGTATACTAAAGGCACATCGACTTCGCAGTCGGTAATCATTCTGCGACGCAATCATGGAGTATAAAAAAATTTTTGAAGAGTTAGTCGAAACACTCATCCGCGAAGAAGGATCCGACCTCCATCTTGCCACTGGACGATTTCCGGCGATCCGCATCAACGGCGAGCTCGTCTTTCTTTTGAATCGCAAAACGCTTACCCAAGACGACATGGAAGGGATTGTTCAGGCAGTGTTGAGCCCCGAGCATTACAAGCACTTCCAAAGTGTCCAAGACCTCGACTTTTCATACGAATACCAAGGATCGACTCGCCTGCGCGGCAATGTCTATGTCCAGCAGAGCAGATACGTGATGGTTTTGCGGCTCATTCCGCACGTCAAAGCACTCCAAGAGCTCAACCTTCCTCCCATCCTTGCCGACTTCTCGCGCCGTCGCCAAGGATTTTTCCTCGCGGTAGGGCCGGTGGGTCAGGGCAAAAGTGCCACACTCTCGTCCATGGTAGGAGTTATCAACGAGGAGCGTGCGGCGCACATCCTCACCATCGAAGACCCGGTCGAGTACGTCTACGAGCAGAAAAAATCAATCATCGACCAGCGTGAGATTGGCATTGATGCGGCGGACTTTCATATAGCGCTCCACAGCGCCTTTCGCCAAGACGTGAACGTCATCTTGATCGGGGAAATGCGCGACCCTGAGACGATCGGGACCGCTGTGACCGCCGCGGAGACTGGTCACCTCGTGCTCTCGACCCTGCACACCAACAACGCATCGCAAACAGTTGACCGCATCATCGATTCATTTCCCGGCACCCAACAGGAACAGATCCGCATCCAGCTCGCTTCTTCCCTCATAGGTATCTTCTCACAGCGGTTGGTGCCGCGTATTACCGGCGGGAGAATCCCTGCGTACGAGCTGCTCATCAACAACAACGCTGTGGCAAATCTTATCCGTGAAAAACGAACGCATGAGATCGATACCGTGATCGAAACGGGGTTTGAACAGGGGATGGTCGACATGAACCGATCCTTGCTCGAGCTCGTCCGCTCGGGTGACATCACCATCGAGAACGCCTACGCCTACTCGTTGAACCCGAAAAACCTCGAACGATTGCTATAATCATCCTGTAGTATGAATTTCAAATACGAAGCCATCACTGAAAAAGGAGAAAAGAAAGAAGGCATGATTGATGCCGCAAGCCGTGACCTCGCCATCACCGGACTCCAGCGCCGCGGACTTATCGTGACGAGCATCAAAACCGAACAAGAGGCGAAAAAATGGTTCGAAATTTCCCTCTACGAAAAGATACCGGTAAAGCAGATTGTCATTCTGTCACGGCAGATTTCGACACTCTTTGAAGCGCAGGTGTCCGCCCTCAAAGCCTTCTCACTTTTGGCCGAAAACACCGAAAACAAGCTCCTCGCAACCAAGCTTTCTCAAGTCGTTGCTGATCTGCAGGCGGGGTCGTCTATCGCGGGAGCACTCGCCAAACATCCCGATGTTTTTTCCGACTTTTATATCAACATGGTGCAGGCCGGTGAAGAATCGGGAAAGCTCATTCAGGTGTTCTCGTATCTCGCGGACTACCTCGATCGACAATATGCACTCACCTCAAAGATAAAAAATGCGCTGGTCTACCCCGCATTTGTGATCGGGATTTTCATCGCGGTGATGCTTTTGATGTTCACGGTCGTGATCCCCAAGCTCTCGGCGATCATTGTCGAAAGCGGTCAGCAAATACCTATCTATACGAGGATTATCATTGCGCTGAGCAATTTCCTCCTCCATTACGGCATATTCCTTCTCATTTTCATTGTGGCGCTCTTTGCCTATATCTTTCACCTTTCGCGTACCAAGAAAGGCAAAGAACTGCTCGACGACGCGCGACTCGGTATTCCGGTGGTGGGGAATCTCTACCGCAAACTCTATCTCGCCCGCCTCGCGGACAACATGGATACCATGCTCTCCTCTGGCATTCCCATCGTCCGCGCGATAGAAATCACCGCGCGGGTGGTGGGGAACGACCGCTACAAGGCGATACTTCTTGAGACCATGGAAGCGGTCAAGACGGGCAAATCGCTCTCCACAGCGCTCGGCATGCACCCCAATGAAATCCCCAAGATCATGACCCAAATCATCCTTGTGGGCGAAGAGACGGGGTCCATGAGCTCGATACTCAAAATGCTTGCCAAGTTTTATAATCGCGAAGTCGAGCAGGCGATTGATACCCTCGTCGGCCTCATTGAGCCGTTCATGATCATCACGCTCGGGGTGGGGGTCGGCATCCTCACGCTCTCTATTATTGTGCCGATCTACAATATCGCCGGCAACATCAGCTAACCTGTGGAAATCCCCGCTGGTTACCGTCGGCTCGCTTCATGGTATACTTATCTTATTACAAAGGGATATTTGTAATGACCGAAATTATCAAAATTTTTCCATAAATGTTTAGTCATCTTAGTATGAAAAAGAAATCACAAAACGGTTTCACCCTCATCGAACTGTTGGTGGTGATCGCGATTATCGGCATCCTCGCCTCGGTGGTATTGGCAGCGCTTAATACGGCTCGGCAGAAAGGTACCGATGCAAAAACAGAAAGCCAGCTTGCAAACATGCGTGCCGCTGCTGAGATTTACTACAGCACGAACAATAATAGTTACGGAACATCTAACGATTGTACCGGTGCTGTATTTGCTGATACTGCTTCAGGTATGTCTGCACTGGTGGCGGCGACGCCAAACATTCATTGTGGTGCCAATGGTACTGCATGGGCTGCATCCGCACCGCTTCTCACTGGTAATAATTGGTGTGTCGACTCAACCGGCGCATCGCGTAAAATAACTACCCAAACAGCAAACGCTGTTACTGTTTGTCCAGCGTCATAAGGCAAAAACTCTCGAAGAGATTGGAAAAAGCCATTGCTAGAGCAATGGCTTTTTCAAGTTCAATTCAGTTTTTGCTTTGATAAAAAGCTAAGAGTGATATACTACCAGTATTACAAAAGATTTGTAATAATCGATTATTAAACTTTCAATTACTTAAAAAACATTTACGTATGAAAAAGAAATCACAAAACGGTTTCACCCTCATCGAACTGTTGGTGGTGATCGCGATTATCGGCATCCTCGCGTCTATCGTTCTTGCTTCACTTAATAGTGCTCGAAACAAAGGCACTGATGCCAAGATCAAGGCTGAGCTCTCAAATGCTCGGGCACAAGCAGAGCTATACTATGATGATAATACTCAAAGTTACAGTGGTGTTTGTACTGCAGATTCGACAGCAACACCTGGTGGTATCCAGAATATGGTAGCTGATGCAGCTACAGCGACGGGGGCAAGCTCCGTTGGTACTGGTGCATTCTCGACGACACCTCCAAGTGCAGTTTGTCATGACAGCGCTGATGGCTGGGCTGCGATGGTTAGTCTCAAAGCCCCTGCAACAGCAGGTGATGGGTATTGTGTAGATTCAACGGGTGCATCTGAGGAGACCGATACACTCGGTGCAACTTCGGTAACTTGTGGATCATAATTATTTCTCTCTGAAGTAATTAACTGAGTAATCAACAAAACACCAGCCACAAGCTGGTGTTTTGTATTGTGTAGCTTTTGGAGCATGCTACACTTAGAGACATGCTACTTGTGCCGATTATTATCTTTGTACTCGGTCTCATCGTCGGAAGCTTCCTCAATGTTGTCATACTGCGGCTTAATACCGGCCGCTCGGTCGTGCGCGGACGCAGTGCCTGCGCGCGGTGCAATCGTACGCTCGCGTGGTATGAGCTTGTGCCGGTGTTTTCGTTTCTTGCGCTTCGCGGTAAGTGCCGCACGTGTCAAGGAGCGATCTCATTCCAATATCCGCTCGTCGAGCTTACGACTGCACTACTCTTTGTGATCGAGTACAGTAGGATAGTCATTGCTGGAGGGTTCACCCAGATGGCATGGATTGTATATGCCTTTGTCCTCATTGTCTCGGCACTCTTTATGGTCATAGTTGTCTATGATCTGCGACACAAAATTATTCCCGATCAGGTTGTGTATCCGCTCATACTCCTCGCGCTCCTCTCTATCCTCTGGCGAGGAGCGGTGTTTCCGTACTTTGGTATCGCAACAGCCCTCTTTGGGGGAGTGTTGGTGGCGCTGCCGTTCTTTTGTCTGTGGTTTTTCTCCAAAGGACGCTTGATGGGCTTTGGCGATGTGAAGCTCGCGCTTGCGATCGGCTGGCTCTTTGGGCTT
>DASZOX010000030.1:0-3757 GCA_035550535.1 Minisyncoccota bacterium
CCAAAGAGAACAAATATATCTCCGACCCTGCAGCGCAGTACACGCACAAGCTGCTGCAGCAATCGTGGTTCATTCAACGTGAAGTGCTCTTCATTGGGGAGGACGGGTATAAAAAAGCGGTGCACCTTCTTTTCATACATCATTGTTGTATGGCGAGTATACTACACTAGCCCATTTGCTATACTGAAGACCTCATGCACATCGCCTATCAGTCGCTTTCGGCACTGCTGCTCTATTCTCTGGGCTTCCTTGCTATTTTTTCAGAATCGGGAATTTTCTTTCTCTTTTTTTTACCGGGGGACAGCCTTCTTTTTGCATTTGGCATTCTCGCTAATCAGCACGTGCTGCGCCTCGGTTACCTCGTGCCGATGCTTGCGATTGCGGCCGTCTGTGGTAACTTTCTTGGGTATTTCTTGGGTATTTTGGTAAGGGGAGGACTCGAGCAGGGAAAATATCTTCCCAAAATAAAAATGCACCATCTCCACAAAGCCGACGTGTTTTATCGCAAGCATGGCTCGCTCGCGATTCTCTTTGCGCGTTTTATCCCCGTGATCCGTACCTTCGTGCCATTTTTTGGGGGCATGGTAAAAATGCAGCGCCACGCCTTTGGCATCTGGAGTATTGTTGGAGGCATCGTATGGGTAAGCGCTGTGGTATTGATGGGGTACTTCTTCGGACACCATTTCAACATTCACCACGCGTCTTTTCTCGGCACAGGAGTGATTCTTGCAGCGGCCATCGCTACGCCGGTGGCGATAGCGTTTGCCAATAAATACCTCAAATAAAAATCCCCAGCGGCGGTATCGCTGGGGGTTGGTACACATACTAAAAATAATCGAGTGATATCTTCATTGTTTAAGTTATATTGAACGAGATTATATCGTTCAATGATGTCGATGAGAAGCCGGGCGTAATGCTTGTTGGTTGCATATCCTGCACGGTGGAGCCCCTGTGCCCATCCAATGTAATTATTTGGATCCAACCTGAATAAAAAAGAGTATAATTCTTTTCCCCTGAGAAGATCGCTGTGGTTGTGGAAACTTTGGGCTACCGTAATGTACTTCCTAAATTTCTCATGTGGACGGTCATCGTCGTGGTAGACAAATGGGCCATTCCAATCTGAGCCAACTTTGATACCAAAATAATTATTCGCACTTTTTGCGAGATCGCTCGTTCCATTTTGAGATTCAAGCATCGCCTGTGCGAGCGTGATACACGCGGGCACACCGGTACGAAATTGTTCCCACTTTGCCTGAGCAACATACTTTTGTATAAAATTCATTTCTTCTGAATTTGACGCCGTACCGTGAACGACGAACAAAGAAGCTGCGTAAAATATATACTTTTTCATAACAAAAATTTTTTGAGACCCTACACTATTTTTGATTCTATGTCAAGCGCAACCGATGGAGGAGCAATGTGCTATAGTTTCGATATCTTCCCATGAAAGAATTTGTAGAAAATCAGGTGAACGAACTGCGAACGCGTGCGGGAATTACGCAGGAAGATTTGGCGCGCGCCGCGGGGGTAAGCCGACAGACCATTATTGCCATCGAAAAAGGAAAATACACCCCCTCAGTGCTTTTGGCATTGAAATTAGCAGCCTATTTCAAGGTGTCCCTTGAGACACTTTTTAACATTCGCCATGAAAAATAATATCTTCACACAAACTACCGTTGCGCTTTTACTCATAGTGCTCCTTTTGTTTATATTGAACCCGTTTCATTTTTGGATGCCGCCGATGCTCGCTACCATGATCCTTGTGGCAGTGCTCGTGCTCTTTGCTTTTTATGCAAGTTTCGTACTCAGCGAACGAGCTTTTGACGAGTGGGAGGCAGTACACCGTTTGCAGGCGGGGCGATCCGCCTACCTGTTGGGCTCGGTGGTACTCATGGCTGGCATCATTATTCAAGCATTTCAACATCATCTCGATGGGTGGCTGATAGGCGCGTTGGTGGTTATGTTGGTGAGTAAGATCGTCACTCGTGCCTATACCGACTCGACAGAGTAATCGGTATGTAAAGTATACTTGACTTTACATCCCCCTTGAGAATACACTGATCTCTATGGCTGAGGTGCATTCTAATAATCGAAACAGGTGGCATATTTTTTTGAGCAGCCTCTTTTTCGTAGTGGGATTTGCAACCGTTTTTTCGCTTGTAGGAGTGTTGCTGCAAACACTCTTTGCGCATTCGAGCTACGAGCTCGAACGTTGGCTTGACCGCATCGGGGGTGTCATCATCATTCTCTTTGGACTTTTTTCTATGGGATTACTGCAGCCGGCTTTTTTGATGCAGAATCACACAATTGCAATTAAGCGCCGTTTTAAGTCATATTTCCTAACCTCGTTTATCTTTGGTGCTGCGTTCGCTGTAGGATGGACACCCTGTGTGAGTGCTGCGCTCGGCGCCATTCTCGCGCTTGCTGCCACGCAGGCAGGGAGTGCGTTTGTTCTCCTCTTTTCGTATACGCTCGGTATCGGGATTCCCTTTCTGTTAGTGGGATTATTCACTGATCGGGTGCAGTCATTCATACATCGTTCAGCCCGCTGGATGCGCATCGTCGAAATTTTCTTTGGTACTCTTTTGGTCGTAGTAGGGATACTTATATTCACGGGTGAGCTCAGCACGCTGGCAAACAGTGCTTTGCTCACCAACATCGTGGCGGCACTGCACATCTCCACTTCCATCGGCTCAAGTATAGCGGCGCTCACCATCGTTAATATAGCAATTGCTTTTGCCGCCGGCCTCGCGTCGTTTTTGAGTCCCTGTATCTTACCGATCATCCCCGGATTCCTCTCGTATCTCGCCTCGACGGTGGCACGTCCCACCCCCACGCTATGAAATCACCCACCAGAAAAAAGCTTATACTCGTCATGGTAGTGATCGCGATTGTTGTGGTGATTGGGTATATCCAATCGCGACAACCAGCGCACCTCAATCCTTCTCAAGCGCCCGATGTTGTCTCTCCCCCGATCACGACCGCACCTGCTGTTTCGTCTCCCTCTACAACTGGTGGACCGCACTTCTCTGGGGCAGCTGCTGCAGTCGACCGAACGGCGGTCTTGGCGCAAAAGGCAAAAGAGTATTCAAAAGCAAAAGAGTTGGTGGACCCCAGCGCTTTTATCAATACCGATCCGTTCACTCTTTCTCAGTATGTGGGGAAAAAGGTCATTCTTGTCGATTTTTGGACCTATAGTTGTATCAACTGTGAGCGGACCATTCCATATCTCAACGCGTGGTACCAAAAGTATAAAGATGACGGATTGCTTATTGTTGGGGTGCATACACCGGAGTTCGATTTCGAGAAAAATCTCGATAATGTCACCGCAGGGGTGAGGAGGTTGGGAATCAAGTATCCGGTGGTGCTCGACAACGACCACGGTACCTGGGATGCCTATCAAAATCAGTATTGGCCGCATGAATACCTCATCGACATTGATGGCTATGTGGTACATGATCATATCGGGGAAGGTGATTATGCGGCAACCGAGCATGCGATCCAACAAGCGCTCCAAGAGCGCAGTACGGTGCTCGGACTCAATGAAGCTATTGCAACCACGATCGTCACTCCTTCCGATGCGATCGCTATGGATCCTTCTCAAGTACAAAGTCCTGAAACGTATGTGGGGTATGCACGTGATCAGCTGCTTGCCAACGGCACGCCTGCGGCGGGAGTGCAGACATTCACGCTTCCTTCGACCTATACGCTCAATAATCTCTATTTGGGAGGCACGTGGTCTTTTGCTGCAGAGTAC
>DASZOX010000031.1:0-15341 GCA_035550535.1 Minisyncoccota bacterium
CCCGCGGAGACCGCTCGATCGACGTGGTGTTGGCGACGCACCCTGATGCTGATCATATCGGCGGACTTCCGCTCGTGCTCGAGCGGTATCACGTTGGACTCTTTTTGACTTCGCAGGTGCTCACCGATACGGCAACGTTCGCGGGGCTTTATAAAGTGCTACAGGAGAAACACATCCCTTCATACTACGTACGCCGCGGCATGACACTCACACTCGACCCCCATTCACCGATACCAGCGATGTTTTCAATTCTCTTTCCCGATCGTGATACGACGAACTGGGAAACCAACAGCGCTTCCGTAGTAGGGAGATTGCAGTTGGGAGAGCGGAGTGCACTTTTTACCGGTGATAGCCCGAGTCCTATCGAACACTATCTTGCGACGATTGACCCAAAAGGTATTGATGTCGATATCTTGAAGCTCGGGCACCATGGCAGTAAATATTCCTCGAGTACGGAGTTTTTGAAAGCGACAAGTCCGGTGCTCGCGCTCATCTCGGCAGGTGTCGGCAACCGCTATGGTCATCCCAACCAAGAAACACTCGACCGCTTGAAGTCACTTTCGATTCCATGGGTATCTACCCAGGATCACGGACAAGTGACACTGACTACCGATGGCAACACATGGACCGAAAAAGATGAGAAATAAAAAATTCCCCAACAAAAAAAGGGGGCTAAGTAACCATTCGTGCTGATCTTTTTAAGAGGAAAAGATAGGTGGGGGTTACTTTATAACGCCTGCTCTTTTGAGCGTGGTGTAGGCACCATTTTTGTTCATCGTGCGGATACCTCTTGTCGAGACGGTAATAGAAATACTTTTTCCAAGTTCCGGTACGTAGACGCGCTTCTTTTGGAGGTTGGGATATTTGCGGCTCATGCCCGTCGGGTTGAATTTGGTTGCACGAACTTTGGTAGAGTATCCTCCTGCCATTTGCGTACCCTTTTTGGTTATCACACACACCTTCGCCATAGTGGTGCCATCGTAGCACGTGACGAAGTGTATCGCAAGTCAATCTTTCCAGTGGAGGGCGAGTGCTATACTGGGGGACGCATGCAAGGGGTTAACTCTCTTTTTTATTTCCTCGTATTGATTCTGTCGATCATGGTGCACGAAGTTGCTCATGGATTGGTTGCCGAGCAAGAAGGAGATCCTACGGCACGCCTACTGGGACGTATCACGCTCAATCCGCTCAAACATATCGATTGGTTTGGATCAATACTGTTACCGCTCTTGCTCATCTTGGGTAATACCGGGTTGGTCGTAGGGTGGGCAAAACCGGTTCCTTACAACCCCAACAATATGAAAAGAGGGAATAAGAGCATCGCTCGTGTTGCCATTGCGGGGATTGTGGTGAACCTTGGAATCGCAATTTTTTTCGGGCTGCTCATTAGGGGAGCGATGAAGCTCCACATCACCGGGCAGGCAGTGATCGATGGAGCAAGTGTTATTGTGCTTATCAATATTGTGCTTGCACTTTTTAACGCGATCCCACTTGCACCGCTGGACGGTTTTCGGTTTTTTGCAGCGATACTTCCTTCTCGTTACGCTCCCTTTTTTCGAACAGTTGAGCGCTATAGCCTGCCACTGCTTATACTCTTTGTTGTGTTGGGATGGCGCGTGGTAGCACCGCTTGCGTTCACACTCTATACATTGCTCACTGGTATAGCTGTTTAGGAGCGTGCCCACTTGATTTGTCAGTGCTTCTATAGTAGGATGTGCTCCACATGGCAACAGTCAATCAACTCATCAAAAAACCGCGCAAAAAATTGCCCCGCAAGGTGAAAGCGGTCGCACTCTCTCGTGGGTTCAACACGATTCGCAATCGTCCTGTTTTTTATGCCTCCCCATTTAAGCGCGGGGTGTGTGTGAAGGTTTCTACCACTACTCCCAAGAAGCCGAACTCGGCCATCCGCAAAATTGCGCGCGTACGGCTTACCAACGGTGATACGGTGACTACCTACATCCCGGGAGAAGGTCACAATCTCCAGGAGCATTCGGTGGTTATGATTCGCGGGGGACGCGTGAAAGACCTCATCGGAGTGCGGTATCACATCGTCCGCGGTGTGCTCGATACGCAGGGAATCGAAAAGCGTCGTCGTTCCCGATCGATGTATGGTACCAAAAAGCCAAAAGCAGCGAAGAAATAAATAATGATATTTATCTATGCGTAGAAAAGTTACCAATCGAAATAGCGTTGGCCCCGACAGCAAGTTTCAATCACCACTGGTGGAGAAGTTTATCAATGCGGTGATGCACGATGGCAAAAAAACAATTGCTCGAGGTGTGGTGTACAGAGCATTCGACCTTGTTGGAGAAAAGGAGGGGAGCCCACTTGAAGTGTTTGATAACGCCATAAAAAATGCAGGACCATTGGTGGAAGTTCGCTCGCGGCGCATTGGAGGAGCAAACTATCAAGTGCCACGTGAAGTGCGCAACGAACGCCGCACCGCGCTCGCGATCCGCTGGATCATAGAAGCAGCACGATCACGCAAAGGGGTAAACACCGCTGTTGCGCTTGCCGATGAACTCTCCCTTGCCGCGAAGGGAGAGGGAAATGCGGTAAAAAAGAAAAAAGATACCCACAAGATGGCAGAGTCCAACAAAGCATTTGCCCACCTCGGCAATTTCTAAGATTGATGTACATACGGTTACAAAAAAGCAGCCACCCCGAAAGGTGGTTGACTTTTTTCATATAGTATTTTAGAATGAAGAAAAACATTAAAAATGAAAAAAATACTTATTTTCTTCTTCTTCTTCTTATTATTTGTAAGACTTTGGTCCTGCAAAAAGGAAGCTATTATTCCCACCCCCCAACCGGCAATATCCTCTCTGAGTTCTGAGAGTGATATCTCACTTATTCTTATGAGAGCAAACCTTTACACCGAGGACGGCACTCTCCTCGATGGTAATTTAACTCAGTACGATAGCAGTTTCTGTAACTGTATTGACGGGTTAGATGCCCGCAAAATGATGAACCCCGGAGAAAACCTCGGGATACAGAGAGATGGTTTTATTCTTTCTGTTGAACGGAGGACCACCGTCGTGTCAAAGGACACCACACAATTGTGGATGTCCCACCTGGTACCGGCAAAAAGTTATTTCATTGAAGTAGTCATATCTAACTTCAATAAAAACATACAAGGGGTCGTCCAGGATTTGGTTTTAAATAAAGAAACTCCACTAATAATGAATGATACTACTATAGTGCCATTTACTGTTAGCGGGAACGATAGCACGAGGTTTAGAGTTGTCTTTGGACTCTCAAAACCCGAGCCAAAAATCGTTCATCTCGCAAGGACTCGATTGCACATTGGTGACGGTACTTCGCCCGGAAGAGGAATTTTGAAAAGAATCTTCCACTGAAATTAAAATTATTAAGGAAGAGATTACAAAACGATATCATGAAAAGGTATCGTTTTTTTATTTTTCTTACTACACGCTATTGCAAAATAGGTGTAGGTACCGTATAGTGGTCTGCACAGAAGACTGCTCTAGTCTCTTTTATATAAGCCAAAGTATTTATTCAATATCCATTTCATGGAACGAGATTATCCCCTCAGTAAAATTCGCAATTTCGGTATCATCGCACACATTGACGCCGGCAAAACCACTACCTCAGAACGGGTGCTCTTTTATACCGGCATGAGCCACAAGATTGGAGAAGTACACGAGGGGGAGACAGTGACCGACTGGATGGAACAAGAGCGTGAACGCGGTATCACCATCACCGCTGCTGCGGTTACCTGCGGATGGATACCGACCTATGCACATGGAGATAAAAGTGAGACCGTTCGCTTCAATATTATCGACACCCCCGGGCACATTGATTTCACCGTTGAGGTGAAGCGAAGCCTGCGAGTGCTCGATGGGGCAGTGGTAGTTTTTGATGGGGTGGCAGGAGTAGAACCGCAAAGCGAGACCAACTGGCGCTACGCTGATGAGGCGATGGTGCCGCGTATTTGCTTCGTCAACAAGCTCGACCGTACCGGTGCATCGTTTGAACACTCTTATAAGACAATCCAAGACCGTCTTTCAAAAAAAGCAGTCCGCTACCAAATTCCCATTGGTCTTGAAGATAAACACGAGGGCATCATCGATCTTTTGGTGATGAAAGCATATTACTTTGAGGGGGCGATGGGGGAGAAGGTGGTAGAGAGGGATATTCCCGCAGAGCTCCTCGATGAAGCAAAGCACTACCATGCAGCGCTAGTGGAGCGCATTGTCGAAAATGACGAAGCGCAGCTCAATGACTATCTTGAAGGAAAGGAGCCGAGTATTGCTGCACTTAAAGCAACGCTTCGAAAGGCAGTCATTGCGAACAATATTTTTCCTGTGCTTGCAGGCTCTGCGCTTAAAAATAAAGGAGTGCAATTGGTGCTTGATGCAGTGGTGGATTATCTTCCTGCTCCTACCGATATTCCAGCAGTGAAAGGCGTTGATCCAGAAACTGACGAACCGCTCACGCGTGCTGCTGACACGAGTGCACCGTTTGCTGCGCTCGCTTTTAAGTTGATGGCAGATCCGTTTGTTGGACAGCTCGTTTTTTTTCGTGTCTACTCAGGAACGCTCGAAGCGGGTTCTTATGTGTATAATCCGCGCACCCGAAACAAGGAGCGCATCAGCCGCATCGTCCGCATGCAGGCGGATCAGCGCGAAGAAATAAAAAAAGTATTTGCGGGAGAAATTGCTGCTGCAGTCGGTCTCAAAGAGGTAACCACGGGCGATACACTTTGCGATGAAACACACCCTATTGCGCTCGATCGTATTGCATTTCCGGAACCGGTGATCCAGTTGCGCATCGAACCAAAGACAAAAGCCGACCAAGAAAAAATGGGGCTCGCACTCAACCGTCTCGCACAAGAGGACCCAACGTTCAAAGTATCAACCGATCAGGAAACGATGGAGACCATCATTGCGGGTATGGGGGAATTGCATCTCGAAATTATTATTGACCGCATGAAACGAGAATTCAACGTGGAAGCAAACGTCGGCAAACCACAGGTGGCGTACCGAGAGACGATTACTGGTACTGCTGATGTCGAAGGAAAGTACATCAAACAGTCTGGTGGTAAGGGAAACTACGGTCATGTGAAGATCAAAGTCAAACCGATGGATCTATCGGTCGATCCCACAACGCTCCCCAAAAATACTAAACGGGCAAACGGATTTGAATTCATCAACGACATCAAAGGAGGGGTTATCCCACAGGAATACATTCCTGCGATCGAAAAAGGATTGCGAGAAGGACTTGAACGCGGTGTCCTCGCGGGATTTAAACTCGAAAATGTCTCCGTCGATCTTTATGACGGGTCGTACCACGAAGTTGACTCCAATGAAATGGCCTTCAAGATCGCTGCGAGTATGGCAGTGCAGGATGCTTGTCGACAGGCAAAGCCGGTCATCCTCGAGCCGATGATGAAAGTGGAAGTGGTAACACCGGAAAAATTCATGGGTGATGTGACTGGATCGCTCTCGAGTAAGCGAGGACTTATCGAAGGAATGGAACCGCGTGGTATGGTGCAGGCAATCAAAGCGATCGTTCCGCTTTCTGAGATGTTTGGATATACGACCAGCCTGCGTTCTATGACCGAAGGAAGAGCGAATTTCACGATGGAATTTGCCCGATATGATATTGTGCCACCCAATGTTGCGGAAACAATCATCAAGTCACGATCTTGATTCATTCCTTCACTAAGTTATCCACACAATACCGCTCAACAGAGCGGTATTCCTCTTGCGAGTAACTCCTGCTTCTCATATACTCTTTACTAACACTGACGCCATTATTAGTCGCCGCGATTCTCCTTTTACTTACAGAGAATCTCAACTCCTCCTCATTATTTATGTCCATCAAACGTACCCTCGCGTTCGTCTTTTTCGCGTCATTCTTTGCTTTTGCTCTTACAAGTCATGCTGCTACCTACTATGTTTCGTCTTCCGCAGGAAGTGATAGCAACAGTGGGACTTCTAGCTCAAGTCCTTGGCAAACGCTTGCCAAGATCAATGCAACAACACTTAAGGCCGGTGACTCGGTGCTCTTTGCGCGCGGGGATACATTCTATGGTTCACTCACGGTGAGTCAATCGGGTTCTTCTGGATCCCCTATTACTTATGGTGCATATGGGACAGGGGCGAATCCGGTGATTAGCGGATTCACAACACTTTCTGGTTGGGCATCGGTGGGGAATGGCGTCTATCAGGCAGCTTGTACTTCTTGTGGGAGTACGGTGAATATGGTGCTTCTTAACGGCTCCGAAGTAGCGATGGGTCGTTGGCCCAATGCGAACGCATCTAATGGGGGATATCGAACCATTACAAGTGTATCGGGAAGCACTTCGTTTACTGATAGCAGTCTCTCGAGTGCAAGCTCTAACGATTGGACTGGTGCAGAAGTGGTTATCCGACAAAATCACTGGACACTCGATCGTGCCAAAATTACTTCTCAATCCGCCAACACGATTAATTTCACCCCATCTACGAGCTATACGCCAGTTGTTGGTTTTGGATATTTTATCCAAAACGATCCACGGACGCTCGATGCTGCAGGTGAATGGTACTACAACCCTTCCACAAAAATGCTCGAAATGTATTTTGGATCTTCGGGGCCTGGGTCATCGGTGGTTCAAGTTTCTAGTGTCGATACGCTCCTCAGTATCGTTAGCCATTCATACATCACTGTTAACAATCTTTCTCTACAAGGTTCAAACCTCAACTCGATACTCGTTGGAGGGAGCAGTAACGTCACCGTCAATGCGGTCAACATAAATTTTTCTGGTATGAATGCGGTGTGGGGCGGTACAAACTATGGTACTGCTTCGAGTTTTTTGATCGAAAATTCGACCATCAATAATACCAACAACAACGCCATCACGTTCAACAGTAATTTTCAAAATCCAACAGTGACCTCAAACCTTATTGAAAACACAGGTCTTTTTGCTGGGATGGGCGATCCGGGTAATGGCTTTAGTTCTGGTCATAAAGGTATTAGCGCATGGGGACCTGTCAATGGACTCACGGTGACCAATAATCAGGTTATCAATACTGGTTATATCCCCATCACTTTTCAAGGAAGCAATGTCACTATTCAAAATAACTATATTGATACGTTTTGCACGGTCATGGACGATGGCGGCGGTATTTATACGTGGAATGGTCGTGGTGCTCAATATACGCTCACGAACGAAAAAGTCATCGGAAACATTGTATTGAACGGAAAAGGTATAACCGCGGGTACTCCTGACACTGATCTTCGCGCACAGGGTATTTATATGGATGACAATACTGCAAACGTTGAAATTGCTAACAATACCGTTGCCCACAACGCTCACTCTGGTTTTTTCCTTCACCTTAACAATAATCTCAATGTCCATGACAACCTCGCGTATGACAATGGTCTTCAACAGCTCGCAATCAGTGGAGAGGACACGCTTTTCTTGGTCAGCAATCTTTCCTTAAATAAAAATACGTTTGTAGCTTCTGCAGGACAATATGACGGCGAGTATGATTCGTATACGTCGACGGTGGCGTCGTTCGGTGCGTATGACAATAACATCTACGCTCGACCGATCGATGATACACAAACTATGTTCGTTCAGACCAACAAATTTTCAACATTTGCGCACTACACGCTTGCACAATGGCAAGCATATTCTGGTCAAGATGCGCACTCAACGAAATCACCCGTTACTATTTCTTCCGCTTCAAATATTTTCTTCGACTACAATGCAAGTGGTACCCCGAAGACTGACACCCTTTCCGGTACTTATGTTGATATGACTGGTGCAACGAATGGGTCATGTTCAGTCACTATTCCTGCGTGGGGATCTGTGGTACTTCTTAAGACAAGCAGTACCTGCAGTGGCAGTACTGACACCACCCCTCCTACGGTCTCTCTTTCTGCACCACTCAATGGCGCCACCGTCTCAGGCACTGCACTTACTACTGCTGCCACTGCTAGCGATAATGTCGGAGTCACCAAAGTAGAATTCTACAAAGATGCCGATACCACCCCCTTCGCTACTGACACTGCTACTCCCTACAGCGCCTCATTCGATACAACAACACTTGCCAATGGCACCCATACCTTCACTGCAAAAGCCTCTGACGCCGCGGGCAACTCGACGACTTCGTCTGCTATTTCTGTAACAGTCAGCAATGCAGTTCCTGTGGTAAACGCGGGCACTGATCAAACTATAATACTCCCCGCGAGTTCGACGACACTTACCGGTACCGCAAGTGATCCTGAGGGAGCGTCACTCACTACTACATGGAGCGAAGTATCAGGCCCTAATACTGCTACCATCACTGCTCCTTCTTCACTTACTACCTCTGTTACTGGACTTATCCAAGGCACTTACACCTTCTGGCTCACTGCAAGCGACGGAGTGCGAAGTAACGCTGATGCGATTGCTGTGACTGTTGCCGCTGATACGCAGGCACCTTCAGTCCCCACCGCACTCACCGGTACCACGACGATGAACAGTGCCACCCTCAGTTGGACTGCCGCTACCGACAACGTGGGGGTCACCAGCTACATCATCTACCGTGCGGGCACCAAAGTGGGCACGAGCACCACGACCACGTACACCGATAGTGGTCTTGCACCTGCCACCACCTACAGCTACACCGTTGCTGCTGCTGACGCTGCAGGCAATACCTCTGCCCAGAGCACTGCAAAAGCACTCACCACCGCCGCTGATACGCAGGCACCTTCAGTCAATATCACCAGCCCTTTAACAGGTGTGACAGTTGCAAGTGCTACCACTCTCACTGCCGCTGCTACTGATAATACAGGAGTCACCAATGTTCAATTTTTCCTCGATGGGATTGCTCTTGGGGACGCGCTCACCACTTCTCCTTACACTCTGTCATGGAATACGGCCACTACTGCAAATGGATCGCACGTGCTCTCGGCGGTTGCTTCTGATGCAGCGGGAAATAGAAGTACTTCAAATACAGTGACTGTTACGGTTAGTAATGCAACGAGTGCCAACAACCTTCCAGATCTCACCATTGCCGGATATCCTAACCCGTTTATTCTCACTGCAGAGAATGCAACCGTTAACTTCGTTGTTACCGTGTACAATATAGGTAGTGCTCCCACGGTGGGTACCATCACTGTCCAGGTACCAAAGATAGCCGGTTTCACTGATTCGCTCTATACCACTGCAAATTGGTCTACGCTCTCTGGAACTTCATCTTATTATCAATTTGCTTCTAAAAATGGAGTAATTATTCCTGCTGGAGGATCAAGTGTGATCGTCCTTCGTATCAAAAAGACCACCAGTACACTTACCCCCACTTCTATGACGCTCGCTATTCAAGCAGGTTCCGGGGGGGAAACTAATACTTCAAATAACACATTCACTGTCCCTATAAATCTCTCTAGTAGTGCAAGTGCTACTCAGGTTCTTAACTCTCTTCACTCTTCCTCCACTGCGACCGTTGGTTCGTCAGTGACCGTTACTGCTACCACGCTCAACGTTAGGGCAACTCCGGGAGGATCTATTATTGGTACTGTCCACACAGGCGATAGTGGTACGCTACAGGACACAAGTGTGGTTGGAAATACCACGTGGGGGTATGTCCAGTTCACCACTGGTATTAGTGGATGGGTGTCGATGGCCTATATCACTGGAGCTTGACTTTAGTATAAAAGAATTTACAATCACGTCATATGAATATAAAAAAGAAAATGGTAAAAGTTTTCGTCGGCAGTCTCGCTCTCGTTATGGTAATGGGGGCGACGGGTGCCCATGCTATGACGATTGCAGATGTCGTGCAGCAACTACATATATATATGAACAATGCAGCGGCGCTCACGGCTTCGAGTGATACATCATTGGCGAATACGACAATGCCCCCACATGGGGCGACGAGTACACCGGCGGCACTCCCGTCAGAGGCACCCACGGTGCTTCTTGAAGGGCTTACCTATGCAGAGGGGTCTTCGATGATAGTAAACAAAACACTTCAATCTGGATCAAAAGGGGATGTGGTAAAAGCGCTACAACTCTTCCTCATTGCAAAGGGATACCTTCATGCTGATGCGACGGGCAATTTTGGGCCGCTTACCGTTGCTGCACTTAAGCAGTTTCAGAGTGATAACGGTATCTCCGGAGGAGACGGGACGATCGTTGGGCCACGGACGCGAACGGCGATTGCAGCACAAGTGCAGCAATCACTCTCTACGACCACCCCATCGCCTTCCTCAGTGCAATAACAGTAAATAGAATATTTTGTCTCATACTCACCACACGCTCTCCCTCATCTGCAGCAGATGAGGGAGAAGTGCCTTGGGGCGATTGACAAACCATACCTACTTGCTATCATGAGGAACAATCAATTTTTGTGCCGACGTTTGCTGTCGGTAGATTGTTTTTGTTTGGACACACACTTATAAGTTATTTTAATTTAATCAAACGCTATGGCAGAAGCATTTAAAAGAGATAAACCCCATGTCAATGTGGGGACTATCGGTCACGTTGACCACGGAAAGACTACCCTTACCGCTGCAATTCTTCACGTGTTGAACATGGCAGGGAAGCAGGTGAAACTTAAAGGGGTTGATGAAATCGACGGTGCCCCCGAAGAAAAGGCTCGTGGTATTACCATCAACATCTCGCACAACGAGTATGAGACCGAGGCGCGTCACTACGCACACATTGATGCACCAGGACACGCCGACTACATCAAAAACATGATTACCGGCGCTGCACAGATGGACGGTGCGATACTTGTTGTCGCAGCGACTGACGGAGCTATGCCGCAGACTCGTGAACACATTCTCCTTGCAAAACAGGTCGGAGTACCAAAGATCATCGTATTTTTGAACAAGTGCGATATGGTCGACGACAAGGAGATGATTGACCTTGTGGAGGAAGAAATCAGGGAAATCCTTGGAAAACAAGGATTCGATAAAGACTGTCCGGTTATTCGCGGCTCAGGACTCAAGGCGCTTGAAGCGACATCGCTCGATGATCCATGGGCACAAAAAGTGCTCGAACTCACGAACGCGCTCGACACTTATATTCCAACTCCAGTTCGCGATCTCGACAAACCATTTCTTATGCCGATCGAAGATATCTTTTCGATCGAAGGGCGCGGTACGGTGGTGACTGGTCGCATCGAGCGCGGTGTGGTGAAAGTTGGTGAAGACGTTGAGATCGTCGGTATCAAAGATACAACAAAGACCACAGTGACTGGTATCGAAATGTTCAACAAATCGCTCGACCAAGGTCAGGCTGGTGATAACGCAGGCGTCCTTTTGCGCGGTACAAAGAAAGAGGACCTCACTCGCGGACAAGTACTTGCCAAACCCGGGAGCGTGAAGCCGCATACCGAATTTGAAGGCGAAGTCTACGTATTGAAAAAAGAAGAGGGAGGGCGGCACACACCATTTATAAATGGCTATAAACCGCAGTTCTATGTCCGTACCACTGATGTGACTGGTGAAGTGACCCTTCCCGAAGGAACCGAGATGGTCATGCCCGGGGACACTGTCAAAATTAAAGTGAAGCTGGTGGTACCCATCGCCCTCGAGGATCAGATGCGTTTTGCAATTCGCGAAGGAGGCAAGACTGTGGGTGCTGGAGTCGTTACGAAAATCATCGCCTAATAAGATAAACGGTATAGGATACAGTCGTCAACTGATAGAAACATAAGCACGTATCGTTGTCCCCACTGCCCGTACCACGTTCTTCTTTATGCCAACAAAAACAAAAACTACTACAAAAGCTACAAAGGCACACCCGGAAGTACAATCGATGCTTCGGATTCGAGTGAGAGCCTACGAGAACAAAATTCTCGATGCATCGGTCAAGCAGATCGTCGATACTGCTATCCGTTACGACGCGACCGTGCGCGGCCCCATTCCGCTGCCGACCGAGATTAAAAAGTATACGGTGAACCGCTCACCGTTTATCTACAAAAATGCTCGGGAGCAATTTGAAATGCGTGTCCACAAACGGCTCATTGATATCGAAAACCCTTCTCCTAAAGTTATCGAAGCACTCACCAATCTCTCGATGCCCAGCGGTGTCGATATTGATGTGAAGATGCTCTAACTAACTGTATCAAAAGCCCCTCTCGGAGGGGCTTTTGATTATAGTTGAAAGAGAACGTTTATCGTTGGGAAGCAGCTGGCGCAGTCGTACCGCATGCCTTGCAGCGGCTCTTGTGAGAGAACATTTCGTACAACGCCGAGAGCCCAACGAGTATATAAATAATGCGAGAAACGATCGCAGTCATACCGCCGAAAATATGTCCTATATCCCATCCAAAAAGGCCAACCAATAGCCAGTTCAATCCTCCGATGATGAGCAGAACAAATGTTAGTGCATGTAATTTCATAGTAATAAAACATTAAATGATTACTGATAATATAACTCCCGATCTAAGTATATCACTTTCCGAGTTGCACAAAACTGTATCCCGTGTATAATCGTCCGTACTTGTTGTGTTTAGATAAAGTGTCCGCTGCCGACTAAATCGGGTACAAAGCAATGACTGGACGAGTCTTTGGCCGACGGCATGAACAGGTATGAAGTATATTCTAGGAAGAAAAATCAATATGACCCACCACTTTGACGATAGGGGGATTGTGACGCCGGTTACCGCTATTGGCGTCGAGCAAAATACCGTTACCCGGGTAAAGACGCCAACCACTGACGGCTATAATGCCGTGCAGGTAGGGTACGGTGTACAAAAGGTGAGTCGCCGCTCGAAAGCAGTCGTCGGAAGCACGCACGGAGTCGCCTTCAAAGCGTTGAAGGAATTTCGTCTTGCCGAAGCTCCTGCACTTGCGGTCGGATCCACGATTGATGTCTCGACGTTTGCCCCGGGGGATAGTGTCACTGTTACCAGTACGTCAAAGGCAAAGGGTTTTCAAGGCGTGGTCAAACGGCACGGTTTTCACGGAGGTCCTCGAACGCATGGACAAAAGCATTCAGAGCGGGAACCAGGTTCCATCGGTGGTGGGCCTGGTCGCGCTGGCGGACGCGTTACCAAAGGTATGCGCATGGCAGGGCGTACTGGTGGTGTGACGGTCACGGTGAGAGGGCTGCGCGTCGTTGCCGTGGATAGTGACACGCACACGCTCTACCTCAGTGGCGCCGTGCCTGGTCGACGAGGCACCCTTGTGAGTATCATGAGCATGAGTTAACGTATGGCCGAAACAACAACCTCACCAATCACACACGCTCCCACCGCATCCCTCAAGAAAGCCCCTTCGCTCGAAGCGGTGGTGTATTCACAGGAAGGAGCTAAAGTCACTTCGATCACGCTTCCTGCTACCCTCTTTGGGCGTCGGTGGAATGCTGATTTGGTCCATCAAGTAGCGACTGCGATGATGGCAAATGCGCGTGCGGGTACTGCGCATACCAAAGACCGCAGTGAAGTGTCAGGAGGAGGGAAGAAACCTTGGAGACAAAAGGGTACCGGTCGCGCACGTCATGGATCAACGAGAAGCCCACTGTGGGTTGGTGGCGGCACAACCTTCGGGCCGCGCAACGAAAAAGAATATGCTCAAAAGATAAACAAAAAAAGTCGTGCACGGGCACTCTTTACGGTGCTTTCGCAAAAGTATGCGCTCGGGAACATCCTCTTTCTCGAAGAGGTGACGCTCCCCGCCATCAAGACCAAAACCGCTGCCGCACTCCTTCACCGCCTCAGCACGCTTGAAGGATTTGAACGCATGGCACCTTCCAAGAAAAAGCACACCCTCATTGTGGTACCCGCCCGTACCGAGACAATGGACAAGAGTTTTGCCAATCTCCCCTCGGTTGCAATCACTGCCGCGCTCGATCTCAATGTGGTGACTGCACTTAAGTGTAGGTACCTCATTATCGTAGACCCAACGAGCACTCTTGCGCTCCTCGAGAGCAAACTCAAATAACGTATGGCATCAAAAAAAACAACAACCAAAAAAAATACTGCCGATCGCACGCCCGCCGCCGCGCCGATCCTTGTGCGCCCTCGCATCACTGAAAAAGCTGCTACCCTCGGCCAACAGAGCATCTATCTTTTCGACGTCGCGGTCACCGCAACCAAAAACGAGATTGCAAAAGCGTTTTATGCGCGCTACCAGCACAAACCGCTCAAAGTTACCACCGTGCGCAAGCGTCCAAAGAGCTTCTTCCGCCGCGGTGTGCTCGGCTTTGGCGCCCGTACCAAAAAAGCGTATATTGTGCTCCCCAAAGGAATCACTATCGCTCTTGAATAGAAAATTTTTATAGGTATCTCGTATGAAATCACACAAACCCACTTCCCCATCACAGCGCAGCACCCTTACGATTGACTATCGTACGTTGCTCACCCGCTCCACTCCACACAAACCACTCACCAAAGGTGTCCAGCGCGCCGTAGGACGCAACAACCAAGGGCGCATCACGACGCGCCACAAGGGGGGCGGCAACAAACGTCGCTACCGACTGGTGGATTTTTTGTACGATAAACACGATGTCCCCGCGACGATCACTTCGATAGAGTACGACCCCAACCGTTCTGCATTTATCGGCCTTGCTCTGTATCGCGATGGTGACAAACGCTATGTTGTTGTACCAAAGCGCATGGCGGTGGGCAGCGGATTTGTCGTTTCAAAGACCGCGCCGATTGAGGTGGGCAATCGCCTTCCGCTGGCGGCAGTTCCTGCAGGAACATTTGTATACAATATCGAACTCAAGCCATCTCAAGGGGCGAAGCTCGTCCGCTCTGCAGGAGTGTTTGCACAAGTAGTTGCCCAAAATGAAGGGTATACCCAACTCAAACTTCCTTCGAGTGAGGTGCGCCGCGTGCAGGACACGTGCTGGGCTACCATCGGGGAAGTGTCGAATGAAGAAAGGAAGTTGGTGAGTTATGGAAAGGCAGGACGCAGCCGATGGAAGGGTATTCGTCCCACCGTGCGTGGCACCGCGATGAATCCTGTCGATCACCCCTATGGTGGCGGTGAGGGCCTCCAAGGTCGCGGCACTCGCCGTCCCAAGACCGCGTGGGGAAAAGTCACCGGCGGCCGCAAGACGCGCACCCCAAAGAAATATTCGAACTATAACATCATCGCACGCAGAAAAACAGGCAAGAAGTGATCATGATCGTCAAAAGCCCTGCGCACTTACGGAATTCACATCTGATCCGATAGCGTGGGGCTTTTTGCTTTGTTATACTGCATAAAGCATGCAGTATTGCTCGGGAAGATTTTTCCGCATACACAAACGCACTCTCCTCACCCTCGCCTTCCTTGGTGCCTTTTCTCTCACCGTCGTCTATGCCACTCCTCCCACTTCCCCCTATACTCCAGGACAAACCCTTGATCCTTCTTGTGCTCCAGGAGATACCAACTGCACCGTC
>DASZOX010000032.1:0-41516 GCA_035550535.1 Minisyncoccota bacterium
GGCAAGGACATCATCACACTCGCTGGGCGCGTGATGAGCATCCGCGGGCAAGGGGGACTCACCTTTTGTGATCTGTTTGATGGTTCAGGTAGGGAAGCGCAGGCAGGGACGATGCAGCTCCTTTTGAAGAAAGATGAGATGAATGAGCAAGTATACACGCTCTTTGCCGATGCGGTCGACATAGGTGATATTATTGAAGCGACGGGTGTCGCGTACACGACCAAGCGCGGCGAACAAGCACTCTTTGTACAGTCGTGGACGATGCTCACCAAGAGCTTACTCCCGCTGCCTGAAAAATGGCACGGGCTCTCTGACGATGATGAACGCTACCGCAAACGTTACCTCGATATCCTTATCAACCCAAACGTGCGTGAGCTCTTTGAAAAGAAAGCAAAGTTTTGGCAAGTGACGCGCCGATTCCTCGAAGAACTTGGTTTCCTCGAAGTAGAGACACCGACACTCGAGCTTACCACGGGCGGTGCCGAAGCAACGCCGTTCGCCGCACACCACAAAGACTTTGACCTCGATGTGTACCTTCGTATCTCTGTCGGGGAGCTCTGGCAGAAGCGCCTCATGGCAGCAGGGTTTCCACGCACCTTTGAGATAGGGCGCGTGTATCGCAATGAAGGCTCGAGCCCCGAACACATCCAAGAATTCACCAACATGGAGTGCTATGCTGCGTATATGCCGTTTAGTGAAGGCAAGTCCCTCGTGCAACAGCTCTATCGCACCCTCGCAAATGAAGTCTTTGGCACAAGTATCTTTACAACTCGTGGGCATGTCTTTGATCTTGAAAAAGAATGGATAGAGATCGATTATGCCGACGAGATCAAAAAGCAGACCGGCGTCGATATATTTGCAGCGAGCATCGAGGAGATCACTGCCCGACTCAACGAGCTCGGAGTGAAGTATGAAGGCACCAACCTCGAGCGGCTCACCGATACCCTCTGGAAATATTGTCGCAAACACATCAGTGGTCCTGCATTTTTGGTAAACCACCCACTCCTTGTCGCACCGCTTTCAAAAACTCTTGCGAGCGATGTGCGCAAGACCGAGATGTTTCAGGTCATTCTCGCCGGAAGTGAAATGGGACGCGCACATGCAGAGCTCAATGACCCCATAGAACAAGCCCGCCGCTTCGCTGTGCAACAAGAGCTTCTGAAGGCGGGAGACGAAGAAGCGATGATGGCGGACAATGACTTTGTGGAAATGCTTGAGCATGGCATGCCGCCGACATTCGGCTTCGGCTTCGGCGAGCGCCTCTTTACCTTCATGGCAGACAAGCCGATTCGTGAGACGCAGCTCTTTCCTCTTGTCAAACCGAGAACACAATAGAGAACATAAAAAAACCCTCTGAATTTTCAGGGGGTAACTTTTTCGACAACAAACCATTTTTTGATGTCGCCTGTTTTATTATCTCGTTCGTAATTTATGCGAAACATTGTTGTTCCTGCAAAGCTAATGCCACCATTTTCCAAATTGATAACGTCAATGTTGTAGTAGTCATTTGTACTTTTTTCTATAAATGCAATGAGCTCAGTTTTCAACTTACCAAGATCTGTCGGAAGTACTGTCTGGTGTTCATTAAGGTAGTTGCAAATACGTGAGGCAAGGTGCGATACACCAGGAATTCGATTTTTTGATTGAAATGTGTCCTGTAATTTCACAACAATGTGAAGAAAGATTGTATGCCAATCATTCCCTTTGAAAATAAGTGCGGTAACGACAATAACGAAACATACAACAAGGATAGCCATAAAAAACCAAGACCATGGTGTCAGGGAGGTGATAATGTACATAGACGATAAGATTTGCTTTCAGTATGGCACCACAGCATGCCGCTGTAAACGTTGCCAAGGGCGGCTATTCGAGGTGTGTTCCTTCTGACGTGTCTATCACTTCGTAGCCGAGTGCAAGGAGCTCGTCGCGCAAGCGGTCCGATTCTGCAAAATTTTTCTCGCGGCGGGCGATGGTGCGCAGTTCCAAAAACCGCTCGGCGTCGTTTGTGATCGTAAAGAGCGGTACGAGCTCGAGCCGGATCCCTAAGACGTCATCGAATACTTCAAGTGTCGCCCATGCGTCTTCTTTTGAAATAGTTTTATCAGTGATCAATTCCCAGACGAGCGCGAGTGCTTTGGCGGTGTTCAAGTCATCAGAAAGTGCGTCTTTAAATTTTTGGATATATTCACCATTTGGTTTCCCACCGTCAATTCTGTGCGAAGCGAACCGTTGCAATTTCTTGAGCTGTTGCTCTGCGGCAAGCAATGAATCCCAAGTAAAGTTAAGTGGCTTGCGATAACTGGTCTGAAGAAAAAGAATGCGAACTGCAAGCGGTGCAATGTTTCGCGCGAGAATATCATCGAGTTTGTAAAAATTTTGCAAGCTCTTTGACATTTTGACGCCGTCGACGGTCAGAAAATCATGATGCACCCAGAAGCGCACGAATGCTTCGCCTGTAGCGCATTCGCTTTGCGCAATTTCATTTTCATGATGCACCGGAATATGATCAATGCCACCGGTATGAATGTCGATCGTTTCTCCAAGATACTGCATGCTCATCGCCGAGCATTCGATATGCCAGCCGGGAAAACCATCTCCCCAAGGAGAATTCCAATACATCGCATGGTCGGCAAAATGTCCGACGCGCTTGAACCAGAGCGAAAAATCCGCCGGGTGTTTCTTATCTGGGTCGATCACAACTTCATCGCGCGAAGCAACTTCTTTTTCGGAGAGTTTCTGTCCGGAAAGTTTCCCGTAATCGGGATCCTTTGAAGTGTCAAAATAAATCGCCCGATCTGTCTCGTAGGCGAACCCCTTCGCAATGAGTTTTTCAATAAGCGCAATCATCGCAGGGATATGATCGGTTGCTTTTGTTTCGTGCGTCGGCGGCAAGACGTTCAACGCTTGCATCGTCTTGTGAAAGTAGTCGGTGTAAAATTGTGCAATATCCCAGACGCTTTTACCTTCGCGTCGTGCCCCTTTTTCGAGTTTATCTTCACCACTCTCATTTTCATCCCCCGAGAGGTGGCCAACATCGGTAATATTCATCACGTGGTCCACTTCGTAGCCAAAGAGTGTGAGTGTGCGCCGAAGCATATCATCATTGATATATTTGCGCATGTGACCGATGTGCGTGTAGTCGTAGACCGTCGGGCCACAGGCATACAGGGTAACCCGAGGAGCGTGGAGTGGTGTGAATGCATCGACCGATCGAGTGGCAGTGTTGTATAAGCGAAGCGCCATAGCCTACGCTCAATTGTACCATTGTTTTGCCGGCAGACGAGCCACTTGCAATCACAAAGCAAATAGGTATAATACGCTTCTACTATGCCTGCGACCACCGCCAAAAAGAAACCCGCTGCGAAAAAGACGACGCCCGCGAATGCTTCAAAGGAGTTCGCAGTCATTGCTACTGGCGGCAAGCAATATCCGGTTGCTGTCGGCGATACACTCCGCATCGAGAAACTTCCTGGAGAGGTTAAAAAGGGGGACACGGTCACCTTTGACAAGGTACTCCTCGTCGACAATGGTACCGATACCACTATTGGTACTCCGTACATCAAAGGTGCTATTGTCACTGGCGAAGTCATCACTGTCGGCCGTCTCCCCAAAGTCACTGTCATCAAATACAAGCAAAAGTCTCGCTACTTCAAGAAAAACGGCCATCGCCAACCGTATCTGAAAGTAAAAATAAATACGATCTAATAAAAATCCTCCTAACTCGGGGATTTTGACTTTTATTAGAGGATTTTATATAGTCTTTTAAAAAGCACTTTAATTATGATAAAAGTAAATTTAATTGCCCTAATCGTCATAGCTTTTTTAGCATGTAATCATCAAAGCACGAATAAAAAAGTCAACAGTATAGATACTTTAAAAACTGATACTACTCGTAGAGGAATATTATATAGAGATAGTACACATACTCTGTAAAGTTTATAACCTAGTTAAAAATTACTAGGTTATTTTATTCTCGTTTTTTAAGCGACGCGTTGAGAGAAGCGGTGTCGGCGTATTCGAGTTCGGCGCCGCTCGAGAGGCCGCGGCCAAGGCTGGTGATCGTGATATGCGCAGCAGAGGGGGCAAGCGTTTCGCGTACGACCTGATCGGTGTGTTCACCGTTGGGGGTGAGCGGGAAAGCGAGGATGATTTCTTTGATCGCGTGTGACTCGCCATCAGCTTTTACTCGATCGAGGAGGGTTATGATATTTGTCCCTTGCAGAGTTGCTTTTTGCACTATAGGAATGAGTCCTCCAAGGACAAAAAAGGTGCCGTGATAGTCCGTCCTTGCGAAAGCATCGATATCGTGACTCTTCTCAACAACTGCAATCGTCCCGTGATCGCGACGTTCGTCGCCACAAATGCTGCAAAGTGTGCCGGCACCCTCAAAGATGCGTAGACATTGTGTACACGTCTGTGCATGTGAACGCACCTCCCGCAGTGACTGTGAGAGTTTCTCGACATAAGGAAGCGGTTGGCTCAATATAAAATAGGCGAATCGCCTTGCCTGTCGTTCGCCAATACCCGGAAACTTTAGAAATAATTCCGTTAAGTGTTGGAGTTTTTTATCCATAGGCGCTGCTGTGTATTATACAGAATATCGGCTTAGTTAGTAGCTACTATAAGTAGGTAATAGAAATCTACTTACTACTTTCTAACAACTCATTACTCACCTAGAAGTCATCAAACGCCGTCTTGCTTGAAGCCGACGCATGCTCTTTGTCCATGGTGAGGAATGTCGTCGTCTTAACATCAAAAAGAAGCTGGATGGATCCCACTGCACCATTGCGGTGTTTTTCGACGAGGACGTCGGTAATATTGTCTTTTTCATCCTTGTAGCGGTCTTCGCGGTGGAGAAACATGACGAGATCAGCATCTTGTTCGATAGATCCTGAATCGCGCAGATCTGAGAGACGGGGTTTGCCGCCGCGGCTCTCGACCGCACGAGAGAGTTGTGAGAGGGCAAGCACCGGCACATCGAGCTCACGCGCAAGCTGTTTGAGCGAACGAGAAATCTCGGTCACTTGATTGACCATGTTGTCGTAATTTTTGGCAGTAGCCATGAGCTGGAGGTAGTCGACCACGATGAGGCCGAGGCCATGTTCGCTTTTGAGCCGACGGGCGACTGAGCGCATTTTCACGATGGAATTGCCGGCCTGATCATCAATATAGATAGGTGCTTTTTGGAGACGGCTGGCGGCTTCTTGGAGCGTCATAAAATGCTCGGAGGTAAGTCCATGACCGGTACGAATGCTCCATGCATCCACACGACTCTCCGCGGAGAGCATACGCTGGACGAGTTGCTGCGCACTCATTTCAAGTGAAAATATACCGACGGGGACACCAGAGAGCGCGACATTGCGGGCGATATCGAGTGCAAAGGTTGTCTTTCCCATACTCGGACGCGCCGCAAGGATAATGAGGTCACTTTTTTGCAATCCTGCGAGGAGGTTATCGAGATCGGCAAAGCCAGTGCGGACCCCGCGAAGCTCGTGTTTGTTGTTGCGTAAATATTCGATCTGTTCCACGGTGTCTATGAGCGATTGTTTGATCGAGATGAAGGCGTTTTTGATATTCATGCTCGACGAGATACGGAAGATATTTTTCTCGGCGGTGTCGAGGATGTTTTCGACCGGCATATCATTCTCTTCATACGAGAGGCTGGCGATAGACTCAGATGCGTCAATGAGAGACCGCAGGACGAACTTCTTGCAGACAATATCGGCATAGTAGCGGATGTTGACCGTAGAAGGGACGTTTGACATGAGCTCGTTGAGGTAGGTGTTGCCACCAATATCGGCGAGGTGTTTCTTTTCTTTGAGTGCGTGGGCGATCGAGAGTACATCTATCGGTTCGTTCTTAAGCGACAACTCGAGGATGGCTTTGAAGATGATGCTGTGCTTTTTTGCATAAAACATCTCAGGCGTCAGTACATCAACGACTTCATGGAGAGCGGCGGGGCGAAGCATGATTGCCCCGAGCACCGCCTGCTCACTTTCGAGCGAATGCGGAGGGACACGGAGATTGGCGAGAGGGGATTTTGAGCTCGAGTTGCTGGCCATTGCTCGAAGTGTAGCACTTTCGAGTGTATCCACGCACCTTCAAAAAATCCACCATTTTTGGTACTATATGCACATGAAATCCCCAACCGGAGCCGCAGCAGGCGGAAGCAAAAAACGCCTTTTCTCGGGCATGCAGTCGACCGGTAGAATTCACATTGGGAACTACTTTGGTGCGTTAAAACAATTTGTCGATCTCCAAGATGAGTACGAATGCTTTATTTTCATCGCGAATATGCATTCGCTCACAAGCCTTCCGTCAAAAGAAAAATTTATCGATGATACGCATAATCTTGCGTTGGATTATCTTGCTGCTGGGCTTGATCCAAAAAAGACGACGATCTTTAAGCAATCCGATGTGCTTGCACATACATCACTTGCATGGATTTTCACCAATTTTGTAACGCCGGCGTATCTCGAGCGGGCGCACGCGTTCAAGGATGCTGAAGCAAAGAAAAAAGAGGTAAACGTCGGAACGTTTATGTATCCGGTGCTTATGGCGTCAGATATCTTACTCTATGACACTGATGTCGTGCCAGTCGGCAAAGATCAGAAGCAACATGTCGAATATGCGAGAGACATCGCGGGGAAGTTCAATAACCAATACAGCGAACTTTTTAAGCTGCCGGAAGAAATCATTCTTGAAAATGTTGCAACGGTACCCGGAACTGACGGACAAAAAATGTCAAAAAGTTACAACAACACGATTCCACTCAGTGCAACGGATGAAGAAATCACCAAAGCTGTCATGAGCATCCCAACTGATTCACGTGGCAAGGATGAAGAGAAAAATCCGGACGATCTCATTTTGTATCAGATCCATAAACTCTTTAATCCTTCGGCTGGGCTCAGGACAAGTTATGCGAAGGGGCTCGGCTATGGAGACGCCAAAAAATTGCTTATCAAAGATATTATTAACTTCGTAACACCGATGCGCGAACGCCGCAAGCAATACGAAGGCAACCCGAAGCTTGTCCAAGAAATCCTTCTCTCTGGCGCCCTTCGTGCCAACGACATCGCCATGAAGAAACTCCAAGCCGTCTATGAAGCAATTGGATTGACGGAATAAATCATTCTATGCAAAAACAAAAAACTTTTTTTAAAAATGTAGTGTACTTTTTCCGACCATTTTGGAAATGGCTTTTCATTGTTACTGGCATTCTAATTTTTATCCAATTGGTTGGGACGCTTTCGCCGTATCTCTTTGGGCAAGGTGTTGATGCCGTTATCCATAGTAATGTCAGGCTCACGTTCGTTTATCTCGGAATTGCATTTTTGATTTCCTTGTTTCAATCAGTTGGATTGTGGTGGTTTAAAGAATCAATTGAACTGCGCCATCTTGACGATCACGTCGAAAAAGTATTTTCTGTTGATTCGTTAGATAAAATGCTCAGCTTTTCAATTGGTCAACATATCAACGAGCATTCTGGTGTGAAGCAGAGTATTGTTACGAAAGGGCAAAGTTCTTTAGAGAATTTGATGTATGCAATTTTATATACAGTTCTCCCTGCAGGGTTGCAAATCTTAGTGACGCTTATTGTTCTAGCAATATTCGATTGGAAAATTGCAGGAGTCGCTCTTGTGTTTGTGATTTTGTATGTCTGGGTATCACTCAATCGAAACAAAAAATTCTTTCCTATTATTGAAGAAATTAGAAAAAAATATCAATCACAAGGGAAATTGCAATCAGAATTATATAGAAATTCATCATTGGCTATCTCTGAAGCTCAAGAAAGCAAAACAAGCGAAGACTTTGAAAAATTTACTGAAGATGTAACAAACTTTGGGACAGGTTCATGGCAGAAATTTCTCAAACCGTTTTATCTACAGTCAAAAATTGCGATAAAATATTGGTCTTCCGTCATGGAATTCTCATCGCACAAGATAGTCACGATGAACTTTTAAGAAGTTGTGAATACTACTATGAGCTCGTACAACATCAAATGGTTACGTAGCTTCGGCTCGGGCATGCCCGAGCTTTTTTATTTGAATTTTTTGGGGCTAAGTAAGCAATTTGTTGACCGGAGTTTTTCAGGTACTATACTAGAGACATGAAGGCAGCGAAACCTACCAAATCAAAAGCAACCATCGATACCGTAAGTGATGCAATTGCAGAACTTTCACGTGTTGTTGACAAACTTGCACTGAGCACCGCAAAGGGCTTTTCTGAAACTGCATCGCAACACAGTGTAAACCGAATAGAAAGCCGCCTTGACGACATAGAATTTCGTATTGGAAAAATAGAATCCAATCACGAACGACGGCTTGATATTGTCGAAGATAAAATCCGCATTCTTTCTACTGCATTTGAAAAACAGCTCAAGATTAAGCTTCCAAAATAACAATTTTCGGCTATACTGAAATTCTATGGAACGAACATACATTGGCAACTTGGACGCCAAGATAGGGGAAACTGTCACTATCAAAGGTTGGATCGACGTCCGTCGCGATCAGGGCAAGATGGTATTTTTTGATTTCCGCGATATGACAGGTACGATTCAGGGTGTTGTGTTGCCAAGCCGACCGGAGGTGATCGAAATTGCAAAAACGACGCGGCCGGAAAGCGTGATTGCAGTTGAAGGAATAGTAAACAAGCGGCCGGAACGAAATGTGGTTGCGGAAAAGCAAAATGGTGATATCGAACTTGAGATCAGGAAGATTGAAATTCTCAATAACGCAGAGCCGCTTCCGTTTGAAATCAATATCGACACGAAAGAAGTGGGCGAAGAAACGCGCCTTAAGTATCGCTACCTTGATCTTCGCAGCGCACGCATGCAAAAAAATATCCGCAAGCGCGACGAAGTCATCAAGTATGTGCGCGACTTTTTGCACGATGAAAAGTTCATCGAAGTCGAAACGCCGATTTTGACCAAATCTACTCCTGAAGGTGCGCGCGATTATGTTGTACCTTCAAGACTCTATCCAGGCAATTTCTATGCGCTTCCGCAATCGCCACAGCAATACAAACAGCTTTTAATGTCAGCCGGTGTCGAACGCTATTTTCAAATCGCGAAATGCATGCGCGACGAAGACACGCGGGGCGATCGTCAGCCGGAATTCACACAGCTTGATATGGAGCTTTCGTTTATAGAACGCGATGACGTTATGGCCCTCAATGAAAAGCTCCTTATCGAAATCGTGACGAAACTTTTCCCCGAGAAACGCATCCAGCAGATTCCGTTTCCGCGCATTTCGTACAAAGACGCGATGGGAAAGTATGGCAATGATCGACCGGATATCCGCGAAGACAAAAACGATCCGAATCTGCTTGCGTTTGCATGGGTCGTTGATTTCCCGTTCTTTGAAGCGACAGAAAAATCAGATAACCCTGACGCAACGGGCGTATGGACATACACGCACAATCCATTTTCGCGTCCGATTCCAGAACACATAGATAACTTGATGAACAAAAAAGATATCGGCTCGATCCTTACCACGCAGTACGATATCATTCTCAACGGATTTGAAATCGGCGGCGGTTCGATCCGAAATCACGAATATGAAGCACTCTCGAAAGTATTTGAAATTCTTGGGCATCCGCTGGAATCGATCGAGCAAAATTTCGGTCACATGCTGAGCGCATTTAAAACCGGCACGCCGCCGCATGGCGGCATTGCCTGGGGATTTGATCGATTGATGATGCTTCTCTTGAACGAACCAAACATCCGCGAAGTGATCGCGTTTCCAAAAACCGGAGAAGGGAAGGATCCAATGATGGGTTCACCAAGCGAAATCTCACAAAAGCAACTCGATGAACTTCATATCGTGCTCCGAAAACCGAAGGAATAAATAAAAAAAGCTTTCACGCATGTGTGAAAGCTTTCTGGTTCTTGTTTTAAAGGATAATATTGTATTTTTCTTTCAAAAGAGTGCGTACCTTAAGAAAATAGGTGGTTTCAACATGCATTGCAACCATAGAGCCTGGCAATTTTTGCCACGATTCTTCTTTATCCCAAAGTTTATTTATAAAGTCATCATTGGAAATTTCTTCTGATTCCATAAGTGCCACAAGTTCATGCTGCGGCTCGTATTCTTTAAGCTTTTGATAGGCTCTAACTGCCATCTCTGATGCTGATATTTGATCTTGCATTGGTATAATTTTTATTTCTTATACATTTTCTATTGAATTTTGTCAATATTGCTCTGCATAGTGAGGAGCGCATAATGATTGTGTAGATAGATAGTTTCTCTATCTACAGATGTTCCTTGTGAACACTATGAATATTCTTTTTTGAGGGTGGGAATGGCGATTTTTATCTGATTTCTCGCAGACTACTGCATAGTCTCAAACCGGCGTGTTCATAATGTATTATTCGGACAAGATCCGACGCCAGCGAACGTTTTTATTCCGGATATACACATTTCTTTGTATATCCACTCGATCTTCAAATCTCAGATCAATCCTTTGGTTCTTTCTTTCAAAAAATCCTTGTCCTTTTGAGCCTGCTCTCTCTACTACAATCCAATACCAAACCAATCGTCAACGGCCTTCCTCAGTGAAGGCCGGAATCTTTTTATAATGATATAATCAGGCTATGGAATCAGAAAAGCAACCGTCAAAAATAATTGTTCCTGAACTTCGAGAAGGAATCGAAGAAAGCAAGCAGCATCTTGAAGAAAATGAAGCATGGATACAAGAATCTGTCGATTACTTAAACCAACTCGTAGAAGATTTGGAATTCAATAAGGAATATCTAGAACACATGAAAGAATCAAACGAAACTACAGATTTTCTTGAAAAGATGGCTGATGAAGAAGGATTTGAAAAAAAAGATTTATCCAAATACTCTGAAGAAGAAATTTCTAAAATCAAAATCGATATAGCACAAGGAGAAGAAATAATAAAAAAAGTCAGAAATTCGATTGGTGATAGTGTCCTTCATTCTGCAAAAGTAAATGAGTACATAGAAAAGTTTAAAAATTTAGAAAAACGATACAATGAATTAATTACTACCATTAAGCCTGATCAAGTGAATTAATGTATGGAAACCGAAACATCGTGGCAGATTAAACAGGAGGGATTTGAAGGACCGATTGAGGTCTTGCTTGAACTCATCGAAAAGCGCAAGGTATTCGTCGGCGACATTTCGCTTGCTGCAGTTACCGACGACTTCATCTCTTACATCCAGACACATGGCATGGTACCGGATCAGGTCGCGCATTTTCTCGCGGTAGCAGCAACGCTTATCCTCATCAAGGCGCGATCGCTCTTGCCGACGCTTCCGCTTACCGAAGAAGAAACAGAGTCCATCACTGACCTCGAGCGACGCCTTGCACTCTACCAACTTACAAGCCACGCCGCTCGAGCACTCGTGCGCAGCTATGGCAAAAAAATCTCTTTTGAGGGGACGCCACAGCCACATACTCCTGTCTTTGCCCCTGATCCTCATTTGACTATCATCCAACTTCCAGAACTCATCACTACCGCTCTCGCGCGTATTCCTCCTCCACAAGGAAAGGCACCTGAAGCGCGTGTGACTATGACCATTTCGATTACGGAAGTGATCGAGACGTTGCAATCGCGCATTGAGCACATGCTTTCCTGTAACTTCAGTGATATCCAGATGCAAGCACCCACAGTAGATGAAAAGGAACAGAAAATCTATACGATAGTCTCATTTCTTGGTATGCTTGAGCTGGTGCGCAAAGGGTTCGTTGCCGCCGAACAACACGACCCCTTTGCCGCTATTCACCTTGAACGCCGATCTCCCTTACCCCTATGACATCAACTTCTCTCCCACAAGCGATCGAGGCGATACTTTTTGCAACTGCAGAACCCTATACCTTCGACACACTCGCTCAACGCCTCGAGGTATCAAAGGAAGCGATAGCGGCAGCAGTCGCGTTGCTCGATACATCTCTCAAGGGGCACGGTATAGTACTCACCATACTCGATGAAACGGTCACCCTCGTCACCGCTTCCGCCTTTGGAACCCTTATTGAGTCCATCCGCAAAGAAGCACTCTCCAAAGAACTCTCCAAGGCAAGCAGTGAGACACTTGCGATCATTGCATACCTCCCCGGGGTATCGAGAAGTCATATCGAATTTATCCGTGGAGTAAATGCTGCATATAGCATTCGAGCACTCCTCATGCGAGGACTCATCGAACAGCGCGGTGCTGCACGATCAATCGGGTATCATCCGACGGTGGCGCTCCTTGAACACTTCGGCATCACAAGCATCGAACAATTGCCTGACTATACAGCAACGAAAGAGAAACTGGCCTCGCTTATCACCCCACCTGCCGTATGACTGCCAATGTGATAAAAATTTTTCTTCCTACCACACTCGCATTCCTTATCGGCATCGCCATTACGCCGCGCCTGAGTGCCTACATGTATGCGCACAAGCTGTGGAAAAAAAAATCCCGCACGCGCAATGATACTATTACCAATGCAACATTTGCTACTCTTCACAATGAATCTGAAGAGCTCTCAACACCACGCGTCGGAGGTATCGTTATATGGCTTTCCGTACTACTCACTATTGCGATTATATGGACTATATCCAAAGTGATTCCCACGCCGACTACGCACAAACTGGACTTCTTTAGCCGCAGTCAGACGCTTGTCCCGTTGGGAAGCCTCCTCCTCGGAAGTATGCTCGGGCTCATCGATGATATACTTCAAATCAATGGGAGCGTCATAGCCACCAAAGCACACGACCGCGATATTCGTTTCCGTTATTTGAAAATAGGCCTTATCACTATTGCAGGCATACTCATTGGCACATGGTTTTACCAAAAACTTGGAGTTTCGAGTGTCGCAATCCCTTTTAGTGCATTGCGATTCCACTTAGGGCTCCTCTTTGTACCGTTTTTTATCATGGTGCTGCTTGCAGTCTTTTCAGGTGGAGTGATCGATGGGATGGATGGGCTTGCGGGTGGAGTACTTGCGATTATCTTTTCCGGTTATGCAGTCATCGCTTTTGGCAAAAATCAAATTGATATCGCGGCACTTTGTGGAGTTATTTCGGGAGGACTGCTCGCGTTTTTGTGGTTTAATATTCCTCCAGCACGCTTTTATATGGGGGAGACAGGAATGATGGGCCTTCTGATCACCCTTGCAGTAATCGCATTTCTCACCGACACGGTACTTTTGCTCCCGCTTATCGCGTTCCCCCTCGTGATAACGACCGCTTCGGACATTATCCAAATCTGTTCTTACAAATATTTTGGCAAGCGCCGTGTATTTAAGATTGCCCCCCTCCATCACCACTTCCATGCCAAAGGCTGGTCCAAAGAAAAGGTGGTGATGCGCTACTGGGTAGTGAGTATCGTATGCGTCATCAGTGCGGTAGTGATAGCGCTCATTAGCAAGTAAATACTTCATGAAACGATTGGTAAAAAAACTCCAGCTCAAGCCATTTGACCGCTACTTTTTTGGTATCATTGCTCTTATTACGGTAGTGGGACTTTTTTCGTTCGTCTCGGCGAGCTTGGGTATTCTCGCCCGCAACGAAAAAGAGTTTTACGGTGTTCTCTTCAACCAGATTGTGCTCGGGTTCGTAGGGGGATACATTGGTCTATGGATAGTAGCACATATTCCTTATACGTTTTGGAAACGTTACGCATTCTATATTTTCGTCGGAACATTGGTATTGACAATACTCGTATTTGTGCCGCATCTTGGGTTTGCCCATGGTGGAGCACAACGGTGGCTCTCGCTGGGGCCACTCTCTTTCCAGCCAGCCGAATTTTTGAAAATAGGATTCATTATTTATTTTGCTACGTGGCTTGCATGGACACAAAAGAAACACAAAGAAGGTACTTCAAAGTTGAAGGTAATGACCCCACTGATCCTCTTGGGTATTGTAGCCGCAGTGCTCCTCAAACAACCCGACACCAAAAGTCTGATTCTCATTACCATCGCCGCATGCAGTATGTTTTTTGTTTCGGGGGTGTCTTGGAAAAAAGTGCTCATCGTGATAGGTATCGGAGCGGTCGGCATCATTGCTGTCGCTTTTGTGCGGCCGTATGTCATGCAGCGTATCAAAACATACCTCAAACCCTCTAACGATCCCCAAGGATCATCATACCAGCTGCAGCAATCACTCATTGCCATAGGTTCCGGCGGCATCTTCGGCAGGGGACTAGGGCAGAGTGTACAGAAATTCAACTATCTTCCTGAACCGCAAGGAGATTCAATCT
Source organism: Minisyncoccota bacterium (assembly GCA_035550535.1). Lineage (GTDB taxonomy): Bacteria > Patescibacteriota > Minisyncoccia > Phycocordibacterales > UBA9973 > UBA4124. Next base: position 14,210 of record DASZOX010000032.1, read on the forward strand.
TCGCAGTCATCGGCGAGGAATTCGGATTTATCGGCTCATGTGTATTGGTGGTGCTCTATATATTTCTTACCATTCGGGGATACAAAATCGCCATGCAGGCACCTGATAATTTTTCCCAATACTTAGTGGTGGGGATTATGACACTCATCATCGCTCAATCATTTCTCAACATTGCTTCTCTTGTCGGGCTGTTCCCGCTTACCGGAGTACCACTTGTGTTTATAAGTCATGGCGGCACTTCACTGTTCATAACGCTTTGTGCCATAGGGATAGTGCTCAACGTGTCACGATACCAAAAAAGAGTATAATAGGGCCATATTATGAAAATACTACTTACAGGTGGTGGGAGCGGAGGACATTTTTATCCTCTGGTGGCAATCGCCGAAGAGCTCAACCGTATTGCTGATGAGGAACGTATCATCAATATGAAACTTTACTACATGGCACCGAAGCCGGGCGATCCGCGGCTTCTCGAAGAACAATTTATCACGTTTATTCCCATTACCGCGGGGAAGCTTCGTGTGTATTTTTCGCTGCGCAACATCATCGATATTGGAAAAACAGCGATTGGTTCGCTCCGGGCACTTTTCAAGGTGTTCAAGCTCTATCCCGATGTCGTCATTAGCAAAGGGGGATACGCGAGTTTTCCCGTGCTCCTTGCGGCACGTTTATTGCGCATTCCGGTCATTATTCACGAATCGGACACCGTTCCCGGGCGTGTGAGCAAATGGTCAGGGCGATTTGCAAAAAAAATAGCGCTCTCGTATCCGGAGGCAGCAACTTATTTTGACAAGAAGAAGATCGCCGTTACCGGACAGCCGGTAAGTAAAAGTCTCATACATGCCGTACGCGAAGGATCAAGGGCATTTTTCGAGCTCCCCGACCCCGAGCTTCCTACGATTGGAGTGTGGGGGGGGTCGCAGGGCGCAAAGGGCATCAACGATGTGGTGGTGGACATTGTACCGGAACTTATCGAGCACTATCAGATCATTCACCAGACCGGCGAAGCCGATTATAAAGATGTCACGACCGAAGTGGAGATTGCATTGGGGGAAAATACCAAACGCAATCGTTACAAAGCATTCAGTTTCCTCAACGATGTACAGACCAAAGAATTCGCAGGAGCAGTCGACCTCGTTGTATCCCGCGCAGGGTCATCGTTGTTTGAAATTGCAGCATGGGGAAAGCCTTCTATCGTGATTCCTTACGCACTTGCCCATGACAACCATCAGCGCAGCAACGCCTATCACTATGCGCGCACTGGCGCCTGTGTCGTAATTGAAGAAACCAATCTTACTCCTTCGGTACTGTTCAATGAGATTCAATCAATTCTCGAAAATAAAGAGCGCTACAACGCTATGGCGCAACACGCACGGGCATTTTTTACTCCTGATGCCGCACGCAGCATAGCAACTGAAGCGATTAGCATTGCGCTCAGTCACGAGACAGCATGAGCGCGGAGCGACGAGCAAGTACAAAAGTATATGATGCGCCAAAGAAAAATACCTGCGCTGCATAATAGGTCCACAGGAGCAAGCCCACAAGCGATGCAGCGGTCCCAAAGAGATCAATGTGCGCCAGTAATGCTATATAAAGGGCAATAAGCACGTTGCCTACAACAAAACACACTGCGGTCACCACCGCGCCCATACCGATCACCTTCCAAGAAAAAGTACGTCGGGGAAGCACCCGATAGACAACGACAAAAAGGAGTGTGCTGAACACAAACGGTGCGAGGAACTGTAGTGCTGTAATCAGAAGCGTAATCGACAGAGATGGTGGGAGAAGTGTCTGGAGGAAAGAAAGGAATGCACCAATGCCCACCACGAGTACGAGGAGAACTGCCAAGAGTGGGATGATAAGTAACAACACTATTTTTGAACGTATATAATCAAACAGTATCCCAAGTATGCCGCGCCTCTTTTGGACGGGTGGTGGAACCTCCCACAGTTGATCAAGATCACTGTGAAGTTCGGAGAACATGCCAAGTGCGCCCAGTAAAAGGACGACAAGGTTTATGGCGAGTGTCGTTGTTCCTCCTGCCGAGAGAGGGGAAGCATTCAAAAGTGTACTTAGGTAGATGGCGGTACGCGGACCAAGTGTAGTGGAGATGTAGTGCACTATCGTTTGATGGATTACCGATGTATCAAAAAGTGCACTTGCCAACCCGATTAAGAGCACCAATAAAGGCACCAGCGAGAAAAGGGTATAAAAGGACAATGCCGCTCCCATGCGTGTCGCGTTGTGTTTTTTCCAATGGTCATAGGTTTCTTGGAGAATATATTTCACACAAAAAGTATAGTTGTTTATATAAAAAATGTCATGAAACAGGATTCTTTACAAAAATGAGGTTATCCACAGCGTGAGGTTTGACAGGTGAACGTTCGTTCACTTATACTTATTTTAGTGAAGTGATGAGATCAGTTGATTATCAAAACTTAATGTTTATATCTATGACACGCCACCAATATCATCGAAATATGTACAGGGAATTGAAAGCGCTCAATAAGCACATCGACTACAAGATAGTGCACGGGCAATCTTACCTCGAGGAATCGAAACGTCACAAGACACTCCTTCATCAACTCCTTTGCTCTACACAAAGCAAAAGCATTGGCCGGTCTATTCGCCCTCTTTTATTCCAATAATGTAGTGCAATACCTTTTATGTATACCACCTCAAATCAATTTAGATATCTTATCCAATACGAACTTGACCGACTTGAGTCAATCGCAAAGCAGCATGAAATACCGCATCCGTACCCGATGGTGTACCGACGGTATACGAAACAAAAAGCCCTGCACCGTCCCAATCGATTTCAGCGGAGCATTATGTACCTATTTCGTGTGTTACAATCATTTTCATAACGCACCATGCATACCGATTACCGAAAAAAGATCGTTGCCTTCTACAGCACACACCGCCGTATGCCCACCTACAGCGAGATGATGGCACTGTTTAATTTTAAGTCGAAAAATGCGGTCGCACGGGTCGTAGAAAAAATGCGCGAGGCGGGCCTCGTCACCAAGGACTCCCTCGGCAAATTACTGCCCACCGATGTATTAAACGGTACTCCATTTCTCGGTTCAGTGAAAGCAGGACTTCCTTCATCCGTTGAAGAGATAACCGAAACACTCACTATTGATGAATACCTCATCAAACGAAAAGATCAAACGTACCTCTTGGAGGTAGAAGGGGAATCAATGATTGATGCGCACATTGCTCATGGTGATATCGTCGTTGCGGAACGAAGTCAGGGAGCAAAAGACGGAGATATCGTCATTGCGCATATCGATGGAGCATTCACCATGAAATATTTCAGACAACGTAACAACAAAGTGTGGCTCGAACCGGCAAACAAACAGTTTGCTCCGCTGTATCCCAAGCACAGTCTTAGTGTTATCGCCGTCATAAAGGGAGTGATCAGACGTTACTGATGTTGTGCACGTTCTACTTCTGAGCGCTGTTCAAGGTCTTTTTTGATCGTTGGAAGATATGCGTCAACCACTTTGGAAAGCTCGTCTACTGTAATGGTGGTTGCCTCGGGGTTGGTGGGCAGTTGCCTCCACGGAGGCAACTGCCCGTAAGCATACGCTCCAAAAACAATAACAGGGGTACCAGGTGCCAATGCCGTTTTACCATCGAGGGTAAGTATCCACTGGTCAGCCCAGTGATATACCCACTCGGCATCTGCCTCGAGCATGCGTACGCACGCATGACTTGCCGGATACCCGGGAAGATCATACTGGTGCATTGATACTCCTTCTGCATTATCAAGATTGAAGTACCACGGCATAACCCATTCATCTTTAATGCTGCTCACGACCAATCTTCCTTTCCAATTTGCAGTGTACAGTTTATTCGGTGTGGGAGTACTCGCTTTACCAGTGCTCACCACTCCCCATCGCACTAACGTGCCATATTCATAGGCGCCGAAAGCCTGGACCCGCTGTGAGACGATAAAGAGTTTGGGAATAGCCGCTGCATCGGGAAGCGTGCTCGGAAAAGGGGAGAGCGCATCCCAATCAAGCGTTTGAGGGATCGTCAGCACTGCATGGGGAGGAATGTGTTGCGGGTCAAGCCGATTGAATGCAAGGACAAGGGATACATTTTTTGCTCCAACTTCGCGGGCAAGTTCTGCCCCCGGGTGAGCAGTGGTAATAGTAAACGTATTATAACTTCCGGTGGATGGTACCGGAGCAACCGCCGCTTGCGAAGAAGATTGAGATGATAACACAAGAGGAGAAGGTGAGGGGGGTGCAAAGAGCGCTGCATGCTTTTTAGTCCACAGCACGTATATGCCTCCTGCTCCAAGGAGAAGAACGGTACCCGCAGAGACAAATGAAACGCGATGCTTTTTGTGATTCATATATGTTCATTGTACCGCGAAATCGAATTTACCTACCGGTATATTCTGTCAGTTTGCCTGCTGTAATCTCTATCATGTCAGCACTGCGCAGGGAAGTTACCTTCATCGAAGAGGGAAGTATGGGGTAGTGTTTACTTTCATCGAGCGCGGCGCCAATATCCCACAAATCTTCCTCAGTGGTAATCCAATTGTCTCCATAAGGCTTGAGCGAAAAAGGTTTTGAATATTCTCGAAGCGTTTTGGTTCCATTGTCGAGGAAGTATTCGTGGAAATAGGAGAGCGCGAGCTCTCGCACGGTCCGATACACAGGCTCACGATAGCGCAACACACTATGATTGGTCTTACTCAACGCTCCCCAACAGCCGTGCCGCTTGAAGAGCGCCACCACATGATCCAAATCTTCTCGAGTACTGCGCAAATCAAGCAGTAACGGTCGGTCGCCGTGGAACCACAAGAGTGCAGCGGCAAGATAAGCCCCTTCGAGACAATGAGCACACTTTGCCGCTATGACGCGCCGTGGCGACCTGCACGTCTCGCCACCCTTCTCGAAGTTATAAGAGAGCGTATTTAAATAATCTTGGATAAGTGGAGGAGTAGCGAGTGCCCTAAACAGCGCTCTTTCACTCGGAGACAGTGCCATCATAGCCAATAAAGTATACCTTACGACGCACAAAAGTGACCCAAGAAAAAATAACTATGCTATACTCTTTACTATCATGAAAACCGGAATAAAAATTCTTATTGCATTTATTGTTATTCTTGCCATCGCGTGGGGAGTATATTGGTTGGGTCCCAAACGCCACTCCTCGCCAGCACCAATAGCTCCATCGTCGACAATGACCTACGCGTGTACTGAAGGTGCGCTAAAGGCAAGCTACAGCGCTACCCAAGTGAACCTCACGCTTGCCGATGGCACCACCATGATACTTCCTCAAGTACTATCTGGATCCGGTACCCGCTATGAGAAAGGCGATATGACGCTCATCACCAAAGGTGATTACGCCTTCCTTCAACAAGGAGATGCAACAATCTACAGCAACTGTGTGCTGAGCACTGATATACCGGCAGGAACAGGAATGCAAACGTTTACCGATGGGTCTCAAACATTTAGCTTCATGCACCCCAGCGACGTCACTATTTCGGGAGGCGATATTGGCTACACACAAGATTGGAGAGTCAATACTCAAACGTTGGGACTTCTTTTGGTAAAGGCAACCCTCCCTTCAACACTGCAGCCAAAGACAAACTTCGCGGGAGCCACCTTTACGGTGGGAACAAGCAGTGATCCTGATACTATAAAAAATTGTACACTAGCAACCAACGGTGAACACGATACCGGAACAGTCACTCTGCAGGGGATAACGTACCACAAAATAACACTAAGCGACGCCGGAGCGGGGAATTTCTACGATACGACGAGCTATCGCACACTGCACAACAGCCAGTGTTACGCAATTGAATACACTATCCACTCGACAAACATCGGCAACTATTCCCCCGATCAAGGGATCACGCAATTTGATAAACAGTCCGTCACCAACGAGCTCGACGCAATGGCAAAAAGCTTCACGTTCCTCCAATAAAACGCTCTCACCAGCCAAATAAATAAAGTAACTTTTTTGTATTTTGTCAATATTTCGTCTTTGGATGAACGTGTTAAGATTCTGGCATTACCACTATAGCTTCACGGCGGGTTCGCTTATGTCTGAAAAATCAAACGGCATCCTCATCACTTTTCTCATTATTATAGGCATTATTGTTATCGTGCTTTTGCTGCGGCCGCGTCTCACGAGCGGCGGAACAAGCCTTTTGGGTGCTACCAGCGCACCAGTAGTCATTACTCGATTTCTCCCGACCGGCCACCACAATAGCTACAGCACATCACATTTCTCATCGCACTCTTCTACATATCCGGTAAAAACGTATACTTACTATACGACTACTACCCAGACCACTCCTTCCTCTTATTATTACCCCTCCACATACAACTATTCTTCTTATCCCACCAACTACGATTACTACTCCTATCCGTACAACTATACTAATTACAATACTTCCTACTACCCTCAATACTAGGATTCACAAAAAGGTGTGAAGGAGAGATGAAGAAATGAACCTTGACCTCCTGTAAATACTATCTATACTTCCTTCAATGATTGCAGGAATAGGCGCGCGCATACGGGCATTTCTGAAAAAATATGGCTGGCATACGTTTATAGGTGTAGCGGTCATCGCGATTGCAGGATACAGCACCTACCAATATCGCCGCAGCACCGAGCTCGCAAATACACGATTCACTACGCTTGAAGCACAGATAAATACATTGCGCACCTCGCTTGAACAATCGGGGGCACTTACTGCAGAAGATGCCGCAAAAATTCAAGAGTTGAGTAACCGTAGTATCGCAGGCACAAAATCGCAAGATGATCTTTTAACCACTACCGTTGCAAAGGCGGCACCTGCAGTAGTTTCTATCGTAATTTCAAAAGATGTGCCGAAACTCGAAGTAACCTATGTTAATCCGTTCGGTGATGATCCCAACTTTAGCGATGTACCGATTCGCATACCTCAATACCGACAGGTCGGCACCCAAAACGAACAAATAGGAGCGGGGAGTGGCTTCATCATTCGCCAGGATGGGTATATCATCACCAATAAACATGTTGTTGACACTCCCGGGGCAAGTTATACGGTACTCCTCTCCAATGGTACCAAGAAACCGGCAACGGTAATTTATCGCGATCCTACCGAAGATGTGGCGATTGTGCGCATCGACGGAAGCGACTATCCCACTATTCCACTCGGCGATTCTTCTTCGGTCAAGCTTGGTCAAACAGTAGCGGCTATCGGCAACGCACTCGGGGAATACAACAATTCAGTTTCAGTCGGTATTATTTCAGGGCTCAATCGTACCATTCAAGCACAGGACGATAGTGGCAACGTAGAAACACTCACCGGTGTTATCCAGACAGATGCCGCGATCAATCCTGGCAACTCCGGCGGTCCACTCCTTGATCTCGATGGCAACGCTATCGGCGTGAACTCCGCACTCGCCAACGCCAACAGCATCGGTTTTGCTATCCCTATCTCCGAAATAAAAGCTATCATCGCAAAAGTCTTGTAATAAAAAGCCCGAGTATAACCCCGGGCTGACGACAAGATTAACAATACAAACAACTGTTATGTGGTAGCTGTAACTTATTGAAATCAAGAAGTCAACTAAATTTTTATTGCTTTTTCTCCTCGTCACTTTTATCAGAGCCACTTAAGGTATCAGGCTGAAATGGACTCTGTATCAAATGTGCATTCATATTGATCTCGCCAAAGCGACTCTCATAATCCTGAACATTTTTTGATAGCCACAGTGCGATGCTCTTCGCCACTTGTGGGGAAGTGGCAAAGGGGGTCAACTCAGTCCCTGAGGTAAGCACTATAAGAAAGATTTCTTTATTGAAACCTCCTACAGCACCATCACAAAATCTTTTGGGTAATTGGTTGAGATCTATTTTTTTTGGATCAATCATATTATTTTTTACTCGTTACAATCCGGTGGACTTCGGAACATAAAGTTATTTTAACACAACCCCCATTGTTTTTTGTGGAGTCGGGGAAGTGGTTAAAGCGAGGTGAGCTAAAGGGTTAAAGTACTATGTCGTAAAAGATATATTGTGCGACGTTAAATCAAAAACACTTATCCCTCTCCTACCAAATGCTACGACGAAGCGGGCTGGTAATGCGTGAGACAATTATTGAATGCAACGACCTGTGCGTTGTACTGTTTTGTTTCCTCTTGTGAGATAACCAGTGACGTATTGTATTGCACCACCAGATTGTTGAAATTGTTCACCATTGCTTCATAAGCAGCTCCCTCTGGATGGTTTGGCGATTCGAGAGTTGCTTTGTCACTTGCGATGCGCCCTTGGAGATTTTTGAGGCTCGTATTGATCGCATCGATCGATGCTTTGAGTTTACTATCAAGCAGTGGGCACACTGCGCGGGGTGTGCCGAAGTGCTGCACGACAAACCATACTTCTTTTCCTTGGTACATACCTTTGGCGGCGTAGGCACCAATTTCTTGGTACGCAGGATTGAGGATATTTGCTCGGTGGCCAGGACTTTGCATCCATGCCGCAACGACGTCGTTGGCATCGGTAAAATCTCCGAGTGCCAAATTCTCTCCCATCACGATGTAGTCATACCCCACCTCTTTACCCAAGTCTGACACGGTCACGCCTGTAGGTGATGTGTGATCGAAATACTGCTTGGCGATCATATCCATTGTCTTTTGTGTCGCCGATGTAACGAGTAGATTATTCAACTTAAGCGGCGGAAGCCCTGCGTTGATACGCTCTTGGTTGGTAGCATCAACGATACCGTCAGTTGTAATGGCAACTGCCGTTTCTTGATGTGGCGATTGAAGACCATCTGCAAGCTCTACCGCATCCAAATAAGATAAAATCGAAGAGGTGCTTGTGTCATTGGACGAGGAAAGTTCAGTGATAGGATTCTTTTGTGCCAACGCATGCAGCACGTGTTGCGATACCCCGCTGCCCACTCGTGGCTTCACCAACATAAACACGATAAGCGTTCCGATAATTACAAAAAAGAGAATGTTAACAATTTTTTTATACATACACTCTAAGGATTAGCAATTGGCGGGCGTATATCCCCGAAGCGTAGCATCCTGTGCATTTTGAAACCAGATAATATTTTCTGGTTTGATACGTTTAAGCCCTGCACAGCCGGGTGTGTAATATTTGGTACCATTTTTTGACCCTGCAAAAGCTCCCTGTGGTTCATCAATGGCTGTATGTTCACCATCATCGATAGTAGAAGCAGTGGCGTTATCAACAGTGGAAGTATTCCCTTGAGCAAGACTCGCCACAGGAATCGAGAGTGCGGATAACATCGCATCATCGCACGAGAGTGTGACTGCATCAGCGCCTGACTGTTTCCCTTCCAACACTCCAACATAAAATGCTGATAAAACAATAGCTATGAGAAGTACCCCGAAGATGACGCGGTAGTGCTTGATAACAAATGCTTCCATGAGATTTCAGTATACCACCCGCTCACAAGGGGCCGCGAACCGATTGACAGAAAAGCCGCAAACGGGTACTATAGGCGGGTCTTATGGCACATAAAAAGGCGCAAGGAGCCGCAAAAAACCTTACCGACTCAAAACCGAAATACCTCGGCGTTAAACTTTATGACGGTGAAAGTACCCTTCCCGGCGCTATCATCGTCCGACAGCGTGGCACCAAAATACTCCCGGGAGCTGCAGTGGGCATGGGACGAGACCATACACTCTTTGCCCTCAAGAAAGGTTTTGTGAAATTCACCACCAAGCGCAAACAAAACTTCGATGGTACTACTTCAGTACACAAAATGGCCTCTGTCGTCGAAGTGCGTGCGTGATACTTCCCCTCCTTACTCCCGGGCGAGCGTAAGGATAAACGAAGCGTGGTAGTGATCATCAACTATCTCAATCGGAAACCTGCCAAGCACTTTGAGCGATCCTTCTTTTGGAAGTTTCAAGCAGTGCACATCGATAGCGATGCGATACGTATCTTCTAAAAAGCGCGCGATGTCGTGAACGTGTACTTTCGAAAAAAGATGTCCTTGCGCATTTGCCCTTACCGGCATGATTATCTCTCTATCGGTGAGCACCGCAATGGCCTTGTCAAGCAGCGCATGGCGTACTACTTTTTCCGAGCGCGCTTGTTGCTCGCGTTTCTTGAGAAGGGCGATGGCACTTTCGGTTGCAGGGATAGCGAGTTTTTTTGGAAAGAGTGCATGCTCTGCGTAGCCAACGGCAACATCTACCACCTCATCTTTTTTACCCACTTTTGCTACTGACTTGAGAAGAATGACTTTCATGTCCACACACTCCACTATTTTGCAAAGAGACCAAGTGCAGTTTCGAGCTGCATATCTTTTCCATCGTGACTTTGGCTATAAGGAATTTTTACCGTGGGAGTCAATCCTTTTTCTGAAATCGAAATACCGTTTGGGGTATACCATTTCGCGATAGTGACTTTGAGCGATGTGTCTTCGGTAAGATTGATCACTTCTTGTACCGATCCTTTACCAAACGTTTGCTCCCCTGCCAATACGCCAATGCCCTGCTCGGAAAGAGCGCCAGCGAGAATTTCTGCGGCCGATGCAGAGCCACCATCAACGAGAATGACCAGTTTCGACGTTGCGGGAAAGAGCACTGGCCCTTTGCTCGTATGTACCGTTACATCACTGGGATCTTTGCCGATCTCTTTTACAATCGTCTTTCCTTGAGGGATGAACCAACTCCCTATCTGTACTGCGGCATCGAGATACCCTCCTGGATTTCCTCGCAAGTCAATGAGCAAATTGGGATACCCCGAAGCAAGATAGGATTGGAGTGCTTGGGAGAAGAGTTGCGGGGATTGTGCAGAGAAGTTGTAGAGATGAATGATAAAGGCTTTTTGATCGGGGCGGGTTTCGGTATCAACTGTTGGAAGGTCAATAGTTGACCGGACAATGGTAAACACTTTTGGTGCAGTCATACCCTCTCGAACAACAGTGAGCGCGACCGAAGTTCCCTCTTGTCCACGAATGAGATCCACCGCCTTGTCAATACTTACCTGCTCGGTGCTTTTACCATCTATCGCGACAATCTGATCTCCTGCCTTGATACCCGCTTTATCCGCAGGAGTCCCCTTCAACGGCGCGATCACCGTCAAGACGTTGTTTTTCTGGCCGATTTCGATACCGATACCGCTGAACGATCCTGAAATTTCACTTTCGAATACTTTGTTCTCTGATGGATCAAAAAAGGTAGTGTAGGGGTCCCCAAAAGAAGCGAGGAGCCCTTTTATGGCGCCATACACTCGCTCTTGAGTGCTCACTGCATCAGCGTCAGCAAATTTTTCATCCATGATTTGCCACACCTTCCAAAAGAGATTGAAGTCGACCGCATCACCAATGGCGGCAGGAGGCTCTTTGTTGACGACGGAAGTGATCTTCTCAGCCGCAGGACGATTGGCATAACCGACATATACTCCCCCAATAAACACGCCAAGGATAATCAAAATACCGACAAACACCCTGATGCCAGTTGAAATATGAGCAGGTATTTTTTTAGAAGATGAGTTATCCATGAGAAGTGACGGTATCAGCGGGTGGTGCTGCTTGTTCTTGACGAAGTTTCAATTTCATTCTCTTATACTCATGGCGGAGGGCAAATGCGAGGTAGATAAGTACGATGCCAATTGCAATACCGAGTACGACACGCATCCAGTCGGTGATTCCAAAAAATGGGAAGAAGAGCATCACTATCCCTATCCAGAATACTAGGCGTATTTTGTTGAGCATCCACCCATTGTAGCAAATATTGGTTACTGGCGGTAGTAAGGAGAAGCAATCACGATGACACACTCCCCGCGCAATTTTTCGACTTGATGAGCCTGGTAGTAAGCATATGCCGTCGCAGGGGTACCCACAAAATATTCTTCGAATTGCTTCGTCATTTCTCGAGCAACCATGATTACCCGATCTCCTACCGCGTCTTTGAGACTTTCAAGGGTCTTTAGAAGTCGATGAGGAGATTCGTACATGACAAGTGTGTGGTCGCTCTGCGCTATTTTTTGAAAAAGTGTTTGTCGGCCTTTTTTGTGCGGAATAAAACCCAAGAATTCAAAGTGCGAGGACGGAAATCCTGATACCGAAAGCGCGGTGATGAGAGCTGAAGGGCCTGGAATCGGAATAACGGTAGCTTCAGGATATGTTTTCCTAAATTCCGAGATAAACAGCGCACCCGGGTCCGAAATCGCCGGTGTCCCAGCGTCTGTCACGAGTGCAATATTTTCGTGACTTTCACAGTGCGAAAGCGCTGAGGCCAGCGCTTTCGCACTCGACTGCGCATGGTTCGACACAAACTTTTTCTTTCCTTCAATGCCTAGCAACTTTAAGAGTTGTCCGCTCGTGCGCGTATCTTCAGCAACGATAAGCGTCGCTTGCTCCAACACTTCTCTTGCCCGCTCTGAAACATCCCCCAAATTCCCTATCGGCGTTGCAACGACATATAAATTCATCTATCCATTTTACCAAACATTGACAAAATGTAAATAAATGATAAATTAAAGAAAAATATTATTATTATGGAACCAAACAATTTGAAAAATCTTACTTTACAGCAACTCATCAATCGTAGATGGAAAAAGAAAAAAATCTATTTTTATTTGTGTTTTCCTTTCACAATTTTATATATTTATCTATGGTCTCTAATAAATAAAGGTATTGAGTTCAATATTCTTAACGGTCTCAAGGGACATGAAGAACTTAATCTTTTTACTCTTCTGTTATTTGTTATACCTTTGATAGCATTCTGGGGTCTATCTGCTGGTCCATTAACAGATAGACAAGCGTTGATGTGGCAACTTGATGGAATGAAGTTGTATGCGAAGATAAGAAAAGATAAAGATTTTCTTCAAAGAATCAAAAAAGTATACAGTTATTATGGTTTCGATCATTTTCCAACTAAAGAAATTGCTGAGTCAGATTTAAGTAAAACAATTTTTGATTTTTGATGTAAATTACAGAGAATCGCAATAATAAATTATTTTGCGATTTTTTTGTGCGTGTACTTGGAATCGGACCAAGGGCCTCTGTCTTACCGCGGGCAATGAGTTAAACAATGAAGTAAATACCGTCCTCCGTGCGTGTACTTGGAATCGGACCAAGGGCCTCTGTCTTATCAGGACAGCGTTCTACCACTGAACTATACACGCACACAAGAAACTATTTACTTCATTGGAAACGAACGAACCCGCGGTATCGATCTGTGATATCAGGACAGCGTTCTACCACTGAACTATACACGCATAAAGTCTGCTCACTATACCAAATTTTTCCTTTTTTTCAACTTACATATAAGCGAGCCGCAGAGCATTATCTTTGAAGCACTTGTTTGAGCGAAGCGAGTCTGTGTTAAAAGATAATGCTCTGTGGCGAGCCCTTTATTATTCTTCAATATCGTTCTGAACAGACCCATCCTGCAGTGCATCAATAATCTTGTCGATTTTTCCCTGCATGATGCTCTCGATGTTCCCCCACGATTGCTTGACACGGTGATCAGTCACCCGATCCTGTGGGAAGTTGTACGTGCGAATCTTTTCGCTGCGATCCGCAGTGCCTATTTGACTTTTGCGATCCCCAGCAAATTTCTTCGCTGCTTCTTCTTCTTTGATCTGCTGTAGTTTTGCTACAAGAATTGCCATGGCGCGTTCGCGGTTGGCATGCTGGCTGCGCTCCGCGGTAGAACGCACATCAATACCAGTTGGTTTGTGAATGAGCCGCACAGCAGTCTCCACCTTGTTCACGTTTTGCCCCCCGGCGCCGCCCGAGCGCGAATACTCCATCTCAACGTCGGCTGGATCGATCTCAACCGTCACCTTTTTTCGGATGGGAAGAATAGCGATTGACGCAGTCGAAGTGTGGATGCGCCCTTGCTTTTCGGTCACTGGCACCCGCTGCACGCGATGCACACCGGTTTCGAAGCGAAGCAGCTTGTACACGTCTCTGCCCTTGATCTCGAGCGTGAGATTATCTACACGTTTGGTGCTCCAGCCCCTCATCGCGGCATAGCGTTCGTACATTTCCACGAGTTCCTGCGCAAAGAGTGCCGCCTCGTCACCACCAGCGCCAGCGCGCGCTTCGAGGATGATTTCATGTGGGAACTCTTCTTCCTCTTTTTCACCTTCGATAATCGCGCGGAGTTGTGCTTCGAGCGCTTCCTTTTGAAGACGAATATGCTCGAGGTCGTCGGTACCAAGTTCGACAAGACTCGCGTCTGTTGCCATCATTGTTTTGGTTTCTTCCTCTCGACGCAGCAACGCTTCGTACTGTTCCGCCACGTAGTGGGTTTTGTGATTCTTTTTTAACTCGCTGAGATCAAACATAGGGTGCAATAGAAAAAGCCACGATGCGCAGCTTTTCGAAACGCTATTTCTTTGCTTTCTGTGTCGCACGTGCGCGTCGCTTGTTGAACCGATCAACACGACCAGCAGTATCAATCACCTTTTCGGTACCGGTAAAGAAGGGGTGTGAAGCGCTCGATATTTCGACATGATAAGCGTCATATTCTTTGCCGTTATAGGTTGCTTTTTCAGTGGTCTTGACCGTCGAACCAATCAAGAACTGCGCTCCCGAGGAGTTGTCAATGAAAACCACATGGCGAAAATTTGTGGGGTGGATGTCTTTTTTCATAAGGGCAAGTATAGCACATCACACCCGAAATTCAAGAAGCCGCGAATACACCTAGCTATTTGAGCTTCCGGAACCACCATATTGCACGAGGTAGTCAATGTCCGACTGAATACTCCGAGCAGAAGCCATCACGCTGTTGCCGTAGAAGCTGTTGGGAGCGGTAGTTTTGCCGTCGCACGCTCTTCCGGAATAATATTTGCATGCTGCGTTGCGCTCGTTTGATTCACTCCCCACCCCGCCAAGCTTACCCAAAAATATGGCCGTTGCCATGATGGCATCTCGAGGACTCCATGGATTGGGAGTGCTGATGCCAAGCGCCGAAGCAACTTCAGGAGCAATCGTTTGCCAGGTGGTAGGAATAAATTGGGTCGGCCCCATGCCACCGCCCCACCCTCCGCTCGAAAGCGGGCACGAGACCGGCGTCGTATCAGGGTCGAGTCCGAGTGCGCTCGTGATCTGCAAAAAGATAGTCTGATCGTCGCGAGAAGATCTCCCTGACGCTTTGTCGAGCGGCCCCGGCATGACATTTTTGTAGCTTTTGGAAGGAGGATCGCCTGCTCGATTGCACGTTCCCACATTTGCACCGTAACTCGATTCTTGTTTGAGGATGGCGAGAATGAGCGCAGGACGCACTCCGGTATAATTTGATGCCACCTGTGCGTACGCATATGCATCTCCAAAGGGAATAGCTTTTGACCCACCGGCGAATTGGAAGAGTTTACTCTTGATTGCGGCAACTTTTTTCTGACGATCGGCAAGCACTGCCTCATATTGAGCTTCTTTCCCCTGACTGATCGCAAGGAGCTGCTCTTTTTGAGCTTGGGATTGTTCCACTATCTTTTTTTGTGCGTCAAGAGCATTCTTCGCATCTTCCGCTTGGGATTGTTGATTTTGGAGATCTTCTTTCTGCGCTTCGGTATCTGCTTTCATTTGCTTAATTTGATTCACCGAATCATAGAGGGATTGCTTCACCGCGAGGAAGTCATCAAGGTCTTGATAAAAATCGGTGACCGATTGAGCGCTCAAAAGGACATACGCGGCGCCCTTTTGGTCAAGGTCTTGCGTGCGTTTAAGAAGCTGCGCGAGCGAATCATGCTCGCGGCTGATTTCGCTTTGGAGATCGAGAATGGTGCCCGTTTTTGCGGTAATTTCGTGACTCAAGTCGTTGATGGTAATCGTTTTTTGTTGGATTTTGAGTTTCGCGGTAGCAATTTGTGTGGTGAGTAGCGCTACATCTTTTTTAATAGTGCCTGTCTGTGTTTGCTGGGCTTGCAGTTCCTGCTGGTACTGACTGATTTCAGCGTTGAGCGACTGGAGCTCGGCACAGTTTTGCTGGATATCCTGAGTGGTTGGATTGTTACAAATAGCGGGCAGTGCATCTTGCGCCCTGACTGCTATCGGCATAGACACTATCACGAGGATCATGAGCGCCGCTCCAAGCAGCGCAACAAGGAAGCCTGTTTTTTTAAACATACTCATTGAGACTACCAGTATAGCAAATTCTTACAGTCAAAAATCTTGACCTCTCTCAAAAAGTATTTTTTATAGAGCCTTTAGACAGCGGGCTCCTGTTCGTCTTCGTCTTTCTTTCCTTTCTTTTCAACCTCGATTGACTCAAGATCCATAGCGGGTGCAGCTTCTTCCACTTCCTCTTTGAATGGAGCAATGAGCGCTACCACTTCTTCGGGGTCGGTTATCATAGTGACTCCCTTTGGAAGCACCAAGTCTTTCACGTGCAGCTGTGCGTCAAGCGTCGCAAGCGCAGTTACCTCCACTTCAAATTTGTGCGGGAGATCGTTGGGAAGCGCTTTGACCGTGACTTCGTGCAACACCTTGACCAATGTCCCAAGACCCGCTTTTTCCGCTTCTGCAAGGCCGGTAAATTCGATCGGCACGGTCACTTCAATCGCTTTATGTACATCAACCACCAAAAAATCAATATGGATCGGTGTACTCGTGATCGGGTCGTACTGCATGGCATGAATGAGGGTGTTGACTTTCTCAGTGCCAAAGTCGAGAGCAACCATAGTCGTCTCTCCCGCTTCTTTCCAAGTTTTCAAAAACGCACGCAAAGGGACAGCAATAGCAGTCGCAACTGTATGTGCACCGTAATAGACCGCAGGAATTTGCTCTTGTGTGCGGAGAGTAGCGGGGTTTTCATTTGTTCGTTTGGTTGCAGTGAGGGTAAGCATAGGGCATTACTATACACAAAAACAGCCAATTTGTAAATTTTTGAGACTTGACAAACTGCAAATATATTTTATTTACTTGTTGCTTCTCCGTAATCGCCTTTGCTTAAGTATTTGGCGATGTCATCTTTACTAACGCCAACTTTCTTGTGTGGATTAAATAGATTGTCGGGATCGAAGATATGTTTAGTCTCTTTGAAAAGCTCTGTAATGATTGGTCCGTACTGCTTCTCTAAGTATGGGCTTCTGATGAGCCCGTCATTGTGCTCGGCGGTGATAGAGCCGTGGTACTGGAGCACAAGATCATACACTTGATCCGAAAGCGTGAGGATAATATCGCGGGTGCGTGGATCTTTGAGATTCATAAGCGGGATGATATGAAAATTACCGTCCCCCGGGTGCCCCGCAATCGTATAGACGAGGTCATACTTTTTTAAAATGGCATCAAGTTTGGGAAGAAATTCGGGAAGCACTTCGGGGCGCACAATGAAATCATCAATAAAGGGTGCGGTGTGTTTTCCCTGCACGTGTTTGCGCAAGAGATTGAAACTTTCATGGCGTACATCCCAGTATTTACTTTCTTCGACTTCTGAACGGGTAACGTGCGTGAGCACGTGGAATTGTTCTTTGATCGCCCGCGCAAGCGAGTGCGCTTGCTGTTGGATTGCTTCGTGAGAGTCTCCAGCAAACTCAATGAGCAGAATCATCTTGGGAATGCCTCCCGCAAGGGTCATAAAAAATTCTGGGAGAAACGAAAACATAAATTGCACCATGCCGACCACTTTTTTCTTGCGGAGAAAATCGCCGAAAAATTTTACTGCCACCTTAAGTGTGTTGTCGTCATAGCTCTCGATGCTCTCGGGGTGCTGCGCACGGGCGCTGTTGACGATAGCGCCAATATCCTCCATATCCTTGAGGAATACGACACACAATGTCGAGAACTTTTTTATTGGTACCAAATTGAAGGTGATCTCGGTCACTATGCAGAGCGTCCCTTGGCTGCCCACAATGAGTCGACAGAGATCGAAGGTGTCGGTGGTGGGATCCCAAACATTCCATAGGTAATAGCCTGCAGAATTTTTGCTCACGTTCGGTTTGGCATCGGCAATCATTTTTGCATTCTCGGTAATGAGCTTATAGAGCGTCCTATACATCTCCCCTTCAAAGCCTACCTCAGCGATTTTTGCCATGAGTTCTTTGCGTGCGAGCGGACGGACGGTGTACTCATACCCGTCTCGAAACACCACCTTGAGTGATCGAATAAAGTTCTCTGTTTTGCCGTAGTGCATGGACTTTTCTCCCCCCGAATTGTTCGCGACCATACCACCTACCGTGCAGAGGTCGCGCGAAGCGGGATACGTCGGCATGATAAGCCCTTCTTTTCGAGTCGCCGCATCAAAATCTCGATAATATGTCCCGGGAAGCACGCGCGCCCATTTTTCTGAAGCGTTGATCTCGATGACGCCGTGCATGTAGCGAGTCGTGTCCATAATGATAGATTCGTTAATCGCACCACCGCTCATGTCAGTCCCCGCCGCCCGCGCCGTGAGTGAAAGTGTCGGGTCATCTTTTTTATGTTCAGCAACAAAACGAACAAGTGTCTGAACATCAGCACTGTCTCGCGGATAGGTCACCATAGTTGGACGCATTTCAAAGAGGCTTGCGTCACGCGAATAGGTACCGAGCGTTGTGGGGTCACTCGCGATATCGCCCTTGAATACTTTTTTTAATTCCTGTAACTCTTCGCTGTTCATAGCATAAGTATATAAAATAAAAAATAACTATTGCATACGGTTAAATATTTTTAACTTTTCGGTAACCACTGCTTCCATGGCGAGCGAAGCGTTGGTCCCATACGTGTAGGGTGCTATATCGTCCGGATGCGCAGCGAGGTATGCAGCGAGTGCACCGGTATAAGCACGGCGCAATTCGGTGCTCACGTGCACAATGGCAATCCCCGCGGCAATCGCTCCCGCAAAATCTTTTTCCTCTCCGGAGCCACCGTGGAGCACGAGAGGAACATTCACCGTCTGACTGATAGCGCGAATGCAATCGATATCGAGGCGCGGCTTGTCTGCATGGCGGAGCATCCCGTGGAAGTTCCCCACCGCTGGGGCAAGCATATCGGCGTGGGTAGCGGCAATAAACCGCTTGGCATCTTCTGGGTTTGTCGTGACTGCAACGCCTTCGGGAATAGCGTCGCGCACTTTGGATCCTTCGCCGATAAACCCGAGCTCGACTTCGACGATGATATCCCGACCTGCTTGTTTTATCATCTCGTGAGCATACTCAACGCACTGTTTGGAAACGGCGACATTTTCTTCGAATGAATGCGCTGCGCCATCATAAATCACCGCATCATAGCCGGCATCGATTGCATCTTTAACGGTAGCAAATGAGTAATGAT
The DNA here is from genome assembly GCA_035550535.1 of Minisyncoccota bacterium. Lineage (GTDB taxonomy): Bacteria > Patescibacteriota > Minisyncoccia > Phycocordibacterales > UBA9973 > UBA4124. The sequence continues at coordinate 33,417 of DASZOX010000032.1, forward strand.
GGTCCGCGTTGAGAAAAATAGGGATATTCCAGCGCTCACGAATACTTTTGACAAGCGCCACCGCTTGAAAGGTTCCTACCGCTTCCTGTTCCCCTTCGGACGTACCAACAATCACCGGCACCCCGAGGGTACGTGCTGCCCGCGCAATGGCATAGAGTCCCTCAAGGTTGGAAAAATTGAAGTGGCCTATGGCAACTTTTTTATTCCGCGCTTCCTGAATGTACTGACGCAGTGTAGGCATCTCTATGAGTGTAGCATATACAGGAGAGCGCAATCAGTGGTATACTCTCCTTTGTTTATGGAAAAAGAAATTGATTTTGTTGCTATAGGAGACCTCGTTATCGATGCCTTTATCAGACTCAACGACGCTGAGATAAGGCAATGCATCAATCACGAACGGCAAGAATTGTGTATTTCGTTTGGGGATAAGATTCCCTATGAATCAATGCAGGAAATCCGCGCAGTGGGCAATGGCCCCAATGCTGCCGTCGCTGCTGCTCGCCTCGGCACAAAAAGTGCACTCATAGCACACGTCGGCAAAGATGTGCACGGTGATGGCTGCATTGCAGCGCTCAAGAAAAACAACGTCGATACCCACTACGTCTCGGTGCACGACACCATTCCCACCAACTATCACTACGTATTGTGGTATGGTGTTGAGCGAACCATACTGGTCAAACACGCTGCATTTCCCGAGATATTTCCCAATTTTTCCACTCCTCCAAAAATGATCTACCTGACGTCGCTCGCCGCGCACACGCTCCCCTTCCACCACGACATCGTCCAATACTTGATTGCTCACCCAGAAGTCAAACTGGTCTTTCAGCCGGGGACATTTCAAATCAAATTCGGTACCGATGCATTGAAAGAAGTTTATCAGCATACGTTTGCATTCTTTTGCAATCTCGAAGAGGCAAAAAAGATCCTCGCTACAGAAGAAAAAGACGTCGGGAGATTGCTAAAAATGATCCACTTGCTTGGTCCTCACATCGTGTGCATTACCGATGGGATGAATGGCGCGTATGCGTCTGATGGCATGGAAGCATGGTTCATGCCGGTCTATCCACACGACGCATACGAACGCACCGGTGCTGGCGATGCGTTTTCTTCGACAGTATCAGTCGCTCTCATGATGGGAAAGAGCCTCCAAGAAGCGCTCACCTGGGGACCTATCAACTCTATGTCGGTCGTCCAGTACGTCGGTGCGCAAGAAGGACTCCTCTCGCAAGAAAAACTCCTCAAGTATCTTGCAGAAGCGCCAGCAAGTTATGCCCCACAACCAGTGTTTTAAGGTGCATCACTTTTTTCGATCAAGTACATTCATCACTGCAGTTGTAATCGCATCGCGCCCCATACCACAGTGTTCCACAAGCTCATTGGGTGTCCCCGACTGACCATACTCATCGTGTACGCCGATAAACTCGATAGGTACCGGAACATGCGCTGCAAGCGTTTCTGCAACAGCACCTCCGAGTCCGCCAGCGATCTGGTGTTCTTCAACGGTAACAATCGCTCTGGTCTCTTTTGCGAGCGCTACCAGAAGATCGGTATCGATCGGTTTGATCGTGTGAATATTGGCAACAACGATTTTCAGTCCTTTTTTCTCCAAATCCTTTGCCACACGAAGCGCATGTGCTGTCAATGCGCCGGTCGCAATAATAGCGACATGGGCAAGCCCGTCAGGGCGATAGAACACCTGCCCTTTCCCTATCGCAAACGGCGTCTCGTCAGTAGTGATAATCGGTGTCTTCTCGCGTGCAAGGCGTAGATAGGCTATTTGCTGGCTCTGTGCAAGCGCAAGCACTGCCTTCTTTGCTTGCAGCGCGTCACAGGGCGAAATGACGCTCATGCGAGGTAATACGCGCATAAGCGCGATATCTTCGATCGCTTGATGCGTCCCACCGTCAGGACCAACTGACACGCCTGCATGGCTTCCGACGATAACTACCGGACGATTGTTGTACGTGATCGTTGTCCGAATCTGCTCCCAGTTGCGCCCGGGAGAAAACATCGCATACGAAGAGACGAACGGATACTTTCCCATCGCTGCCATACCGCTCGCAACCGTCACGAGGTTTTGCTCGGCAACGCCGATCTCAACAAACCGCTCCGGAAACTTCTGTTTGAAGAAATGCATCTGTGTCGACTCCGTCAGATCTGCGCAGAGTGCAACAATGTTTGGGTACTGTTCCCCCGCCTGCGCCAAACCTTCGCCAAATCCTTTTCGAATCGGCACCTGATCGACATCATCGTTGAAAATTTTCACATTGAGTTTTAAATCAGGGTTTAACATTGCTTAATTATCGCTTATTAACGTAAATCGTGGAACCGTTTTCCCTTCCCATTCGACAGTTTCAAAAAACATTGAGATTGGGCGGAAATACACATGTCCATCTTCTTGTCGTTCATATGCAACCAATTCTTCGCCGGTTTCAGAGTGCTTTCCGAGCACGAGAATTTTATAGTGATTACCTTTGTAGTGCCTGTATAGTTGTCCGGGCTTCAATTTTTCATTAGTTACTTGCGACATGATTTTCTTAGTGTAGCAAAACAACGAGTGCAATCACAACCCATGCAAAGTTTAGGATCGCGAGTTGCCAATCTTTTTTGATATAGGCGACGGCAGTAAGTCCGGCGCTTCCAGTTGCATTCAAAAATTGAAACCAAAAACTGTCTGCCGCAAGATACTGGAAACTGACGAAAAAGTACGCAGCAAGCACCGCAACCGCTCCATACCAACCGAGAAATTCTACAAACGGATGATGCTTTTACATTTATTTATGTTCACTTTTAATTCTTCCGCCGAGCGTGCGGAGCTCGTCGAGTGCCATTTTCGCTTCTTCTTTGTTCGGAGCTTTGCCGTGCCATTCGAAGCGGCGTTCGAATTCTCGGACACCTTTGCCGGGAATCGTACGCGCAATAATGACTGATGGTTTTTCAAAGATCGCTTTTGCGCGATTGACCGCATCGATGATGGCCTGCATGTTGTTACCATCAATCTCCTGCACATGCCAGTTGAACGCTTCCCATTTCTTGGAGAGCGCCGCAAGTGGCATAACATCTTCGGTGTAGCCATCAATCTGAATATTATTTCGGTCAACGATCGCAATTAAGTTGCGCAGTTTCTCCTTTCCCGCGAGCATCATCGCTTCCCAGTTGTTGCCTTCGTCGAGTTCGCCGTCTCCCATGAGACAATAGAAAAATTTCTGACTCGTAATGCCTTCGTCCATTCGATCTGCAATCGCCATGCCGACTGCTTGTGAAAGTCCGCTCCCGAGCGGCCCTGAAGAGTTTTCAAGATACGGCAAAAAATCTCGATGCGGATGACCTTGTAGACGCGAACCGAATTTGCGCAGCGTTTGCAGCTCTTCGATCGGAAAATAGCCTGCGTGTGCCATTGTTGCGTACAAGACTGGATTGATGTGTCCATTTGAAAGCACGAGCCGATCACGATCCGGCCACTCGGGATTCTTCGGATCATGGCGCAGACATTCGAAATAAAGTGCCGTAAACACATCTGCCATCCCGAGTGGTCCAGCCGTATGCCCACTTCCCGCTTCAACAAGCATACTGACGATACTCTCACGAATATCATTCGCTTTGACTTCGAGTTCGCGAATACTGTATTGACCTGGAAAATTTACGTTTGGCATTTAAGTACTAAATAGTATAACGCACTTTGTTCACAAATATATCTGTATAATCTCTAATAATACTTATATCATTTTGCAAAATGACAAAGTATCTTTTCCAAGCTTTGTAACGGTGTGACGAACGAATTTTCCTTGCCTTGTCTTATCAATCAATCCAGCATGGTAAAGTTTGCGGATGTGATCAGAAATTGTGATAAAGTTTGTATTGAATTTTTGCGCGAGTTGATCGACTGAAACCGTAGGATTGCCAGCAATATATTCGAGTACCTGAATCCTGCGCTGATTCGCAAACGATTTTACTACTTGTTCAACTTTTTTGTACTCAAGTGCCATATCAACGATCTTATGACATATAAGACATTTTGCAAAATGTCTTATATGTTTCTATCAGAGTTGTTTGAATTGTTGCAGCGCATTTCGAGGATCAGAAGCTTCAAAGATTGCGGAGCCGACAATGAGCGCATCCACACCAGCGTCGATAAGTGCTGGCGCAGTCTCGAGGCTGACGCCGCCGTCAACCGAGATATGTTTGTCGAGGAAACGTGCTTTGACTTTTCTCAACTGCTCGATCACACGCCCATCAAATGGTTGCCCTTGGAATCCGACACGGTCGATACCCATACACTGGATGGTATCAATATACGCCGCGTATGGCTGCAGACGAGTCGGATCGGTATCAATGTTGAGAGCAATGCCAAATAAAATAGTGCTTTTCGTGATCTCAGGGAGCGCTTCAAAATACTTGAGCACTCTTTCTTCGTCGAGTGATTCTACATGCAAAATGATTTTCGAAGGACCAAGCGCCAAGAAGCCCTCCAATTTTTCAATTGGTTCTTGCACCATGAGATCAAATTCGTAGTCGATATCCTCCCAGTGCGGCAGTCCCTGCTTTTCATCGCGAATCGCTTGGAGCAGCGCCTCATCTTTACCATTGCAGCCGAGTGTCTTGTTCGGTGCAAACACACCATCGACAAAATCGATCTGCACCGTATCAACCGCACCGACCACTTGCGCTACGGCGCTTTCGACCTCAGAAAAACGTTGCGGAAGGATAGCAGGAACAATCTTTGTCATAACTAGAATTTATTGATGCGTCGCACGTGACGCTCTTCGCCGGAGAAGGGCGTCGCAAGCCAGAGTTCGACGACACGGAACGTCTCTTCGACAGAGACGAACCCTGCGCCGATAGAGAGCATATTTGCATCGTTGTGCATCCGCGAGAGTGTGATGATATCATCACTTCCGCCATAGTAGACTACGGCACGTACCCCGCGGACACGATTGGAGACCATTGCTTCCCCTTCACCGCTTTTGCCGAAGATAATCCCTCTACTTTCTGTGTCAGCAGCAACGGCCTCAGCGCACGGCGTCATAAAGTCAGGGTAATCATCATATGGGTCGAGCGTCGTCGCGCCATGATCGATGATTTCATACCCGCCCTCAATAAGCATTTTCTTCAACGCTTCTTTATGCGCAAATCCTGCATGGTCTGTTGCTAGGTGAATTTTCATATATCAAGCGATACTTACATCTGCATATCGACCAGAAGTCACGTTAATTAGTCTAACTTTCTTAAGACCTTTTATCATGAACTCTATCTCACTATCAGAATAGTCAAAGGAAAGCAGTTGCTCGAATAAATCCCCCCTTCTCACTATTTCTTTTTCATCGAAAAGGTGGAATAACTTGATGGAAAGAGTTCTATATTTCTTTTTAAGATGTCTGCTCTTTATGTTTTTAACTATTTTCTTAAAGCCAGCCTCAAAACGATGTGTAAATGTATGTGATCGAGAAAATTCGCTTAAGAGCTTCATTAAGGAGGCTTCGTTCTTGTACTGCTTTCGACGTTGGCCAGCTAAATCTGCAATAATAGCTGTGTCCTTTCTATCAGTCTTATGATTATTTTCGTGTACATTCAAATATATGATGCGGTCTATATTTGAAGCATCTGCAAAACCATACTCAAGTGATACATTTGCATTACCACCCGTTGCATCAAAAATTGCAACTGTGGATGAGCTCAAACTGGTCTTTATTAAAGTAAGTAACTCCTCAGCTCTTTGATCACTTTCACGACCAATTAAAACAAAGTGTATCGGGAATGAGTGTTCGAGTTTTGTAACAACTCTAACATACTTTTCCCTAATAACCTTCCAAGGACAACCTATAAAAACTCTATTAGAGATTTCTTGCTTCCTTATCGGCATAGATTAAACCGTTTCTCCTGTTTTAACAACATGCTCCACCAATGTATGGGTATACCCCATCTCGTTGTCGTACCAGCCCATCACCTTGACGAGATTGCCACCCACCACGCGCGTCATAGCGAGATCGGCAATCGAGCCGTAAGCGCTTCCAAGGATATCAGTGGAGACGAGTGGTTCGTCGGTAACTGAGAAAATATGTTTCCACCGATCGGTCTGCGCAGCTTTGCGCAAGAGGTCGTTCACTTCTTCGGCAGTGGTTTCCTTTTTTGAGATAAACGTCACGTCGACGATTGATCCGGCAACCACTGGCACACGGATTGAGATGCCGTCAAAGAGTCCTTCGAGCTGCGGAAATGCTTTGGTGACCGCGATCGCGGCACCGGTCGAGCTCGGGACGATGTTCATCGCCGCTGCGCGTCCTTCGCGCAAGTCCTTCTTGCTCGGACCATCCACGAGCGCCTGCGAGGCGGTATAGCCGTGGACGGTGTTGAGAATCGCCTTTTCCATGCCGAGGGCTTCGTAGAGAATCGCGATCAAAGGACTCGCGGCATTCGTCGTACAGGACGCGTTTGAGGTAATGTCGCAGGTGCCAAACTTGTCGTCATTGACGCCAAGCAGGATTGTCTCGCCGGGAACCGAGCCATCATCACCTTTGGTCGGAGCGGTGATCACGACTTTTTTCGCACCATCATCGAGATGAAACTTCGCTTTTTCGAACGATGTAAAGAGGCCTGTAGACTCCACGACCACATCGATATCGAGGTCTTTCCACGGGAGCTTAGCCGTATCTTTTTCGGAGATGAAATTAACTCTCTTTCCATCAACCCAGATGTCCTTTTCGTCATGCTTCACTTCATGATTCCATGTTTTGTATACCGTATCGTATTTGAGAAGGTACGTTAGACTCTCAAGAGAGCCGAGGTCATTGACCGCAACGATCTCAAGTTCGGGGCGCTCCCATGCAAGTTTGAGAAATGCTCGACCGATACGTCCGAAACCATTGATTGCTACTTTTGTTGTATTCATCCCACCAGTATAGCAAATATCACATAACAAAAAACCGTCCCACAAAAAGCTGGGACGGTAAATCTAAATCCATGGTAACTCTTCATCTCACATTATCCTAACATTTCTTTCAATAAGTGCAATACTACCCCGGGGTTGGCATTTCCTTTCGTCACTTTTATGACTTGTCCGACGAGTGCCTGTAGTGCCGCCTCTTTGCCCGCTTTGTAATCTGCAACAATTTTTTCATTACTACTTATAATCTCTGAAATGATCGGCCTGAGCGCAGCTTCATTACTTTCTTGCAACAACCCACGTTCCTTTGCTATAGTTTCTGGATCACCCTCTTCTTCTATGACAAAGTTGAGCAACTTTTTGCCGTTGGTAGAAGTAATTTTTCCGTCTCCGATCATATCAATCGCTTGTCCAATCCTTGAATACAGTTCCGGGGTGATATCGTCTGCTTCAATGCTTGAAACGATATAACTCGCAGCAAGCGTCGGATACTTCGTCACGACATTGTCCAACAACTCTCTTTTGCGACTATCTTCCACAAAAAGCTCTAGCAATTCTTTATTCTCTATTTTCTTTCCGAGCCGCTCCCGCGCCTGCCAGGGAAGCTCTGGCATTTCTTCTTTCATCTTTTCAAGAGCAAAAGCTTTGTGCAGGTGCATCTTGGGCAGATCCGGGTCTGGGAAATAGCGATAGTCATTGGCATTCTCCTTGGAGCGCTGCGAAAAAGTGAGTTGTTTATGCTCATCCCAACCGCGCGTCTCTTGAACTATTTTCTCTGGTGTCCCTGCTTCGTAGAGCGCCTGCATACGCGCGAGCTCGTACTCAATCGCGCGCTCGACACTGCGGAATGAATTGAGGTTTTTGACCTCGACTTTGGTGCCAAACTTCTCCGGCGTATCCGAAAGCGAAATGTTTGCCTCGACGCGTAGCTCGCCCTTTTCCATATTTGCCGCTGCCACACCGAGCGTGCGGAGCAATAGTTGTAACTCCTTCGCAAAGTCAGCAGCTTCAGTCGCACTGTGCATAACAGGTTCTGTCACGAGCTCCATGAGCGGTACCCCCGCGCGGTTGTAGTCAACAAGTGTATAAGCACCTCTGTCGTGTTTGGAAGTTGCGGTGTCTTCTTCGATGTGTACACGCGTTATTGCGACCCCATTGAGTGCTCCGCCGGAAACGACTGGGTATTTGTACTGCGAGAGCTGATACCCTTTTGGAATATC
>DASZOX010000033.1:0-6004 GCA_035550535.1 Minisyncoccota bacterium
AAGAGAAGTATCGAAAAAAGATACCGTGTATCCTCACATGAGACAAGGAGAGCTCTCCACCACTGCACTCCATACAAAAACACTCGATCATGCAAGTATTTTTGTGTGGAGTGACCAACACGAAGTGTTACTTAACTCATCTGCATCAGGAATTCCTGTGCATGAGAGGTATCACTCCCCTGATTTACGTAAGCGAAACCCGTTGCTTTTGGGAGCGAATCACACAGTGATGCTGTCAGTGCAGTATAAGTCACTGTCTTTGAGCTGAAACCGCAGGCATTTTTGTTAAAAATTAAACCTACCCCAGTAACTGTAAAGTTACCTGAAGCAACCACCACAAAAGGAGTGCCTGCAACAGGATTATTGCCTGTTGTATGTCGGAGGCGTATCTCCTTTTCGGTCCAATTGTTTCCAACTGCACCATTGATGTAATAATACATTTGATAGGCTGTGTCATTTCCTGACCCCGGATTGAGGTAATACGGGGTAACCCAGACAGCACCATTGCTGTCGAGGAAGTCAGCTCGCACGAACTGTGGAAGATCACAGGATGTGCCCCCACCACCGTGGCCACCATAACCAATCGGGAATGGCGGCAATTTTGAACAACTGGTTGCAATACATATCACAAACAGCGCGAGAAGAATAGAAAAATTCTTTTTCATTTATTTATTTTTTTAAAGGTGAGTGATTTATTTTCCTTAAATTATAATCTAAAAACCATTTTTTGTCAATAATGACAAATCCCCCTGTGGATAAGGAGGTTGTCATTTTCGAGCTGAAAAGTAAGGGTTATTTGAACTCTACCTTTCCTCCTGCTTCTTCGATGGCTTTTTTGAGGGTATCTGCCTCTTCTTTCTTCATACCTTGCTTCAGTGGTGCTGGAGCGCCATCGACGAGATCTTTTGCTTCTTTGAGCCCGAGACCGAGGGCTTCCTTGACCGCTTTCATAACAGCGATCTTTTGCTCTCCTGCAGAAGCAAGGATGACATCTACTGTGTCTTTTTCTTCTGCGCCTGCGCCTGCTGTGCCTGCTGCGGGAGCAGCTGCAACGGCGGCTGCAGAGACGCCGAATTTCTCTTCGAACACTTTCACAAGCTCGTGCAGTTCGAGCGCTGATAATGTTTCGATAGATGCAACAATGTCCTTGAACTTTGCCGGTACTTCTACTGTCTTTGTTTCTTCGTCCATAAGAATAAAACTAAGTTAATAAATAATTGGTTATGCTTCTTTCTTTTGAGCGATTTGGTCAAGCGCAATAACCATTCGCTGAAGTGGCGAATTGATAATGTTAACGAACATACCACGCAATACGTGCAGTGGCGGGATCGTTGCAATCGTCATCATCTCAGCCTGATTTTTGTAGCTTCCTTCAAAGATGCCGCCAATGATCTTGACGAGGTCCTTTGATGATTTCTGAAATTCGTAAATTTCGCGAGCCGGTGCCAAAGCGTCTTTGCCGTAGGCAATCGCAACTTCTCCGGTGAGCTCGGGAATGTCTCCCGTGTAGCCCTTGCCGGCAAGCGCACGCTTCATAAGCGTCTTCTTCCCTACCTTGTAGCCAACCCCACTTGCACGCAATTTGCGACGGAGCATGTTGGCATCTTTCACGGTGAGCTTGTCGAACTGCACAAACACGAGCGTGTCCGCACTATCCACAATTCCCTTAAAAGCTTCAACGACTGAAACTTTTTTATCTTTTGTAAGCGCCATAAAAATTAGTTAGTAGTAGGTAGTTAGTAGTTCGTAGAACTACGTGTAGTCGTAGAGAGATTCGACCTCGGCAGGACTTCTGCGCGTTGCGCAAGTTTTAAAGTTGCAAGTTACAAGTTTGTAAAGTAAATACAATTCGAATCTACCTTATAACTTGATGAACTTTATAACTTTTAACTCGCCGCTTCGCGGCTGCCCGCTGTCTTTGATCTCCACGGCAGGTACTATAGAAAAAAAACGTAAGAGAGTCAACCCGTGGGAGATTATTTAAATAATATCCAGACTACGGCGATGGCGAGTAGTTGGTAGCCTGCTTGGATGAGAAACATTCGCCAGGTGTACGTACGTGGCTTGCCACTCCAAAGCGCGTTTTGTGCGAGGAGAGGGAGGATGAAAGAAAAGTACACTACGATAGTGACTGCAAGCGGCGGAAGAAACGAGGTATGTACTACCACTACATACCCGAGAATAAACACCAGAGAAGCAAGGAGGTTGAGCAGGTAGGTCGGGATCATGCGTGCGTGCCTCGCTTTCTCTTCCCCTGATGAAACCCCCTCGAGCGAAGCACCGACAATCCTTCTCCACCATTTACCAAAGAGTGGGCCGTACCAGACAAACCCAATCACTTGGAAGACGACAACTGCAAGTACAAGTCGAATAATTCCCATACCCGCCTATTTGACTGTGATGGTGGCCGCGGGAGCACCGTTACAGGTAGCAACAACGCTTCCCGTGGTAGTGAGCGGTACCGTAAAGTAGTGATAAGGGCTGAGTGTCTTGGTCGTCCCGGCGACAGAGAGGGTGAGCGTCGTTGTAGAGTTGTTGGCCACGAGGATGCGCGTGCCGGAGTCAAAGGTCGGCTGTGCGGGGAGTGCCGCACAGGAAGCATCAAAAACAATTACTTTTCCCGCATACTGGTGGATAGCATCGTCATATCCAGATACGGCCGCCGTGCCCGACGCAGCATCAGAAAGATCAGTGGGAGAAGATTGTGGGCAGGGCTTTCCGGTAGTACTAAAGAGCGCCCCCGGTGCACACCCTTCGGCTGCTTGATCGCTACTAGGCGTACCCGCAGGATTCTGTGCTTTGTGTTTCCAGACAGCATTACCAACGAGCGCCAACACGACAATGAGTGCGACTATGATGCCAGCGGTCCGTGCTCCTTTGCGGGAAGGCGCTGCATCAGTGACCCTTTCCTGCAGCGCGGGAGCTGGCTTCACTTGCTGCGGTGGTGGCGTTGATTGATTATTGGAGGGAGTTGCCTGCTGTTGATTGCCAGGTGGAGGGGTTTGCGTTGTTGGTCGCTCTTTGTTGGGTTGGTTGTTGGTATTTTGCTGTTCCATAGAGAGTAGTGTATACCTTCATTTTTTTAAAAAACAAGCGGTGTTTTATCACACACCGGCTTTACCTATTTGTCAAAAATAAGAAGTCGGGAGCAGGTATGCAGCGTGAGGAAGTGGTGTACAATGCACCCATGCTCACCCATCGAAGAATGGCTGTTTTGTTCGGCGGAGATATCGTGGTACTTCTGGTTGCATTTCTACTCATGGTCACCATTCGATTCGATGTGCACCGTCAACTTCCCTACGTATATGTACAGGCAAAATTCTTTGGCGCGCTCTTTGGAGTATGGCTCATTGTCTTTTTTGCCTTCAACTTGTACACGCTGCAACGTATCAACCCCAATCCAAAAAATATTGGTATGCTTGCATTGGCATTTCTTACCAATGACCTCATCACCATTGCACTTCTTTACTTTTTCCCCCACCCCATCAGTCCAAAGACCAACCTTATCATCATCACCGCACTTGCTTTCGTATTGCTCGTCTTTTGGCGCCGGACCTACTACCATCTTTTCAGTAAAAAATTTCCTACGAGGATCGGTATTGTAGGAAAAGGGCCACTTGCACATACTTTGCATACGGAGCTTCTCTACAATCCGCATGTAGGAGTCGTACACCACATGGGAGAGGTGCTTCCTGTCGACCAGAGGACTCCTATCGATGTACTCATCGTCGAAACGGCTTCTCCAGAAACGTTGGTGGTGGTGGGCCGCACCCTCGGTGCCCAAACACTGTTACTCTCACAGGCGTACGAACAACTTTTTGGAAAAGTGCCGGTCGAGCTCATGACCGATGAAAAGGCACTCGTCATTATCACTAAATACAATGGCGTGCAACGATTGTTCTATCGTGTCGTTGAGGTTATTATCGCCGCCATGGTGCTGGTTGTTACCAGCCCTCTATTGGTGATCGCAGGAATCGCTATTTTCATTGAAGACGGATTGCCCATTGTAATCACCCAAGACCGTGTCGGAGAACACGGGAGCATTGTTCATATACACAAATTTCGCAGCATGAAAGTGCTCGCTCCTGATGGATCGGCAGAGGTGCACGGCGCACAATGGGCCACCACGCACGATCCGCGGGTTACCCGTGTCGGACGCGTCCTTCGCACAACGCATATCGACGAGATACCGCAACTGTGGAATGTCATGCGCGGGGACCTCGCGCTCATCGGACCGCGTGCGGAACGTCCCGAAATCGTCGCGCAGCTTGAAAAAGAAATCCCCTATTACTATCTGCGCCACGCACACAAACCCGGCTTCACTGGCTGGGCACAGATTAAATTCCGCTACGCGCGCACGGTGCTCGATTCAAAAGAAAAATTCGAGTATGATCTGTATTATCTCATCAACCAAAATCCACTCCTCGACCTTGGTATCGTGCTGAAAACACTGCAAATCATTTTTACTCACTAAGTTACAATGAATTCTTTTAAAAACATATTCCTAAGGAATAAAACAACTCAGCAAACCATAGTCAAAAATACATCATGGCTTTTTGTGGCAGAAATCGGAAGTCGATTGTTGCGATTTCTTCTTGTCATTTTTGCTGCGCGCGCGATCGGCACGGCGGGACTCGGTATGTTTTCGTACATCATGGCCCTCGGAGGAATTTTTATGTTCATCGAAGACGCGGGTATTGGTATGTACATCACCCGAACGCTTGTACAGCAACCCAACCTTAAAAAGAAGCTTCTTGCAACAACAACCATTCTAAAACTGATTTTACTTATGGTTGCACTTTCTGCATTTATTATGCTCGGCCCGACTGTAAGCTCGCTCTCTGAAGCGAATACGCTCATCCCAGTCATGGCTATTGTTCTTCTCACCGATTCACTGCGAGAATTTATGTTTACGATCAGCCGCGCTCAAGAACGGATGGAAGTGGAATCCATCGTTAAGTGCTTGACTGCGTTGCTTGTTTTTACATGTGGCATCGTTCTTATTCATTTGCGTCCGACAGCTCTTTCATTTACTTGGGGATACGCGGCTGGGGGTATCGCTGGAGTAATTCTTATCTACGTTTATTCTCGAAACCATTTCGAAAATCCTTTTTCTTTTTTTTCAAGAGAACTCATTGCTCCTATTTTCAAGGCTGCATGGCCGTTTACGATTCTTACCATATCAAACATTGTCATCTTTAGCACTGATATCTTTTTTCTCGGACATTTTTCTGATGCGAGTACTGTTGGCGCATATACTGCAGCGCAGCGGCTTACCCAACTTACCTACATTATTCCATCACTTTTGACTGCGGCAGCATTTCCGGCTCTCGCAAGAAAAAGCACTGGTGGAAATGGATACACAAATGCGCTCGAAAAAATTTCTGCTGCACTATGTATCATTGCAGTTCCGCTCACCATTGGCATCGCGCTTTGGCCAGCACCGCTTCTCCATCTTTTCTTCGGACCAACATACACGCGCGCAGCACTTGCGTTTATCATGCTTGCACTTGGCATATTCCCTATTTTTATTACCGCTGTATATGGCACAGTGATTTTTGCTGAGAACAAACAGTCATCGTTTGTTGTTGCAAACGTAACAGCAATTGTTACAAACATCATTCTCGATCTTATCCTTATTCCCAAACTTCACGATGTCGGCGCAGCACTTGCTGGTACTATTTCGATCTATATCATCGCAATCATCACTGCACTACGGTTCCGCTCGATTAGCAAATTTTCATTTTTCACATACGTTCGTGTTGGATATATTGCACTCGCGAGCAGTGCAATGATTGCGATATCAGTCTTATGTAAGCATTTTTCTATAAGTGTTATCGTCGCACTCCCACTCGCAGCACTTATATATGGGGTTATATTTTGGACCTCTCACAAGAAAGAAATCGCTGCAATTGGCATTATTCCAGAACTGCGCGCGCAACATCCTGCTACGAAACAATAGAACGAAACTCATCTTGAAACGCTTTTTCAGATGTTTCTCTCG
>DASZOX010000034.1:0-8283 GCA_035550535.1 Minisyncoccota bacterium
ATCAAAGGCCAAAAACATTTTGCGAACAAACTGTGGAACATTGCGCGGTTTGTATTGAGCAATGTTAATAAAAAAAATACGGAAATGGAATTGTCAGCAGAAGATAACAACATCCTTCAGGACTGGATTACGACAAAATCGATCATCACCGAGCATATCGAGAATTTCCGCCTCCATATTGCCGCAGAAGAAATTTATAACTACATTTGGAAAGTGTTTGCGGACAAGGTCCTCGAAGAAAGCAAGCCGCTCCTTGCAAACGACAATGCCGCGATTGCCGGCTCTCGTCAAGCACTTCTTTACGTGCTTCTTATTGAATCTCTCAAAACGTTGCATCCGTTCATGCCATTCGTTACCGAATGTCTATGGGAAATAATTGGGGGGACGCTTCCTCAAAAGGTCCCCACTCTTCTTATGACTACGCCATGGAACTCCTTTTAGCCCACAATCCTGTTCTCATTGCCATTGGCATAGGAATGCTTCCCTCTGTTATCTGGCTCACATTCTGGCTGTACCTCGCACGCGACCGCCGAGAACCCTTTTTGCTGATGACAATGTGCTTCATATTGGGAGGACTTAGTGTATTTGCAGCTACGTTTATACAACACGCACTCACGCCTCTCGTCACCTCCGTCACCCATCGAGTGATTATATGGGCAGCGATCGAGGAGTGCCTGAAGTTTCTTGTGTTCTATGGAGTCGCCTACAAAAGCGCGTATGACAATGAAGCACTTGATCCGGCAATGTACCTCATCGTGGTAGCGCTCGGGTTCGCCGCCATCGAAAATATCTTTTACGTACTCAAGCCCGCTGCTACACTCAATATCACCGCAAGTCTCCTTACAGGAGGCTTGCGTTTCTTTGGTTCGACGCTTCTCCACGTCATTGCAAGCTGTTTTATTGGCATTATGATCACACTCTCCCCGAGGCGACGGCGCACAACGGCGATGTTCGTCGGGCTTGCAGGAGCGATTTTTCTCCACAGCACGTTTAACTTCTTTGTGCTCAAAAATACGAGTACGGGCGTGATTCAGGTATATGGATTTTTGTGGATGAGTGCACTATTGACCCATTTGATATTAGAAAAATTTCGCCGTTATCCACCACGGGCACTGGCCCGAGTGTAAAATGGTGCAGCAATAGTGTATACTGCGAGAGTACTTTATCCGTTTAATCAGTGCACATGAATTATTCTGGCACGCGCATGTTTTTACGATGAAAAAACCTTCATTTTTTGAGCGACTTGCAGGCAATTTGCGCTTCGATGACAGCGATGACGCGACCGACGTAGTTGAGGAACGTATAAAAAGAGACGAACGACATATCAATCTCTCTGATCGTCGCGACATCGGTAGCAACGAGCTCTTATCGAGTGAAAAAGATACCGACACCGCTGTTCCCTTGGGTGAAATCGGTGAATTGCCGGTCGACGTTTACGAAACACCTAATGAGATCATCATCCAGACACTCATCGCGGGTGTCCTTCCTGAAAATCTCTCTATCGACATCACCCGTGACATGGTACGCGTCTCCGGCAAACGTGAAGAGAGTAAGGGTATCCCCAATGATGCGTACCACATGCGAGAGTTATATTGGGGAGCATTTGAACGAGCCATTACTCTTCCCCACGAAGTAGAAATAGATGCGGCAGAAGCGATTGAACGTCACGGCATGCTTATCATAAAACTTCCCAAAGTCGACAAACGTCGCCGCACGATGCTCAAGATCAAATCTATCTGATATCTTTCTCCAAAAATCCCCTACATCTCGTAGGGGATTTTTGTGGTTGTTAATTTTAAACGATATGATAAGGTGAAGCAAAACAGATCTCATGACAGAGCAAGACATTATAGAGCTACTTCAGGAAAGAGATGCGCTTTTTGCAGGGCACTCAGAGCTGGTCCGCGCATTGGCAGATCTTCTTGTCAGCAAAGGAGTTGATTATTTCAAATCAATTCCCTATCTCACCAAAGATGATATCACCGAGCTGGAAAAACGACACGCTACTCTCGTGCGTGCACAAGAATCTTTCCGTACACTCGTCCTTGAGCTTATAGCCCGATCGGAGCAACATTAAATCCTTTCCAAAGGATTTTTTATTTTTAGGCTGCTCCAGAAGTCTTATCAGTAATAACTACAGAATAATTGTCGGGAGCAAGGTTCTTTATCACTGGAGTTGTATCTCCATTACTCCACAAAAACGAAACATTTCCAGAAGTTGTAAGAGTTATTGAACCGTCCTTTGCATGAGGGCAAGTTTCGTTTGTTACTCCAGCATTCGAAATAATGTTGTACGCAAAACGGCCAGTTCGATTACCATTGGCGTCATAAGTGAATTTTATTCCAGAACAGTTTCCGCTATCGATTTGGATTAAACGATTTGTGTTGTCATATATATAATTCGTGTTTTGACCATTCAAATCAAGAAAGATAAAAGCAAACATTATAATTATAATAGCTCTTCTCACTCGTTGATTAATTTTGATTTCTTCAAACTCGGTCCGATTACCCACCTAAAAAGGCCTTGTCTAATTTCAATTTTTTCAGGTGCTATTGGGAAATTTATATTTTGCCCATTCATTAATAAGCTGGTAATTGTGATTTTGGTGCCATCATTTAGAGTAAGAATTGCATGATTATACTCATCTACTGGCTCAATATAAAGTCTACGGTAGCCACGTGCGGTCGGAATAGACTTGAAATAAGTTACTGCCCTGATTTCATTTAAAGAAAATTCTCGTATTTCATCACCATGTTTAAATATAAAACGATTGTCAGTAGAATTCCACCTTAGAATATCCCTTTTATTTACCAAATAATAATCGATATGAACAAGGATTGCTGGAAGGCAAAACAAGAAAAAGAGAAACGCGCAAAGTAGGTACATATCCTTCGGTTCGATATAGTGGGTTTCAAGGTCAAGGATTACCGCACCAACACAAATCGCAAGATAAGTTATTAACAAGTGTGCATTATTAGACTCACTTTCAAATGATATTTTATATTCTTTATACATTATTTATTTTTAGATTTTTCATAGATTTCCCACTGTTTAGCTGCTTGCTCCCAAATAAAAATATCCGCAGCAATTAAAAAGCTTGGCCCTTCACCAAGAAGCTCTTCTGCGACATTTTGAAAAATGTCTTTTGAAATTTCATAAATAAGTCTTTGTTTACTTATATTTCTCGCTTGATATTGTTTTACCGTTTGAACTAGAGAAGCTACTTCTATAAAAGTGTCGAAAGTTTGTAAACTAAAGGGCGGACTGTCAAAATAAGAAACTTCCGCATCACCTTGATACGTACTATTGGTTAAACCTGTAGCTATTAAAAATTTAGTAATAAGACCTGTATAATTCAAGAGGTCTTCATAAGGTATTGTGCTTTGTCTTCCATTTGGGTCAATATTACTCAAAGGGTTGTTGCCGCCATAGCTAAATAGATTCGGCCCCCAGTTTTTATCTTCCCCCAAAAATCTCCCACTCACGGGATCATAATACCGCGCTCGCATGTAATACAAATGCGGAGTTTCATACATTACTCCATATTTACCAACATACAGAAAGGGAGTAGCAACTCTTAATGAATCCGACGATTGAGTGATTTCTCCGAAAGGATCGTATTTATAATATTGTACCACATCTTGGGGCATTTATCCACACAAGTTGTGCTCAGACCCAGGTTCGAACTGGGGACCCTTCCCTCTTCAGGGGAATGCTCTACCAACTGAGCTATCTGAGCGTTGGCAGATTATTTATACCGGAAAAATCATCCCTTAGCAACCACTCGCTTTACTTAATACTATTGAGCAGATCGGTGTAGGATGAAGGAGAAGATGATGAGGGAGTATCGCCGCCGAGTCCATAGGCGTCTTTGAGCTCTCCAATGTAAGGCTTGATAAGCGAGATAGAAATAACCCCAAGCACAATGAGAATGATCCAATAAAGCGCCTTCACCGCCGTGGCACGCCGATTACTCCGATAGAGCTTGCGCACCACACTGTTGGTATCATCAACTTTTTTTTCAATCGCTTGCAATCGCTCGCCGAGTTCCTGATCCATGCAAAAAAGTATAGCACACTTGGGAAGTGCTTCTGGCAGGAATCGAACCTACAATGACCCCTTAGGACGGGGTAGTTATATCCATTTAACTACAGAAGCGCAGGGGTGGTGAGGACACTAGATGCCAAGCAATTCCTTGAGTGTTGATTCCTTGAAGCCAACCAACACAGTATCTCCTATTCTAATCACGGGTACCCCCAATTGACCGGTGAGCGCAATCATTTCGTTATGCTTCGCTGCATCGATCGACACATCGTAGTCGGTATAAGCCACGTGGTGCGCATCAAAAAATTCTTTTGCGAGATGACAGTAGTGGCAGGTAGGAGTGCTGTAAATAGTGACTGGTTGCATGGGAGAAAGTATAGCACGAAAAAATCCCTAATCAATTTTTACGGATGCCGAGCCCTTGGAGAATGGCGTTCCACCATCGGGAAACCTTGGATTGGGGAGGAGATGGAGCGGGAGAGGTATCGGAGATAATGATGATTCCCTCACCCGGCTTGACAACATTATATTTTTCTCGCAGTGCCTGCTCAGTCCCCTCGGGAGTGGCGAGATACGCGTTTGCTTGGGTGAGCGTCGTTTGTTTTTGTTGGAGGTCTTGTGCTTGGATCGTGAGGTCTTTGATGCGACGACGTGCCGCAACATACTTTTGTGTCACCTTGATCACCGACATCAAAAGAAGAAAAGCCACCCCCACCGCCACGAGCGCTCCGAGCATGCGCTTCGGTGAAAAAAGGGTTGGTTTGCCTGAGAATTGCGTTTTGGTCATAGACTTGATAGCATTACGGAATGCTATTTAATCATAACAGAAAACGAGCGGGGATGTGGCTGAGCATTTTCGGCATCTTGGTGTTGCTCAGCATGATCCTTTTCACCCTCGCCCCCATCATTCATTAGGCGACCGCTCATTGTTGCTTCATTACTTTAATGAACACGTCCTGTGGAATAGTGATGCGCGCATGAACCTGCATTTTTTTCTTCCCCTTTTTTTGTTTTTCTAAGAGCTTCATTTTCCGTGTGATATCGCCGCCATAGAGGTAGCCAGTCACATCTTTTCGAAACGCTTTGAGCGTGCGTGAGGCGAGAATGCGCCCGAGCGCACGGGCTTGGATCTTCATTTCCACTTGTTGTCGCGGGAGCAGTTTTTCTAGACGTTCCACAAAATTTTCAGCTTCCGTTTGCACACGGCGGCGCGAGACGATACGGGTAAATGCTGGCTGCAACTCATCCCCGATCAAAATATCAAGCCGCACCACGTCGGCGTCGCGTTCGTCCCCAATCTCGTATGAAATCGAGCCATAGCCCGAGGTAATGCTTTTGAGATCGTCGAAAAAGCCACGCATGAGTTCGCGCAGTGGAATAAGCGAAATGATCGTCGAACGGTTTCCGAACTGCTCGATATTTTCGACGATCGCCTCATGATCATAGAGAAACGGCATCAGCCCGCTCGTGAAGGAATTGGGCACGATGATGGATGCACGCACCCATGGTTCGTGAATGAGCTTGATGTCGCCATCATTCGGGAAAAGGTGCGGCGAATAGACTTTTACAGTTGTACCGTTTTTAAGATCGACATGATACGTGATTGACGGCAGGGTCACAATGAGTTCGAGATTGAATTCCCGACGCAACCGCTCGGTAATAATTTCCAAATGCAGCATCCCGAGAAATCCACAGCGGTAGCCACGGCCAAGCGATCCCGATACTTCTTCTTCGTACGAAAATGATGAATCGCTCAGTCGAAGTTTTCCAAGCGCCAACCGAAGCTCGTCGAAGTCATCTTGTGATTCCGGATACAGCGATGCCCAGACAACGGGCCGTGGCTGGAAATAACCCGGAAGCGCAGGAAGTGGATCTTTATTGTTCACAATCGTGTCTCCGACGCTTGCGATGCCCGGCTGCTTGATGCCGGTCACAATATAGCCGATTTGACCGGCATTGAGCTCGCTGACTGCAGTTGCCTCCGGTGTGAACACGCCGACTTCGAGCACTTGAAAATCCTTACCTGCCTGTGCAAATCGAAGTGTATCGCCGCGCTTGACGCTTCCGCTAAAAAGCCTGACATACACGATCACACCCTTGTGGTTTGAATAACTGAAATCAAACACCAATGCTTGCAATTTATTTGAGTCATTCTGTCGGAGGTTCTGCTTTTTGTCATATAAGTCATTTTGCAAAATGTTATATATGTTATTTTCCGTTGAAATTTTTGGTGGAGGAATTCTTTTAATAATTTCTTGAAGTAATATTTCTACACCCTCGCCGGTTTTTCCTGATACAGCGAGAATGTCACTTTCGTCACAATCAAGCAGCGAGCAAATTTCTTCTTTGATTTCTTCGGATCGAGAAAGCGGCGAATCGATCTTTGTAATGACCGGAATAATAACGAGCCCATTATCGCGCGCCATGCCGAGCGTGGTAAGCGTTTGTGCTTGCACTCCTTGGGTTGCATCGACAAGCAAGAGCGATCCTTCCACCGCCTTGAGCGCGCGAGATACCTCGTATGAAAAGTCGATGTGGCCGGGCGTGTCCAAGAGATTGAGCATGTATTCAGTGCCAGAATGTTTGTAAAACATCCGTACTGGGGTCATTTTGATCGTAATACCGCGTTCTTTCTCAAGCTCCATGCTATCGAGCACCTGATCGCGCATCTTGCGTGCTTCAATCGTCCCCGTCACCTCCAACATTCGATCCGCCAACGTTGACTTTCCGTGATCGATGTGGGCAATGATACTAAAATTGCGAATATGTTTTGTATCCATAAGTGGCAAAACTATATCAGAAAATAAGGATTTTGGAAAAAGAAAAAACCGCTTTATAAACGGTTTGCATTTTTTGTCTGATACGAATTTGTCCTTAGCTTAATTCA
The DNA here is from genome assembly GCA_035550535.1 of Minisyncoccota bacterium. GTDB lineage: Bacteria > Patescibacteriota > Minisyncoccia > Phycocordibacterales > UBA9973 > UBA4124. The sequence continues at coordinate 6,933 of DASZOX010000034.1, forward strand.
AATTCATCCATTGCATCTGTAAATACTTTATTATAGAGATCTTTAAGATCTTGATCTGATTCGAGATCAACAACCTTGTGTTTTTTTGCTGCAGCATCCCAGACCGGAAATTCCAGAGCTCCACATTCAGGTACATCTTTGTGATATTTTGTCTCAATGGTTCTTTTTCTATGAATTAACAAGATTGCATCCCTAAGAATCCCGTCATCACCAAAAGTATTTACAAGAAAATTTTGATTGTCGAGTTTTATTGCTTTCATACATATAAGTTTTGAAGAACTGTGTGTAAACACTTTAGCATATTTATATACACTTGTCAATTTTCCATTATATTTTGGTAAATAAGGGCATTTTAGAAAACTTCGTTCTGTTCTGGCACAATTGGCACTTCTTTGGGCTTCCAGAACTTACTTCTGATCGCAGTGAGGAATTGGAGCATTTCAGGATCGCGAAGCGCGTACATGATATACCCATACACACCAAAACCGACGATGGAAGCGAGTGCGGCTTGGATGAAAACTTCAATGAATGTTTTTCCACGCACTGCCCCGCCGATTATGACGAGCGTCCCATAAGCGGCAACCGCAGCAAGTACCGACACTGAGCAATAGTTGAGCACTGACCGCTTGAGTGCAACGGTTTTGCGTACTCCCGCTTTACGCAATGCCCTCCAGAGCAAAAAAGCATTCACTAGCTGGCCGATCGAGAACGCAAAGGGAAGCGCCACCACCGCTATATAGGGGAGATCTCCGACGCGAAGGGTGGCAGCAACGAGCGCATGAAATGCGTTGTTCCGCGAAAGAAGATATAAAAAGCCTCCGGCAAGCACTGCGGTTATTACAAAGCTGATTGCGTTTATTTTGAGTGGCTTTTTTGTCTCCCCCATCGCAAAGAATGCTCGTACAAGGAGCAGTACAGCGCTCTGCGCTACAATCGAGATAGCGAAACACGCGAGCGCCGCAGCGACAAGTCGTGTGTCATTCCATGAAAACGCACCGGCACCAAGAATGATGCGAACAATGTGTGCGCGAAGCACGATGATAAGTGTCGTGATAGGAAGAGAGAAAAAGACAAGTGTTCGCAGTGACTCGCGCAATACCGTTGCAAATTTATCATGCTCCCCTTCAGCAAAGTGCTTGGTGAGTGTGGGAAATGCCGCCATCGCATACGAAACACCGATGATCATCAAAGGCGTCGTCTGGATATTATAAGAAAACTGGAGAATAGATACTGACCCGACCGCAAGGAGCGTCGCAAGTGCGCTCATGATAATAAACGTGATATAGGAGAGCGAGGAAGAAAGCGTGCGTGGAAGTGAGAGCAGCATAATGCGACGGATAAGTGCCCAATC
>DASZOX010000035.1:0-15310 GCA_035550535.1 Minisyncoccota bacterium
GTATTTTTTGGCGAGAAGAAGATTGCAGAGGGCAAAGGGCGTTCGAAGCAAGAGGGAGAACAGATGGCAGCGCTTGCGGCACTTGAGAAGAAAGGGTGGCTGTAAGTGCGTAAAAGCATATCAGAAACTCGGTTTTACAAATCGAGTTTTGTCATTTCTAGTGCTATAATTATCCATCATGCGTCTCCAGCATATCGAGATTGCCGGCTTCAAATCGTTTGCAAAAAAAACGACACTCACTTTTGATACCTCGGTGACCGCAATCGTGGGTCCCAATGGTTCCGGCAAAAGCAATGTCGTCGAGGCATTTCGCTTCGTCCTCGGCGAGCAATCGGTAAAGAGCATGCGTGGCAAGAGTGGCGGGGATCTCATCTTTCGCGGGTCTGCACACCACGCATCGCTCTCTCGCGCATCGGTGTCCATCACTTTTGATAACAAGGATGGTATTTTCGCTTTCCAAGGAGGAAGTCAAGAAGCACGAACACCAGTGTTGTTTGATATCGTCACCTTTACCCGCGAACTCTTTGCCGACGGGACGAGTACCTACCTTCTCAACGGTACTGAAATTCGACTCAAACAGATGGTCGAGCTCCTTGCCTCGGTAAACATCGGTGCGTCAAGTCATCACATCATTTCCCAAGGGGAAGCGGATAGCATGCTTCGCGCAAGCCCCCGCGATCGACGGGAAATGCTTGAGGAGGCGCTTGGGTTAAAGATTTATCACTACCGCATCAAAGAGAGCGAATCAAAGCTCGCAAAGGCTACCGAAACGCTCAAAGAAGTGCAATCGCTCCGTCGAGAATTGGCGCCACACCTGAGCTTCTTGAAAAAGCAAGTCGAAAAAATCGAAAAAGGTCGCTCTTTGAGAGAAGAGCTCAAAGGGCTCCTCACAAACTATCTCGCCACCGAAAAAGCGCTTCTCGAAGAAGAAGTGGGTCGCATCGATCGATCCATTGCCACCATCGAGGATAAAAAGGCAACCGTGACGAGGACACTTGCTACACTTGCTGCTAACAAAACACCCAATGATACCGTCGGGCTCGCACTGACAGAAGCATACGCTAAACTCGAACACCAGCGTGAGGCGCGCCGCACGATTGAACACCGCATTGGTCGCTTGGAAGGAATGATTGAAGCAGAGCGGCGCATTGTCCTCCAGCAGCGCACCACACAGCCCGCTTCTGCCGCTATTAGTTTTGCCCCGAGCGAGTACGAACGAATGCTCGCCGACCTTGATTTTTTTGTCGCGGCGCTCAAGAAAGCGGCAACGCTACAAGAGGTTTCAGAGATACTGGTGCGCATGGAATCAGTGATTCAGACACTTCGTGCGCGGGGTCCCGAAGTGGTCACTGCTGCGCCGAGCGCTCCTTCGACGCAGATAGATGACATTGCCCATGAACTTGAGGCCCTTCAAGGGCAGTTGCAGAAAATAATCGCCGAAGAAGCGGCAGCACAACTGACGATCCGCACGCTGGAACAGACGCGTGAAAAGGAGCAGACGCATTATACTCAAGCAATCGCTTCTCGCTACGAATTGCAAGGAACCCTCGCCGAGTGCAATGCTGAGCTGCACGTGCTCTCAACGAGCAAAGAGGCATACCGCGAGCGCAAGGAACGCTTTGACACTGACATCAAAGAAGCGGCATTCCTCTTTGGTCCGCAGTTTCTCCATACCCTGCATGACACCGCGCCGACGCCAGAGATTGACCTGCGTGACATCCGGCACGCTATCGATCGGCTGAAAATACGTCTCGAGGAGCACTCCGGTATCGGCAATGACGTGGTGACGGAGTATGAAGCAACACTTGAGCGCGATACATTCCTCACGCGCGAAGTGAGCGATACCGAAGCAAGCATGCGCAATCTCGAGGTGCTCATTGCCGACCTCAAAGGTGTCCTCGATGAGAAATTTACCCACGGCATTACTACCGTCAATGAACGCTTCGGTGAATTTTTCAAGACTATGTTTGGTGGTGGTGGCGCGTCGCTATCGATAACGATCGAAAAGAAGCGCAAGCGGCGATCTGATGAAGACCTGCTCGAAGAGGAAACGGCCGAGGAAGAGGAAGGGGAACGGGGAATTGACGTCCACGTCAACCTACCCGAAAAGAAGGTCAAAGAACTCACCATGCTCTCCGGCGGTGAGCGCTCACTCGTCTCAATCGCACTCCTCTTCGCGATTTCACAAGTGAACCCGCCGCCGTTTCTCGTCCTCGACGAGACCGATGCCGCGCTCGACGAAGCCAACAGCCGCAAATATGGCGACATGATCGAGCGCCTCGCCGAGTATTCACAGCTCATCGTCGTCACGCACAACCGCGAGACGATGTCACGCGCCTCAGTCCTCTACGGTGTGACCCTCGGCGCTGACGGCGGCTCCAAGCTCCTCTCCATCAAATTCGACGAAGCAGTAAAGGTGGCGAAATAAAATTATGAAAGAAAATCTTGAACAGATTTTGAATATAAATGAAGTAGAAAATATACAAGCCGTTTTTTCAAAGCAATTAGAGCTAGAAAAATTGCCCCTCTTTAAAGATATTTTGCAATCTATAAAAGATTATTTTGAGCAAGCAAAAGATTCTAATGAAAAGGAAGTCATCCAAAATTCGCTGCACTGGATTGAAGTACATGAAAATTACTTAGGAGAAAAATATCGCGATGCTAAAGAAGAACGAGACTATATGAAAGCAGTTCGCGCAGCAATCGCATATTTGAAAAATAAATTGAAATAAATGTATTTATGCAACACATAACAACAGGACTTCCACTTGAAGCGATAAAGAAAGTAATAATAGAAGAAAATAATGAGCCTTTAGTACAAATTCCTGAAGGAGAAAAAATAAAACTTATGCATGAGCATAAATATTTATCTCCACTGTTGCGTAAATCAGCATATGATCTTCTTGTAAAAGCCGCAGATAAATTACCAGAAGGGTATAAATTGCTTATTGTTACCGCATATAGACCTGTTAGCATGCAAAGAGAGTTATGGAAAAACAGGCTTTGGCAAATGGCAAAATCGTATCCATTTCAAATGATATTTCGGTATAAGAAATGGAGAAAAACAGCCAGTCAATATACCGCCCCTCCGGGCGGGTCATCACATCAGTGCGGCGCGGCAGTTGATCTAACAATTTTAGACAAAGATGATAATCGGTTAGATATGGGTACATCATTTACAGATTTTGGGAAAAAAGTTCATACAAATTCAAATCTCGTATCTGATGAACAAAAGAAAAACAGGAGAATGCTTCTTGATCTCATGGCTGAAGTAGGGTTTGTAAACTATCCGCTTGAGTGGTGGCATTACTCGTACGGCGATCAAATGTGGGCAGCGTATAGTGGAAAGGGAAAATGCTTCTACGGATCTATAGCATAAAGTCTTGTTTTAATTTTTCCAAATCTTCAAACGTATTGCACGGTTGCCAATAGTTGAATAGAAATGCGTGGAGAGGGTAGTCAGTGTGTGCAAGGAGTGTTTGTGGAAGGCCGTACTCTCCGTCGATGAGTTGTACTGGTTCGAAGTCAAAAATCTTGGAGTCAACAATGAAAAAGCCGTTCGCAAATTTGTCTTCGAGAAGCTCTTCGCGATTTTTATTTGGGTGGCGCTGGAGCCCTTTCACCATACTCTGATCGTCTACTACAATGCCGTGATATTTTGCAGGCATCGTTGCTGCAGTGATGCCCATACCATTTTTCTTTGCTTCAATTGCTCGCTCTATTTCTTCTGTTTTGAAAAAGTCGTCACAACCCAGCGCGCAAAACTGCCCACCATCGCAAATGTGCTCCTTTGCGGCATACAATGCCGACCACGTACCGTCTTTGTCTATGGGTTGCGCGGCATAGATCAGTTTTTTGCCACCGTACTCATTTCCGAGTTTCCCTACGATTTTTTCACCGAGGTATTTTGTGGTGATGATGACAGTATCGATACTGCTTGGAAGTTGGTCAATGGCGATTTCGAGAAGTGTCTTGCGGCCTGCGGGTACGAGCGCCTTGGGCACAGTCTCTGTGATAGGAAGAAACCGAGTCCCTTTGCCGCCGGATAGAATTACCGCCTTCATAAGCGTGATTGTAATAAAAAAAACGCACAGGGTAAACCTCGTGCGTTCATGTCTTACTGTAATACTCTTTTCCTTCGAAAAATCTTTTTTCAAATAATGTCCCTTGTTGAACTTTGCCGGTACGACAAAATTCTAGATAGGTGAAATAGAACCAGAGTGGTCCAGATGAGACCTGCGGATAATCTGAAAGAATTTCTTTATGTGAGAATAATCTATAATCGGTATGTTCCCAGCTCAAAGATATCTTCTGTGGAGCGATAGTTGCACAATAGAGAAAGGTAAATCCAGCGCTCGCTCTACCGCCGTAGTAAGCTATTGTTTCTTTCTTGAGTCGTTGTCCTAAAACGGCGCACAACTCGATTGTGTCGGGGGCAAGTATGATTCCGGTTTCTTCCTGTACTTCTCGGAGCAGAACGTTTTTGTAGTCTGTCTCATCCGAATTGAAGCCTCCACCGGGAATTTCCCACTTCCCATTGTCTTCACGTTGAATAAAAAGGATTTTTCCGTTTATATTGAGTATTATAAAAGAACCGTGTTGATGGTGTGTCTTTTGTCTATTTTTCATTTAGATACAAATTTTTATGAGAGTACTATAAATGAGATTTTTATACAATCTTGCCAAAAATTCCTATCTGATTAAAATGAGGAAAATTGACACTATGAAAGCAACTATTGTTTATATTATTGATCCGGATACGCAGCGGGTGCTGCTTGCAAAAAAGCGAAGGAAAATCGGCGTTGGCAAATGGTTTGGGTACGGAGGAAAATTGGAACCACAGGACAACGGCGATCTTGACGCATGTATCTATCGGGAAACGCTCTGCGAGACTGAGGGTGTTATCATCCTCGACAGGGAGAAACTCGAACGCGTTGCTTTGATTCATTTTTATAATGGTGAAGAAAAAATTCCCGGAAAAGATGAACCGATAACCGTACTGTGTTATCGCTATTTCATACCCATCAGGGAAATACCGCCGACAACCGATGAAATGGAAACACCAACGCTGTTTCCGCTGAACGAACTTCCGGAGCAAGAGATGAAAATGGGGGACATGCTTATCGTTCCAAACATTCTTGCCGGCATTCCGCGAACCGGCTATATTCATTTCACCAAAGACGAATCCCGGGTCATTGATGCGCAGCTTTCTGATTGCACTGAGCAATTCCTCAAAGACTTTGTCGCTTGATTGAGCAGAGTCTTTTTATTTGACAAATTTTGTAATGGGAGTATTATAAACGGTCACGGTTCTTTAATATGTTTCACTCTTTAAAAAACTCGACAATGAGGAAATTAATTTTCATCGGGTTGGTTTTTGGAGTGGTAATGCTTTTATTGCAGATTCCTCGGAAGTACCAGGTATCTTCACCTGTGAAGAGTGCACAGTACACGGAACATTGGATGCTTCCGGCGATTTTGCAGCCGCGTCATGATGGGGGAGCACCTGTAGTGCTCAGAAACATTTATCCCAATGTTTACACATCATGGGAACCTCATTTCCAAATCGGCAGGAACGCTGCTGTTGTGGCAACATTATCACTCGTCCCTCGGTTGGGCTAAGCAAACGGGGATACGTTTGATTAGCCCTAAAACACGCCCCATACATCGCAGATGTATGGGGTTTTTCAGTGCTTGACTTTGCTTTTGGGACGTATATAATGTCCTTCGCACTCACTTTTTGAGCGCATTTTCTTTGATAGCGATATAGAAGTGCATATAAAGAATGCGAGTAACATCTATTTTGAGTAACGAGAGGCAGAGAAATAAGTCATTTTTCTCTTGCCTCGATCTTAATCCCGTCCCTTTCTACCTGCTATAGGAGAAGGTGGCTATGTAAGTTTAAATAACCCAAGTATCTTTCTGTATTTTTATAACAGAGATGAAAGGGCGGGGTTTTAAGAAGAGTTTGATCCTAGCTCAGGATGAACGCTGGCGGCGTGGATAAGGCATGCAAGTCGAACGAACCTTGTCCTTCTGATCGATCGAGTGGAGCTCTGTAGCAATACATAGCAAAGCGACATTTTGATGAAGGACGCTGGTGAGTGGCAGACGAGGTAGTAACACGTAGATACGCACCCCAAAGTCACGAATAACGCACCGAAAGGTGTGCTAATACATGATGGTCCCTCCGGGGTAAAGATTTATCGCTTTGGGAGCGGTCTGCGAGATATCAGCTAGTTGGTAGGGTAATGGCCTACCAAGGCAATGACGTCTAGGGGAGCTGAGAGGCTGACCCCCACCGATGGGACTGAGACACGGCCCATACACCTACGGGTGGCTGCAGTCGAGAATCTTCCGCAATGGACGCAAGTCTGACGGAGCGACGCCGCGTGGTTGATGAAGTGCTTCGGCACGTAAAGACCTTTTATGAGGGAAGAAGTTTATTGACGGTACCTCATGAATAAGGGGCTCCTAACTCTGTGCCAGCAGGAGCGGTAATACAGAGGCCTCAAGCGTTATCCGGAATTATTGGGCGTAAAGGGTGTGTAGGTGGCATTGTTAGTCGTTTGTGAAATATCCGGGCTTAACCTGGAAAACGCGGGCGAAACGGCAGTGCTTGAGTAGGGAAGAGGTAAGCGGAACTCTCTGTGTAGGGGTGAAATCCGTTGATATAGAGGGGAACACCAAAAGCGAAGGCAGCTTACTGGTCCCTCACTGACGCTGAAACACGAAAGCGTGGGGAGCGAATGGGATTAGATACCCCAGTAGTCCACGCCCTAAACGATCTTCACTAGCTTTTCAGAGTATCGACCCTCCGAGAGGCGAAGCTAACGCGTTAAGTGAAGCGCCTGGGAAGTACGGCCGCAAGGCTAAAACTCAAAGGAATAGACGGGGACTCGCACAAGCGGTGGATTATGTGGTTTAATTCGTAGGTAAACGAAGAACCTTACCAGGTCTAGAAGCCCAAACGAAAGCCCGAAGAAACTCGGGCCCTCGCAAGACGGTTGGGCAGGTGATGCATGGCCGTCGTCAGCTCGTGGTTTGAACTGTTCCCTTAAGTGGGCTAACGAGCGCAACCCTTGTCGTCTGTTATACGTGTCAGGCGAGACCGCCCCGTGAGATGCGCGCAAGCGAAGCTTGTACCTATCTCACGGGGAGGAAGGAGAGGATGACGCCAGGTCAGCATGTCCCTTGATGACCTGGGCCACACACATAATACAATGGCTGTCACAATGGGATGCAATGGAGCGATCCGGAGCCAACCCTTAAAAACAGCCCTAGTTCGGATAGAAGTCTGCAACTCGACTTCTTGAAGCCGGAATCGCTAGTAATCGCAGGTCAGCCAAACTGCGGTGAATACGTTCTCGAGTCTTGTACTCACCGCCCGTCAATTCAAGGGAGCCGGTAGTACCCGAAATCTCTCCCCACGGAGGGCCTACGGTGAGATCGGTGACAGGGAATAAGTCGTAACAAGGCACGGCTAGCGGAAGCTGGTCGTGGATTAACTCAATTGAGATAGTCTCGTCTCGCCTTCGGGCAAGACGGATTGATATGGTTGAGCACGGATAGGCTGTTCGCAAGAACAACTCTTCTCGTGTTAAAGTTGTGGTAGACGACACAATGTCTACTCCTTGTACCAAGGTTATGGTACAAAAATCCACTTCTGTGTGTCTATAGAGCACAGAAGCGGTAAGATCGAGGCAAAAGAAAGATGACAACTCGCATTCGCTATGCACTCTATATCGCTGTCGCAATAGGAGCACTCCTTGGGGGGCTCCTATTGTCGTTTCGTAGCCGCCGCGATCGTGTACAGCCGCAGCCTCCGACCACTCATCAGAGCATCGTCATAACTCCAACGAGAGAACTTCCGGTCTCTGTCGCCGATACACCCGCTCTTCGTGAACAAGGGCTTTCTTATACCGCTTCGCTCGCAGCGGGGACAGGTAAACTGTTTCTTTTTGATACCCTAGGGACGCCGGGCTTTTGGATGAAGGGGATGGAGTATTCACTCGACATAGTTTGGATACGCGATGACTGGACAGTAGCCGCAATCACTCCATCGCTTTCCCCTGATACTTATCCGACTATAGTTTATCCACCATACCTCATCCAATATGTCCTTGAGATCAATGCAGGAGAAGCGGCCAAAGATGGTATAGTGGCTGGCGCACAACTCAAATTTGAGCCGTGACCCCACCCTTCATTTTTTTTGTCAAAAAAGATAAGCAATACAATGCCCGATTACTACCCTGCTTTACAGGAACCACAAACTATTTCACTTGTGTGAAATATAAATGAAAAAATCTTGTTCCTCGAATTATTTTTGTATACTGAACCTCTATGGTGGCATTGCTCGTGCAAAAAAGAAATGGTGCCCTTGTTGATTTTGACCAAACACGCATTGAGAATGCCATTGCCAAAGCCTACACTGCTACCAACGTTGGGCTTCCACAAAGTGAACTTGCAGAGCTTGTCGATCGCATTCTCAGAGAAATCGATAAGACTTTTGGAGAAAAGCTTATTCCTTCAGTTGAGGAGATCCAAAATATCGTTGAAAAAGAAATTGCAACCAAGGGTGATTTTGACGTTGCAAAAGCTTACATTTTGTATCGTGAGGAGCGTAACAAAGAGCGGAAACGGGATCTTTTTAAGAAGCGAGTGTACCTCAAGCCCTATGAATATCCCGAGCTTTATGAATATGTAAACGCCATTCGCCACTCTTATTGGATCCACACCGAGTTCAACTTCGTCGGCGATGTCCAAGATTTCAAGGTCAATGTCAATGAAGCGGAAAGGAATGCCATTAAAAACGCCATGCTCGCTATCGCTCAGATCGAAGTGGCAGTCAAAACGTTTTGGGGTGATATCTATAAAAAAATCCCAAAACCAGAGGTGGGGGCGGTCGGCGCAACGTTCGCAGAGAGTGAAGTGCGTCACACCGACGCGTACGCACACCTGCTTGAGATTTTGGGACTCAACGATATGTTCCGTAGTATCGGGGACATTCCTGTGCTCATGAAGCGGGTACACTATCTCGACAAGTCAATCGCCAACGCCCGAAGCGAAGATAACCGTGATTACAGCCAGTCGGTACTCCTCTTTTCACTCTTTATAGAACACGTGTCGCTGTTTTCGCAGTTTTTGGTGATGATGTCATTCAACAAGTACAAAAATTTATTCAAAGGCATCTCAAACGCGGTGGAAGCGACGTCCAAAGAAGAACAGATCCACGGTTTGTTTGGTATCGATCTTATCACTCTTATCAAAGAGGAGCATCCGGAGTGGTTCGATAGCGCCTTTGAGGAGGAAGTTGTTGATCTTTGTAAAGAGGCATTTGAGTCAGAACAACAGGTGGTGGATTGGATTTTTGAAAAAGGCGAGCTCGATTTTCTTCCCAAAGCGGTCGTTATTGAGTTCATCAAGCAACGTTTCAACAACTCTCTCCAAAGCATCGGTATCAGGAAGCTTTTTGAGACGGATGCGGCGCTTCTCAAGGAATCGGATTGGTTTTATGACGAAGTAATCGCGACCAAACACGGTGACTTCTTCAACAAAAAGTCAATCAATTACAACAAAAAGAGCAAGAGTATCACGAGCGATGACCTGTTCTAAGAGAAGTCGCATTATCAGTGTAATCGTATACAATGTAAAACATGTATTGGCTCAACGAAAACAGTAGAAAGTTCTTATCGAAAGGATATCTTGTCGGAGACATGACCGCGGAGGAACGTATTCGGCAAATCGCGGAGATTGCAGAAAAACATTTGGGCACGCCGGGGTTCGCTGACAAGTTCTACGGCTATATGTCGCGTGGTTTCTACTCGCTTGCTACCCCGATATGGGCGAACTACGGCCAGACACGAGGGCTTCCTATCAGCTGCTTCGGCAGCTACGTTGACGATGACATGTCGCGCATTCTCTATACCCACGCTGAAGTCGGCATGATGACCAAGTATGGTGGCGGTACCTCGATCTATTTGGGAGCGCTGCGGCCTCGCGGTTCGGTGATCAAGGGGAATGGCTATTCATCTGGGTCGGTGCACTTTTTGGAGCTTTTTGATGGACTCATCAATATCGTGAGCCAAGGCACGGTGCGCCGAGGTCACTGCGCCCCCTATCTTCCGGTCGAGCATGGTGACATCGAAGAGTTTTTGAACATCGGCAAAGAGGGACACCCCATTCAAGAGTCCACCTACGCAATCACGGTGACGGATCAGTGGCTTCAAGAGATGGTCGAGGGGGATGAAGATAAGCGAAAGGTTTGGGCAAAGGTGATTCAGCGTCGTACAGAAATTGGCTACCCGTATATTCTCTTTAGCGACACTGTCAACAACAACACGGTTGATGTCTACAAGGACAAAGGAATGAAAATCTACAACAGCAATCTTTGCTCGGAGATCTGCCTGCCGACCGCAGACGACATTTCATTTGTCTGCTGCCTCTCATCAATCAATCTGCGCCACTATCACGAATGGAAAGATACCGATGCGGTTGAGACGCTCGCGATGTTTCTCGACACGGTGATTTCCGAATTCGTGGAACGACTCGAAAGTTTCCGGGATAGCGGAGATCCGCACAAACAGTCCGCATTTTACTTTATGCAGCGCGCGCATAAGTTTGCCAAAGAACACCGCGCGCTCGGCCTCGGGGTGCTGGGGTGGCACACCTTTCTTCAAGAAAACAATCTCGCTTTTGACAGCAAAGAGGCGTTGGAGCTTAACGAGGAGATTTTTAAACTTATCAAAGAAAAAGCGTACGCTGCATCAGCGGATCTCGCCAACAAGTATGGTGAACCGGAAGTGCTGAAAGGATACGGTCGCCGCAATACGACACTCCTTGCAATTGCGCCAACGACATCTTCTTCATTTATTCTGGGGCAGGTTTCGCAGGGTATCGAACCTTTGATGTCAAACGCCTTTGTCAAAGACGTCGACAAAATGAAAGTGACGATCAAGAATCCGACGCTCGAAAAACTGCTCGAAGAAAAAGGTCAGAATTCAAAAGACGTATGGGATAGTATCCGCGATAACGATGGAAGCGTGCAGCATCTCAATTTTCTTACAGATCATGAAAAGAAAGTGTTCCGCACCTTTGCCGAGCTCGATCAGCGCGTCATCATCGACCAAGCCGCAGCGCGTCAGAAGTATATCGACCAGGCACAGTCACTCAACCTCATGATCGATCCGAACATCTCAGCCAAAGACCTCAATGCACTTTACCTCTACGCATGGGAACAGGGGGTCAAAACGCTCTACTACCAGCACTCCATGAACGCGGCGCAGCAATTCGGCCGCAAGAAACTGCAGGAGCAGGATGCAAAAAAGCCTGAAGCGAAACAACCAACAGTCATGGTGGTCGAGGAAGCGATCTGCGTCAGCTGCGAAGCGTAGTAAGTCGAAAGGAGAAAGGTGAAAGAAAAAAGCTGCGAAGATTTTCGCAGCTTTTTAGAATTATGATTCGATTTTGTGTTTGATTTCTTGGATCAAAGTTACTTTCTTAGGGAATTCTTCTTTAAGTGAAATTCTTTTTTCATTAGAGAGTCTTAATTCGTCCAGTAAATCAAATTTTGCTTCACGCCATTCCAAAAACACTTTTTTAGCAATTTGTTTTGCTTCATCAATATTTTTTGCAGCTATTTCTTCACGTTCTCTTGGATGTGTTATCCACCACAGGTTTGATTCATAGTCTTGTCCAAATTGTGGTTCACGAAGAAAAGGTAATTCCAAGTAATATTTTTTATTTCATAAAACATTTATTGATTTACTTGTCAATATATGCTAAAAATAGGGAGTTGTACCGAACGATCGAGCTTCTCTAAGTAATAGAGAGGTTAGGAAAGTCCGAACACACAGCGTGCAGGGCACGCAGTTTGTAAGGTTCGTAAAGTAAATGCATCTTGTGTTTTCTTTCAACTTTATAACTTTACGAACTTGTAACTTGCGTGCTCTGCGCGCACAGGTAGTGGGTAATACCCATCTGGTGCAAACCACGAGGTGCGAACAGAAACGGTCGCAATCGAAAGAGCGCGAATAGCCTGTACCCTTGTATGCCCTTGGGCAGAAACTCGGATTGGTTCAGCAGGCTAGATTCAAGAATATAAAAGGGTATTCGAAGTCTTGAAATGAAACGGCTAAATCCTTACCCGTGTGCAAGGCCGTGTCGCGTGCGGAGCACGCAGTTCGTAAAGTTAAAGGTCAAAAGTTGAAAGAAGTCGCATGGTGCAGCTCCTTTATAACTTTATACTTTATAAACTTTCTGACTTGCGCGCTCTGCGCGTGGAGTGCCGCTCGAGGCGATTGGCAACAATCGTCCCAGATAAATGATCGCTAAAACAGAATTCGGCTTACGAGTGCAACAACAACATCGAAATCCACCGCTTTGCGGTGGATTTCGCTTGCAGAGGAATTTAATTTAGGCTATACTCTAGCCGTGAGTTAAACATTCCACATGTTTTTAACGACACAAATGCCCGACAACGCCCCCGTATGGGGGCGTTGTCATAGCTGCTTGTGATTTTTGGTCCACTTTGTATACTTATATAGTTCGTGATTTGCCATCGGCGGCTGCGCTCACATGGGCATTTGTGGTGGAGTTAGCACCCGCCGTTGCCAGATCAGGAAAGACAAGTGCATAAACGCAAAAAAGAACCTACGAGAGCAGGTTCTTTTTTGTTGTATGTGTGTTGTGTATGAAAAATATTGTGCGCGCTCTATTTTGAGAAACAAAATGATTTCGGAAATGAAATTAGAAAAATTTTTCAAACATGCAACGGAATCAAAAATAATTCTTGAAAAAAATTTTACAAAATGAAAAAGTTATCCACACATTTCTAGAAAAAATATTGCACGCGCTTCTTATGCACGAGATAATGAGTATACATGTGGTGATAACGCGTTCAATCACAAACCCATGTGGTCGATCATCACAGTTTTATCAGATTTTTTTATCTCGTATATGGCAGCAAAAAAGAAAGCAGCTAAGAAGGCTTCGAAAAAGAAAGCAGCTAAGAAATCTTCAAAGAAGAAGGCTTCAAAGAAGAAAAGATAATCGTTCATACTCTCTTTCCACTTACCCACTACCCCTCAAAAAGGGGTAGTTGGTTTTCAGACTACACAATAAAAACCTTTTAAAAAAGGCTTTTCTATGGTACTATGCTCTCTCATGAGTCTTCCATTCCTCCAGTCGCTTTTTGAACGAAATATATTTGGGGTATACAAGAAAAAGGTAGCAGCGATCAATGCGCTCGAGGCGACAGTGGCGGCGCTTCCTGACAGCGCCTTTCCTATTGAAACTGAGAAACTCAAAGCTCGCTATGAAAGCGGGGAGTCGCTCGATAATTTGCTGCCCTATGCTTTTGCGCTTGTTCGAGAGGCCAGCAAGCGCACGCTGGGGAAATCCCATTACGATGTGCAACTTATCGGTGGCATTGTCTTGCATGAAGGAAAGATTGCCGAAATGCGCACCGGAGAAGGAAAAACACTGGTGGCCACCCTTCCGGTGTATCTCAATGCACTTACCGCGAAAGGAGTGCATGTGGTGACGGTCAATGATTATCTTGCCCGCCGCGACGCAACATGGATGGGGGTTATCTACAATTTCCTCGGTCTTTCGGTGGGAGTGATCAATGATCAAAACGCATCGTTCGTCTATGATCCCACCCATGAAGAATTTGATCAGGAGCGGGATGAAAAAGGAGGGTTTGAAGTGGTAAAGCAATTTTTACGCCCCGTGACCCGCAAAGAAGCCTATGCTGCCGATATCACCTATGGCACCAATAGCCAGTTTGGATTTGATTATCTGCGCGACAATTTGGTCACTGAAAAGGAGGCGATGGTGCAGCGTGGGCATGTCTATGCCGTGGTAGACGAGGTCGACTCAATCCTCATCGACGAGAGTCGCACCCCGCTCATCATCTCTTCTCCGGTTGCTGAGTCGGAGTCACTGTACAAAACAGTGACCAAGGTTGCTTCCGCGCTCGTCCCCGAAATCGATTTTACGGTGGATGAGAAGCAAAAAGCGATTCAGCTTACCGATGAGGGGATTACCAAGGCAGAAAAATTGCTCGGTATTAAAGATATGTATACAGAGCAGGGGATAAAATACGTGCACTATCTTGAAACGGCAATTCGTGCCCGCGCACTTTTCCAAAAAGACAAAGATTACGTCGTCAAAGACAATGAGGTTATTATCGTCGATCCGTTCACCGGTCGCATGCAGCCAGGGCGTCGCTGGAGTGAGGGACTCCATCAGGCAATCGAAGCCAAGGAGCGTGTTCCTATCGCACAAGAAACCCGATCGGTGGCCTCTATCACTTACCAGAACTATTTCAAATTTTATACCAAACTCTCAGGAATGACAGGTACCGCAAAGACGAGTGAAGAAGAGTTCGTAAAAGTGTACGGGCTTTCGGTCGTTTCCATCCCCCCCCATCGTCCAAGCCAGCGTATCGATCACCACGACCTTATTTTCATGACGGAAAAAGGCAAGTTTCAGGCGATAGCTCGGAGGGTAAAAGAGCTCCACGATAAGGGGCAGCCTGTGCTTATCGGTACGGTCTCGGTTGAGAAAAATGAGCTTCTCTCTGCCTATCTCAAACGAGAAGGTATCCACCACCAAGTCCTCAACGCAAAAAATCACGAACAGGAAGGGTTAGTTACCGCACAGGCGGGGAAAAAGGGAAGCGTCGTTATTGCTACCAACATGGCAGGGCGAGGGGTCGATATCATTTTGGGGGGGAATCCTTCTACTCCTGAAACGCAAGAAGAAGTCAAAGCGCTCGGCGGTCTTTTTGTTATTGGCACCGAGCGCCATGAAGCACGTCGCATTGACAATCAACTGCGTGGCCGGTCAGGGCGTCAGGGGGACCCGGGAGCAACCCAGTTCTATGTGTCGCTTGATGACGATTTGATGCGTATTTTCGGGTCAGAAAAAATCAAAGGGATGATGCATCGCCTCGGTATGCCGGAAGATGAACCAATTTCCAACGGATTTGTCAGTCGAGCGCTCGAGTCTGCTCAAAAAAAGATAGAAGGATTCAATTTTGACGCCCGAAAGTATACCCTTGAATACGATACTGTCTTGGCATATCAGCGGTCCATTATCTATGATCGCCGCCGCGCTATGGTTGAAGGTGATCGGGGACATGTTATCGCGAGTTTCTATGCACTTGGGGATGAAACGCTCGAATCGATAGCCAAAGAAAAGATAGCCCTCATTGGGGAAGATACATTCTGGGAGCAAGTCCGTCGGATCATCCTCTATACCACCGATACCCTGTGGGTAGAGCATATTGATACTATGGAACATA
>DASZOX010000036.1:0-52730 GCA_035550535.1 Minisyncoccota bacterium
ATCATCACCGTGCTCAATGTTATCCCCGGATCAACAGCACAATCTTTTTTTGCCGAGGTATCCCATGATGAAGCAGGGCTTGTAGATCATTTCAAAAAAGCGGTTAAACACCTCTTTTCATTCCTCGTACCTGCAGCAGTCATCATCTGGATACTTGGCGGCTACGTACTGCACTTCTTTGGGAAAGATTATGCCGCGGCAGGTACGTGGCCACTCTCTATCCTTGCGCTTGCAAGTCTCTTTAGCGCAGCAAACTACCTCGGTGATACATTGCTCAATATCAAAAAGCGCTCAGGCATGTACCTCTTTATGAATGCATTCAATGCACTTGCCGTCGTCATCCCTGCGTATATCGTCGCACCTCATGGGCTTGTCGCTATCGCATGGGCATGTGTATGCGGACAAGTCGTGACCGCGGTCATCTACCTCATCATGAACTGGCAACTCATTATCGAGACGAAAAAAGCTCGTGTATAGCAGCCTGCGTTTTATTAGCAATATTCTCCCAAGAAAGTGTTCGCGCATACTCGAGAGCTGCCTTCGATTTCTTTCTTAGCAAGTCGGGGGCCTGTTGCACTTGCTGGAGTGTATCCATAAGAGCGTTCTTTCCTTGCGTATATTTATAGGCAACGCTCTCGGGCACATACGCGAGATCTCCCAGCGTGGGGACAACAACTGCCTTGCCGAAGGAGAATGCAAGCAGCGCCGATCCAGAAGTTGAAACTTCTCTAAATGGAAGCACGACTACATCGGCCGCATTGAAATACACCTGAATGTCAGCATCATCAATATACGTGTCGCGAATGAGTATATTTTTGTTCTGCGCGTATGCTGCAAGGAGTGCGCGAAGATGCTCATCGCTACACTTCCCTGCAATGAGCAGTTGGTTTGATTCGTTGCTGAGACTGCAATACGCTTCGATGAGTAAATCAACTCCTTTGTACGCGCGTATCTGGCCGAAATAGAGGAAAACGAATTTATCGTTGCTTATGCCAAGCTTCTCGCGGGCAGCAGCCCGATCTATCGTGTTGGGATACACGCCAATATAACTTCCATGTGGAATAACTACTGATTTTTTCACGGCAACCCCGAGTGCTTTCAGTTGGTCAAGCGTACTTTGAGAGTGGACGATAACGAGATCAGTATGTTTTGCGAGGATTCTCCGGGCAGCGACATCATCACTAAACGCCGGATCGTGCGGGAGTGCGTTGTGTGCAGTCCAGACGAGCCGATATCCCAACCACTTTATTGTTTTTATACACAGCACATAGTGGGAGTACACTATTCTTTTCAAAATTTTATTTTCGTAAATACCTCCGCGAAGCGCAAAAGCGTTCGCCCAATGAAGATGAAACACCCGATACCTGCACACTCTCCAGAAGAAAAGTTGCGGGAGTACTGTCGCCATGTTGAAGGTGCCGCTCGGTGTTGGCGCCCACACATAGCGTATAACATTGCCCTTACGACGCATTGACTCGTAGAGTAACTCTTGATAAGGGTTCTCCAATCCTCTTGGGAAAGCAAGTATTTTCATGATGTCTTGTATTTTTTAATCACCTCGTTGTACACCTCCAGTATTTTTTCTGTGTGAGATTCTATAGAAAATTTTTCTGATTGTCTGCGCGCTTTTTCCGACATAGTCTTCAGTAGTGCTTCATCAGAGAAAAGTGTGATAACTTTTTCTGTTATGGCAGCAGGATCCTTTGGAGGAACGAGATAGCCTACTTCTCCATCGATGAGCCAATCGCTGATACCGCCGACGTCCGCCGCAATCACCGGTCGTCCGACACTCATCGCCTCAATACCCACCTTACCGAAGGCTTCGGGCCATATAGACGGCATAATCAATAGCGTGGCATCCCGATACATTTCACGTATTTTTTCTTTTGAGAGGTGCCCTCGGAATGAGACATTGTCCATTATGTTGAGCTCTCTTGCCAGTGCTTCGAGCTCTGTCCGGTAACTCCCATCGCCTGCGATAACCAAATGCACCTCTGGAAATTTTTTCACTATTGCAGGGAGCGCGCGGAGGAGATAATCTACTCCCTTAAATTTTTCCAATCTTCCTACAAAAGAGATAGTTTTTGTGTTGGTGATGGGGCGCTGCTCGAGAAGTACAGTACCGTTGGGAACATAGCGAGTAATAATATGTTCTTTCTGCATCAAGCGCTGCATATAGCGACTAAAAACAATTGTGACATCAACATGCTTCATCCCCATGCGATAGAGAGTACCGCTGATAAAACGATGATAAAATAACCGCATGCTCCCCGCAAAAGTGAGTTGCTTCGCATCATGCGAATGATCCTTAAAATCCGTAGTGGGTAAGTACCAGAGCAGTAACCCTTTTGTGAAGGCCTCCGGGCCGTGGATGGTAAGCACTGTAGGCGTATGCTTAAGAGCAAAGAGTACCGATGGAGAAACCTGCCCCATAGTGTGGAGTTGTACGATATCGGGCCTATATTCTTTCAGAACCTTTTTTAGTAAAAAAAACGAGTGTGGGTTAAACGCGTTGTAAATATATTTTGAAAAGCCGCTCGTCTTTATACTCTTGAAAGTGTAACTATCAAAACGCGGCAAATCCATCCTACGGTCACTTGCGATGGTTCTAACCTCGTGGCCCATCTTTTCCAAAACAGGCTGCATTAAAACGATGCCGTTTTCAACACCACCCTCTTCAAACCCTGACGAAACTATTCTAAGAATTTTCATTTTGATAATAGTTGAGAAAATAAAGTAACTGCCTCTTCGGATGCCGCCTTATAGCGTGGCATCACTTCGGCGAGGTACTCCTTGTAAAGAGACTTCCGCCCTACGAGGGCATCAAATTTCACAATAAGCTCTTTTGAAGTGATAGTATCGATCCGTAGCACCCACTCTTCGAGGCCGAGATCGCGCATGATCCCGCGCGTTTTGTGTTCGTATTCTATCGCGATTCCCGGCACGAGATAGGAAAGCGAAAACACCATCGAGTGAAACCGTGTCCCGACGACAAAGTCGGCATGTTCGTATGCGAGCTTCACTTCTTTATAATCCAAGACTTTTTCGATGGCAACTGCCCGCTTCGAACGCGACAAAGCTATGATATTCCTTGCCACGATCCGATCGTCATCTCCTGCATGTGGGAATGTGCATTGCGGGACGAACACAACCTTGATGTCCGGATAGTACACTGCGATATGATCGATGAGATCAGCATGCGCTTGTTCATAGATGCGCTGTTTGTCGGCGGTCATCCAGTTGCGTACCGCAAGCGCGAGCACACGCTCACCTTCCGTAGCACCCGCAACTTCTCTGAGAGAGAACACCCCTTCAGGGAGGAATGCAAACGCACTATCGGGAACCTGACGAATATTCGCCGCAAGCATCCCGCGCTTATCAAGAAAATACTTCGTGCTGATCGCTTCGCGCAAGAGGACAAGATCGATAGCGGCGAGGATACGCGCAGCGTACTTCCCTTCACACTTTCTCTGGAAAGGTCCGACAGACACCGGGGCAGTGGCAACCTTTTTGCCAATTGCCTTGCAGAGCGCGAGCGTCTGGAGCGCAAAGACGAGGTGCATCGGACTATCAAGTCCGTCCTTTTTGGTGATGAAGTAGCCGCCTCCGACGGATACGACAAGGTCTGCAGAGCGGCATGCGTCGTATACCTTTTTGAGCTCGCCAAAAAAGAGCCACGTGCACCTTCCTTTCATTACCGCTACTATCCGCAGTGCCATGTATATATACACCTTGAAAAAGATATGCCACGGCGCGCGGTGCGCGTGGGAAGACGATTGGAATTCGAATGATCCAACGTTATGCCCTTTGTAAAAGGTGGGATACACACGAGGATCTTCCATACTCGCGATAGAGATGTCGGCACAGGGGTCGATGACGAGTAGCTGATCAATGAGGACATGCAGAAGTGCGGCATCTCCTTTGTCATCTCTATGGAACGCATTGACGATCAAGAATTTCATATATTATCGGTATATTTCGGCAGCACCATTACTGTAGATGAGGTTCTTGTTATCATCTAGGAATTGTATTGGGTATTTATAGTTCACCTGGTCGGCGTTGTAAATGATGGTCGCACGCTGCTTTTGCACGGTGACTGGCCCAAGAAATACATACGCGTCTTTTTTCACGGCGCTCGGCATAATATCAGTATCTGCCCCAATATAGGTAAGGGAGGCAAATTTGTTGTACCGGCTCGTCTGCACATCGAGGCGCACACCGCTGAGGTTACCCGCATTGTTGCCCACCAGATTGGTGAGCCAGTCCACACCATACACCTCGGTCGTCTTGATG
Organism: Minisyncoccota bacterium; assembly: GCA_035550535.1. Lineage (GTDB taxonomy): Bacteria > Patescibacteriota > Minisyncoccia > Phycocordibacterales > UBA9973 > UBA4124. The sequence continues at coordinate 4,294 of DASZOX010000036.1, forward strand.
AGATAGTCATCGTAGTACGTCCCCGTATTACTCAAGTGAAGCACTGCTTCACTACCACCAAAGAGATAAGGTAAAAAGTGACTCGAGTACAAGAAAAAGAATACCCCGAGGATAATGGCAAATTGTTCTGAAGAAATATATCTGTGGAGAGGCTTGAATACATACCGCAATCCATCACCGACCGCAAGTGCCCCCGCGACGATAATGGGCGCGATGACAAACATCGATTGCTGCATCGCACGATAGATACCGTACTGAACAGAGAGCACCGGCAAAATGATGGTGAGCAATATAAATACGAGACAATAAAAAACGATAAGGTAGAGCTCGGGGTCGATATATTTGGCGATGCTTTGCTTAAACAAAAGATAGATCACACCGAGTGGCACCAACACTTCGAGAAGCTTCGCTAAGAGCTGCCCTACAACAACCATAGCGCTCGTGATGGGAATGTGGTGATCTGTCAAAAACTTCCCCGCACCAGTGAGAGGGCTATTTTCCGGAGGTAATGCAGTGATCGTATACTGCGCGTAGGTCGAAGGGTCATAGTAGGTCTCGGCTGGAGCATGAGCGCGGAGCGGATCCAACACCTTTGTGATGTAATCTTGCAATTCCTGATCCTGACTTGGCTTACCAAAGCTAAGGAGACTCGTTGCATCTATAGACCGATTGTCGCCCCCAAAACCACTTTTGACCGCAGAAAAAGTTTGTCCGAGGACATTTAATACATTGCTACCTGTATTAGTTATGGTCTGCGTCCAAAGGAAACTTACTAAGAAAAGACCAACCACCATAACCACGGTAATTTTTGGTTTCAGAGACACTCCCCTCGGGAAATGCACGACACTTGAGCGAGCAAATAATTTTTTCCCTCTGAGATACTTCGCGAGCTTCAGAAAGAGGGGACGCGACGCAATTGCAAGTGCCAGTACGAGAAGCACTGTATAGGTAGTCGAATAGTGCGAGAGTATGACCCCAATTCCAAAAATGAAAAACAGTACCCGACGAATTGAGAGGTCGAGCTTCTCCTCAAAAATCGTATAGAGCATAAGCCCAAAAAAGACGAACGCCAATTCCTGTCGATTGAGGAATGGCATATCTATAAAAAATGTCGGGAATCCTATGAAATAGATCGTCCCCAACAATGCAGTCGTGCAATCAGTCCACCGACGACCGATCAGATATACCAAGACGGGAGCGAAAGCAAATATGAACTGAGAAAAAATCTTGTATATATAGGGGTCGGGAACCTTTAAGAGATTAAAAAATATCGTGGGGAGTATGGTGATGCTCAAACACGCATTATAGGCATCTCGAAAGACAGCGATGTTCCAGAGACCTGCATTCTTTGTGAGCTCGAATACTTTGTACTCTGTTTGAATATCATGCCCAGTGGTATACCATCCGCGCATACTCGTCATGAGAAGGAGTGCAAGTGCAATAAAGAAAAGCGCGGTAGGAATCACGTTTTCGCCGAGTTTTTTTGTAGCGCGAAACAAAAATACGAAATACACCCCAGCACCACCGAGCATAACCATAGTGAGAATGTTGCTTGCTCCGTCGTTGATTCTGATCGCACCAAATACGCTGAGCGTCACAAAGATAATGGGGATGAGCGCGAAGTAGAGATCGCGCTTGGTAGCAAATATGAGATATTTTTTCAGAGGCAAGCGTATCGCTTCTATCCGTGCCCAACATGCAGCAACAAACATCGTGATAAGCACGCCAAACTCTGAAAGTAGTGGACCTCTGCTAAGCGGATGCATAATGCCCCATGCAGGAAGCAGTGTATTACCGATAAGTGCGACAAGCATGAGCTCGAGTACGCTGAATCCGACCGCAAGTGCAGCGTACGCCCAAAATGTGAGCCCTTCAACACGAAAGAGTATTACTGTAAGTATGCCCGGTAGGAATGCGAGCGTGAGGAATCCAAAAATATTTAAAAGTTGGAAGTAATTGTACTGCAATACAGAAAGGATGATGAATGCTCCTGCCCATACCGTTGCTATCCACAATAGTCGGTTCCTCCCTATAGTCATACACCAATTTCTTTGTACACCGCTTCAAGTTTCTTCACAAGTTTCTCCCACGAACAGTCTTGCGCCTTCGCGAAGCTTTTTTTCGACAGCAAAGCGAGCTTCGCTGGGTCGGAGGCAAGTGCATCGATCGCAGCTGCGAACGTCTCTGGGCTCGGGTTCGCCACAAGTACGCCGACACCCTCGATGAGCTCAGTGATGCCAAGTACATCCGACGCAACGATCGGTAATCCCGCCGCCATCGCCTCTAGAAGCACGAGCGGCATTCCCTCTCTGTCAGAGGGTAAGACGAATACATCACTATCACGATATGCACTGAGTAACGCTTCGCCGAAGAGTTTACCTACAAAACTGACGTTCTTAAGGTTATGTTTCTTCACCAACGCCTCGAGCATCGATCTGTCTTCTCCATCACCAACAATGGTGAGTATCGTTTCTGACTTGATGAGCGGCATTGCTTCAACGAGCCGCTCGGGGCGTTTTTGCAACGCAAGACGTCCTACAAAAAGCAATCGCAAAGGATTGTGCCTCACCCGTTCATTTTCTCCGATTGTCAAAAACTGATTCCCCACACCATTACCAATAAAAACAACTTCACTATCAGTTTTGTGATAGCGATTTTTTATCAAAACACTCTGGTCTGGAGAAAGCGTGATGACACGCACTGCATCTTTTATTATGCGTGATTGTATCCACTTTTTCCAAAGCACGTAGATAAATCCAAAGGTTCCCGAAGGTTTTACATCCAGATGAAAATGTACAATATACGGAATACCGCGGAGTTTCGAAGCGAGCCAGACCATCTCAGGTACATACGCTTGTGCAAGATGGAGATGAAATATTGTCGGTTTTTTGACTCTGAGCAGTTGCCACAACAGTCCCGGGATCCATGCAGTGTGCGCAAACTCGAATGACCAGAGACGTTTGATGATCAGATTAGGGTGTGATTCAATTTTCGGAAGCTGTTTTGCACTGATATCTGAAGTAAGTACAGTAACTTCGTGCCCATCTCTCGTAAGTTGCTCCGAAACTTCTTTTGCGACACCTTCCAGACCACCAAGGTGCGGAGGATAGTACGCGGCTATCTGCACAATAGAAAAATCATTTTTCTTCATTAAGATAGTCGTTGAATATTTTGAAAGTTTCTGCGACTTTTTTATCCCAAGTATAGTGCTCAAGAACTTTCTTACGCCCGTTTTCTCCCATCAATCGAAGATTTTTCATATCACTAAATATAAGTTCTATTGCATCCGCCAAAGCTTTTGAATCGTTGGGGGGGATAAGTAAGCCATCGACATGATCTGATATTACCGTTGGGATTCCCCCGATATTTGTTCCGATAACAGCCAATTTACATGCCATAGCCTCGATCAAAACCATGCCGAAACTCTCAGCCGGTGCGTATGAAGGCAAAACGAGCACAGAGGCAGACTGATAACTCCTCACCAACTCATCCCCCGTCAATATTCCTCTAAATGACACTCTGTCTCTAAACCCTAGGTGAGCGACATAAGACTCATACCACTCTCTCATATCTCCATCTCCTACGACAATGAGTTTAAGATGGGGGAACACCTGTTCCAATTTTTTTACTGCGTCTAAAAGAATTCTCAAACCTTTGTGCTGCTGTGCGTACCCTAACCCCGCAACAAATAATAAGGTCGAATCATGTGGAGGTTCGGGGCTCGGTTTGAAGAGGTTCACATCGACCGCTGGCGTGACGGTGATGCTCTTGTAGGTATACTTTTTTAAGAAATGATTTCTCACAAAATCTGAGGAACAAATAATAGAGTTTGCACGCTTGAGGAGAAGCGGCAGAAAAACATTTTCATAGACAGATACGATCATATCAACCAAAAACTTATGTTTGCGCATGCTTCCGGCATGGTACGTCACCACCACCGGTCTCGTGCCCGCAACCGCAGCGGCGAAGTTGCCAATACCCGGGACTGGGGTGTGCACATTGACGAGATCGACGTGTTCCTTTCCAAAAATTGTTTTTATCTTCTTCCTCCAATTGAGTGCAATGGGAGTATTCGAGACCTTCCACTGGTAGCTGAGACGATATATTTTCATCCCTGCGACCTCGTCTACCCTATCGGCATCCTTGTGCGCGCCAGAGGTGATGAAAATGATCCGACACCCGTGGTCTCTGTGCAGCCGCAGGGCGATCTCGTAGGCGTATTTTTCCAGCCCACCGCCTTGTGGAGGAAAATAGGGGGTGACGAAAGCGATTGTTTTTTGATTAGATATCATAGAGTTGTCCATTCGTTCTGTACATTATATGATCTTTCTTTGCGATATGGCGCAGGACATTTTCGAGCCGCTCCCAATCACCGTCGTGCTCTATCTCCCATGAGTGCCCCCAGAGGTGAAAGACACCACCAGTCTGACATACGCGGTCAAATTGTGCCATGGCGAGTGCATCCCAATTGAAGTAGTAGCTGATAAATTGTGCCGGACTGTAGCGCGCGAATTTTAAAATGGGAAAAATATCAGACCAGTGACGATACGCGTGCACCGTCGTCGGGAGTATGAGTGGATCTTTGCTGAGGTCGGTAGCGAAGCGCTTCACGGTGCGCGCGAGCGTAAATCCCGCCTCGCGCACCATGGCGATGTGCTTCGGCCGGTACTCACCTCCCGGGTAGCAAAAACTCGTGACCGATTTACCGATCCATCGTTCAAGTACCCGTTTCGACTCGACGATTTCTTTCTTTGCCACCTCGTCACTGACCTGTGACAAGCGAGGATGCGTCATGGTGTGGGCACCGATCTCAAAATCTTCCGAAAGTTTGGCAACCTGCTCTGGAGTCAATCGTTCGTTTGGCGAGAGTTCTTTGTCTTCCGGCGAGATATAAAAGGTGCCACTTAGAGCGTACCTGCGCAGAAGTGAAGCAAGTTTCTGGTCGAGCACATGCCCATCATCCCAACTTGTTGTGACAATAATATTATGCATAGGCAGTTTTGTATGTATTTTCTAGCTGCATCATGAGCACCTGCCAATCATATCGATCAACATTTTTTTGTGGTTGTATTTTTGTTCTGCTGCTGAGCGCAAGAAATATCTTTTGGGCAAAGGCCTTTTCGTTGAGACGTACGACATAACCATTCACCCCTTCTTCAATCAAATCCTTTGTAGCATTATCTTTGTGATTAGTAGTGACGACAGGGAGTCCGCATGCGTTGGCTTCGATAGTAACAATCCCAAATCCTTCTCGCACTGACGGCAATACAAATACTTTTGACGACTTCATCAAACCATAGAGATCTATATCCCTTTCGACAAATCCAAGAAAAATGACATTTTGCTCGATTGCCAAATCTTTTGCCAGCTGCTCCAATGATACTTTTTCTGGACCATCACCGACGATAACTGCAGAGATGGTGGGTATCTTTTCTTTGAGAATCTTTATCGCACGAAGCAGTACATCGACATTTTTGTGAAAAAGGAGTCTCCCCGCAAAGATAATATCGCTCTGCAAAGCTGCATGCGGGCTCTTTCGTAATACGCTGAGCTGAAGGCCGTTTGGAATTGTAACGATTTTTTTCCTACTGCCAAGAAGTTTTTCGAGAGATTTTGCCGTATGGTCTGAGACAGCAATAATAGTTGTTGGCAATTGCACACTGAGCCACTCGACAAGGTATGCTATAGTAGCTTTCCACCCACCGAGATACTCTTTCCAATACTCTTTTCCCCACACTTCGTGCCACGTCGCGATCATCTTTTTCCTCCTCAAAAGGCAGACAATTTTTATCGTCAGGATCGAGAGGTGCGGGATGTGGTCGACATCAATGACATCGAAAGATTTGGTGAGTAGCTTGAAACAGTGGAGTGCAAAAAGGATTGCTTCGCGGATACTACGCCGGTCGCCGTTGTAGAGCGGATAGAGAGGACTGATAGCACAAAATTTCACCCCTTCGTGTACGACGGTCTTGGGTCCCTCCCACCACTGCATGCAGTAAATAGTGACGTCGTAGCCGTCGCGGACAAGCCGTGTAGTGATATCATGCAAGCGCTTTTCTTTGCCGCCTTTGTTGTGGGGATAGACCGCGTCAGATACGATCGCAATTTTCTTTGGGGTTGTGGGTTGTTTCTTCCTTGAGATTATTTCCATGATACCTACCTCGTTTCTAGAGCGTTTTCCGGCTCTCGCAGAAGTAGTTTCTTCGATGGTGGTTTCCAAAAAAGATTGCGCGAAAACATCTGGAGGATGCGAATGCCGTCTTGGAAGGGACGCAAGTTCGTTTCCCCAGCCCGCGGATGATAGCTGATGGGCACCGACGAAATTTCTTCGCCGAGGCGTGCCATCTTGGTCACCATTTCCATCTCTATGGCAAATCCATCGGAAGTGAGGTGTGGCGTCAACCGCTCTACCGCTTCCCGCGTCCATGCGAAGTAGCCAGTCAGCGCATCCGTGATGTTTACCCGATAAAAAATACGCACAATGTGGGTATAAAACCAGTTGCCCAGCCGATTTAAGGCTGGCATGGCTCCCTCATTCATGCGTCCTGCCAATCGAGAGCCAAGCACCACATCACAAAACTCGGCATCGAGGGGTTCGACGAGGCGAAGCACTTCTTCGGGGCGATAGGTGTTGTCGCCATCGAGCATCACCACATAGTCAGTATCTTTTGATACATATTCAAAGCCGGTACGAATAGCGTTGCCCTTACCCTTCTTTGGTTCGTGGATCACGATCGCACCGTGCAGCCGCGCAACTTCGGCAGTACGATCGCTCGAATTGTTATCAATAACGACGATTTCGATATCGTAGCCGTGGTGACGAATTTTTTTCGTAGGAAAGGTGTTGATCACTTCGGCAACCCCATGTTCTTCGTTGTAGCAAGGGATGATAACCGTGATTTTTTTGGAATTTTTGTTGGCAGGTGGCATATAAATGGGTAGCTAGGTGATCGTGTTATGAGGAGGTGTCCGCTATAAGGAAGTCTATGTGCTGATTGAGGTTGGTGAGCACTACTGCAACGGTACCTCGCTGGTGCGAGGCGGTAAAAGTGTGGGCGACCGTGATCGTTTGGTATGCACCATCCGCTAGAGCGACGGTGCCTTGCGCAAATACGGTCTTGTACCCTTTGTCGTTCATAAAGTAGACGACGTAGGGGTAGTCCATATTACTCCCTTCAACGTTGTGAATGGTGAACGAGAACGTCTCCGTCTTGTTCTTCGTGGTGCTTTTCGGCAGTGCCTCCGGATCGTCGAAATAGAGCTCGGTAAACGCCTCATCCCTACGCACAAGGTCAAATCGATACGCGAGCTTGTAGAGCGAGGCACGATAGAGATATCCCGCTACGATAAGCACGATTGCCAGTGCTCCCCAAAGATATACTCGTCTGTGCTTATATAGCATACGTTTTCCACGATCACCTGTGTGATGAGGCGGGTTAAAATTAACATACAAACTCACACTTTGTCAACGCACGCATAAAAAAAACGCTCGTGTGTACCTATAGTACGCCCGAGCGTTATAACCGGTGCTATTTTATTCACTATCTTTTCCGTGCCGCGTCAACCGTGTCACATGCCGAAGGAGCTTGCCTTTCGGGTCAACAAGGACTATGCCGTTGAGGATGAACTCCTTTATTGCGGCGTACACAAATCCCGAGGATTCTTCGTACTCATCGAGTATCATGTTGTCCTCAGGGGAACCGTATTTCTGTATAACTTTTTGCGATGCGATCATCTTCGCATCGATACCAGCGATACTTCGGAACATCCTTTTTGCCCGCCAGATATGCTGTGCGGTGCTCAAGACATCCACCGGTTTGTGAAATCTAATGAATCCCTGATGCAACATTTCATTGATATTTCCAAGCGTGTCAATTGATTCCGGTTCAACAAATACTCTGCTTGGGAGAATACTTGTGAAATTCTCGAGTAGGTAATCTTCCATGCATTCCGCTTCAGAGGCGTATTGATTACCCAATGTTTTTCCGCCAGTAAATATTATCGAAGAGAATTCTTCATTCTCAAAGAGGAGCCCTGCCGCGGTCGCTGAGATCCTCGATTCAGGAGTAAGCTCCGTAAAGAAGCCCCTTTTTTTAATTCCCTTACCCAGAACGACCAGTGGTCGCGCGAACAGATTGTTTTGTACCATTTGTTAACGTTTTGCACACTATAACTCAATATGTTTTATTGTCAATAATACCCTCATTGTATTTGATATATTCGCAATTTTGCTTTAGAGTGAGAAAAACTGTTTATAAAAATGAAAAAATCAAACGTAACACTGGATGAACGAACGTATAAAATAGAATTCACCAACCTGCATTCTGATACCATCTTTGGGGCATTTAAACAAAAAAGCCTCATTGAACTCAAGAACGAACCTTTTGGAAGGCTCGAGACAAAAGTTGTAGCCATGGGACACATGGATCCTGATGAAGAAGACTATATGCCCGACGGGTGGCATATTACGTTAAAAATAAAACGACAAAATAGTGAGGAACCTCAACATGAAAAATTTCTTTTGTTCAAAGGGATCTATAATCAAGAAAACGGGGGTGCAAAACTCATGATTGATCTTTCTGAAGAACTATTTTGGTAAAAATGTTATCGAGAAACGGCCCCACACATGGGGGCTTTTTTATTGTTGAGAAAATATTGACAAACAGGTATATTCGTATTAAAGTACACAAAACCTTGAACATGAAAAAAATGATAACAAGTCTTTTGATAGCGCTCATCGCGCTGCCCTGCTTTGCCCAACGGGATACTCCGGCTTTCTCAATCGGTATCCAGATACACAAAGATACCGCCTACTGGGCATTCCTTGTCGACGGAAAATTGTTTCGTGAAGGAGGTGACCGAGATTGGTTTATAAAGAGGTTATTTCCTCAGACGGAAAAATTCGTAGAAACAGATAAACAACCAAGAGATCCCCGGTTGGTAATAGTTGCAAGCCCTGATGATTCAACTGCATACAAAGTGGCACTCTATCATCAGGATGGCAATTTTTGGGAATTGATTTTATCGACGTCCTACAAACCCACCTTGCAGGCCTACGATCATCATATTAAATTCCAACTTCCCGAGGAATCGTTGAGCGCATATGAACTTCGACCTGTTACAGGAAATCCACCGGTTGGTGGCAAAACATACTTCAGAATATGGCGCGCGGAAATAATATTTGACGCGCACGACAAGGCATTAAATTAAATTGTCGAAAAGCCAAAACCCCCTCTTGGAAACTCCCCAGCAACGCTTACTGGGGACTTTTTATTTTCATACAAAAAAGGCCCACCTAAAGAGGTAGCCTTCTTGTTGTAGTACTCTGATGTTACCACAAACTCCCAAAGAAAATAGCTCTCGGCCAAAAATTTCACGTGCTATAGCAGTAGCGTTCTTGCGGTGCAACTACTTCGCAGACGGTGGTGGTGTCGGTACACCTGCTTGCACCTCAGGACGCAGTTGAATAGAAGTCGCACTCACTGAGCCGTCGGGATTCGTGGTGCCACTCACCATGATGGTACTGCCAGTCGTGATGTCAGAGAGTGACCCGTTCGCACTCTTGTAGACAGTAGTCGATGGTGAATAGAGCACGATGCGCGAACCGCCGCCAGGGGTTCCGACAGTGATACTCGTCGCGTCTTTGCTGATGACTTGTCCTGAGACTCCACCGCCAAAGTTCCCACGAGCAGTGCCGCTCCCCATTCCCTGGAAGTTCCCACTGCCATAGCCGCTACCGCTACCGCCACGAGCAGTGCGTGCAGCAGACGATCCTGCAGCATGTCGTGCGCCATAGGCTTTACCGCCAAAAAACGCAGCGACGATGAGCACGACGCCGCTAATAATGATTGATGATGTTTTTTTCATAAGTGAAAATAATTATTGCTAATACTAATAATCGATTACCAGTACGCTGCGGAGCGCTCACTCGAAGCGCAGCGCCTCGATCGGGTTTAAGTTCGCGGCACGTCTCGCCGGATAGTAACCAAAGACGATACCGATGAGTGCGGATACGCCAAAGGCGAGCAGTATGGACGAAAGAGTCACTGAAGAAGCAATAACATCGAGTTTCGTAAGGGTAAACGACACCGTCCATCCGAGGATGACGCCGATGACTCCTCCGGTAAACGTGAGGACGACACTTTCGATGAGAAACTGCAAATTGATGTCGCCCTTTTTCGCCCCGATTGCCTTGCGCAAGCCGATCTCTCGCGTGCGCTCGGTAACGGTCGTAAGCATCATATTCATGATGCCGATCCCCCCCACGAGCAGCGAGATGCCGGCGACCGCCGCCAAAAGCATGGTGAACGTCCCTGTCACCGACGAGGCGGTGGCGATAACATCCGATTGATTGAGTGTGGAGAAATCCGCCTTGGTTGGATCGCTTATGTTGTGCCGTTCGAGGAGGAGGTTGGTCACATCGGTTTGCACTTGGGTAGTGTCCTCGGCGCTTGCTGCCGAGAGATCAATTTCGCTGAGGTATTGGTTGCCAGTGAGATAGTGCTGTGCAGTGGTGTAAGGGATGTACACGGTATCATCGGTATTGTTAAATCCTGAGCCTCCTTTTGATGCCGTAACCCCGATAATCGTATAGATGCCGCTGCTGATGCGAATCTGTTGCCCAAGCGGGTCACTGCCGTCGGCAAAAAGATCGCTTGCCACCGTCGGGCCGATGACGGCAACTTTGTTACTGCTTGTGACATCGCTCTCACTGAAAAAATTGCCTTCGCTTACCTGTAGATTGCGCACACTGGTATACGACGGCGTGGTACCAATAACGCTCGTATTGGTATTGGTGCCCTTGGCGACCACTTGGGCGCGAGCGGTGACATCAAAAGCGATAGCTCCCACATTGGCAATTTGGGATTGGATCGCTTCACCATCGGCAACCGTGAGCGTTTCTGCGCTCCCGCGTGCTTGCTGTGGCCCGCCAAAACTACGCTCCGCCCCTGGCATCACCATAATGAGATTGCTCCCGATGGATTCGATGCTCGACTGAATAGAGTCTTTGGCGCCGTTGCCGATGGCAATCATCGCGATCACCGATGAGATACCGATGATGATACCGAGCATGGTAAGCCCTGTGCGCACCTTATTGGCGCTCAGTGCACTATAGGTTTCGTGAAGCATGTCGGCGGTAGTCATAGTGTTGCGGTGCGCCGCGTATGGTTGCGGCGGTCACTGATAATAAGTCCGTCACGAATGACGATGATGCGGTCGGCGTGTTCCGCCACATCGCTTTCGTGGGTGATGAGCACAATGGTGCGGCCGAGTGTCTTGTTCAGCTGCTGAAAAGTGCCGAGCACGATCTCTCCTGTCCGGGTGTCAAGATTTCCGGTCGGCTCGTCGGCGAGGATCATGGTGGGGTGGTTGACGAGCGCACGAGCGATCGCCACGCGTTGGATCTGTCCCCCAGAGAGCTGGTTGGATTTGTGGGAAAAATATTTTTCATCAAGTCCTGCAGCGCGTAGGGCTTCCGCCGCATCGCGCTCCCGTTGCTCTGGAGCAATGTTTGCGTAGACGAGCGGGAGCGTCACATTGCGCAGCGCAGTTGTGCGTGGAAGCAAGTTAAATGCTTGGAACACAAAACCGATTTTGTCACGGCGGATATCGGCGAGTTCGTCGTCAGAGAGCTTGGAGACATCTTTGTGGTCAAGCATGTAGGAACCTGATGTCGGCGTATCGAGACATCCCAAGATGTGCATGAGCGTGCTTTTACCGGATCCCGAAGGGCCCATGATGGCGATGAATTCTCCGTCTTCTACACTGAAGCTCACCCCTTTGAGCGCCTGGAAATTTTCCTCGCCACTCCTATATGTTTTGGTAATGTGGTGTACCTCGATCATGTTAACGGCTCAGCGTTCGTACTGTACCAGCAGCACCGCCGCCTCCCACTCGTACTCCTCCTCCCCCACCAAAGAGGCTCGGTGCAGATGAGGAAGACGACGAGGTGCTCGTAGGAGTAGCAGCAACGGTTCTTGCCACTAGCTGCTCACCTTCGGTAAGTCCGGAGACGATCTCAGTAGTGGTGGTATCTGAAATGCCAGTGGTTACCGAGACTTCCCGTGGAGGCGTAGCGCTGGTTACGCCTTGCACGCCTGCCGTGGCCGGCCCCGGAGTATCAAGTACGAGTACATAGCTTCCGTTTGCATTCGACTTCACGGCGCTACTGGGCACCGTGAGCACGCCACTTTTGGAAGCGGTAATGATGGATGCCGTCACGCTCATGCCACTTTTAACCGCATCATTGTCGGTGTCGAGGGTGATGTCGACAGTATAGTTGACGACTCCCTGCGAGACGGTGCCTACGGTATCGATTTGAGAGACGGTACCAGTGAGCGTGATATCGGGGAGCGCGTCAAAGGTAAGGGTCGCTTTATCGCCGATCGCCACTTTCGCCACATCTACTTCATTGAGTGTCACTTGTGCAATCTTTTGATTGGTAATCACCGTGCCGAGCGCCGTCCCAGACGAAGCGGTATCGCCGACAATAGCATCCACGCTTGCCAACACGCCGTCAAACGGTGCTTTGACATAACAGTCGTCGAGCGTTTGCTGTGCACTGGTGACCGCTTGTGCGGCTTCGGTGACTGCAAGCTCCTTGGATTGAAGGGTAACTGCAGAGGAGTTGGCGGACTGCTGCGATTCGTTGAGATTCTCTACTGCGGTATCATACGCGTTTTTATTCGAGAGGTAACTCGGCGCACTCGTATTGGGAATGGCGATATTCCACTTCAACCCGCTACGGGTATTGTTGGGGAAAGTGAGAAAGAGGCCGGTACCGATGATAGGTTGCGGATTGATATTGCTTGCATAACCGTAGACATCGACCCCCATACCGGTTACTTCAAAGGAGATACCTCCCTGTGAGGCATAGGTGGCAACCGTGAGCGTTCCTTCTTTGTCGAGGGTATAGTTACCGCTCACGGTCGGAGCAGTAAAGGCAGCGGTGTTGAAGTCCGCTGGAGTTGCACTGAGTCCACTGCTCAGAAGCGTCGTGTGGGCATCTTGCACTGCTTTTTGCAAGTCAGCTTGATTGTTGGCTGTCTGGGTTTGGGTCGACGCGAGGTCGAGTTTTGCTTGGGCGAGATTATTTTGCGCCGTGTGGAGCGCTTGGGTAGCGTCGCTCGGATCAATCACAAAGAGCGTTTCTCCCTGCACCACTTTGTCGCCAGCGTGTGCTTTGATAGCTATGAGCGTGCCGGACGTTTGCGGTTTGAGATCAAGAGAAGCCGATGTCGTCATCTGCCCCGTTGCACTGACCGACTGGACAATGGTGCCCACCGTCGCGTTCGCCAAGACATAGCGCGTCTCCGTGCTTGCACTGTCGGTATGGTGCACCACAAGATAGACAATGACAACGATCACTATTGCGCCAAAGATACTGGATTTTTTATGGGTCGCTAACCATCGTCGTAGAGAAGAAAAAAAAGTCATAGTGGAATATATCGTGCAGGATTTTGTTACTGGCTAATATCTTCGTAGTATACCGTACGCTCGTGAAGAAAAAGTGAAGAAGTATGACAACAGCCGCCGGAGCGGCTGTTGGTGACGTAAAAGGAGTTGGTTACGAAGTGGAAGAAGTCAACGGATGACCAAGTCCTCCTCGGAAATGGGGGCCGCGAGGACCGACAGAGAGGAAGCGAGCAACAACCGATTGAGGGATATTATTGGTAGTTGCCCACTCTTGGACGGACTGCTTGAGGGAGGTAAGCGCCGTTTGCCGCGCCGAAGTAGTCTCTCCCGCAAGACCGCTGAGGGTTTGTTGGATACTCTGTTCCTCCGCTATGATGAGCGTGGCTTGTGCTTGAGTGATCGTCCCCGCGCTTACGGCTTTTGCGACGCGATCGCTGAACGTCTGCTGCGCACGCTGCGCTTGGGTAGTCCGCTGTTGTGCCATCACCTGATCGACCACCGACTGAATATCGGTAGTGCTCAAGTTGAATCGCTGCGCAAGCGCACTGACGAGTGCACTCATCACCGGCGTAGTGGTTGGTACACTATCGGCATGAGCGATCGTGCCACCACCGACCACCATCGCGCCGACGATGAAAGCGGTAGCGGCGATCATCTTCGACTTTTTCGATACGTGAGCTATTTTTTTATTAGACATGATCGTGATTGAAAAGAAAACACTTGGTAAATTGAGTACGCACGTGGTGCACCCACTTTGCTTTGAGCTTACCACTCGCGAGCGACGGGGCGAGGGATGGTTCGGGTGCACCTAAGCAAGTCTAGAAAATAGCTTATGAAGAAACGGTGAAGCCTATGCCGGAAAGCGAAGCGTAACGGTGGTTCCCTCTCCCGGCGTGCTGGCAAGCGCGATCGTGCCACCGAGGCGCGCAAGCGCACTTTGTGCAATAGAAAGCCCTAGTCCGCTTCCTCCCGTCCCACGAGTGCGGCTTTCATCAACACGGTAAAATCGATCAAAGATGTGTGCTTGGTCAACGGAGGCAATACCTATCCCTGTATCCACCACTTCAATAGTGATGAAGTGATCTTTTTCGGAGAGCGTGATGGTGACGGTGCCATTTGTTTTGTTGTAGACAATCGCGTTTTTAATGACATTGACGAGAGCCCGTGAGAGCAGCGTTTCGTTGACACACAACGCGATGCCGTGCGTTGCCTCCACTACTGCCACCGTCACACCCAGCGAAGAAGCGAGTGGGGCAAGTCGGGCAATTATTTTATCTACGAACGTGCGCAACACGATTGCCGTGGGAGCAAACGCTTCGTCATCGTACTGCATCCGCGAAAGCATAAGAATGTCTCCCACCAGCATACCCATGTTGCGCACTTCCTCGAGTCTACTTTCGATCGCTGCCGTGTCGGTGTTCCCACGCAAGAGCTCGTTTTCGAGATCCATTTGCAATACGGTGATAGGGGTACGCAACTCATGCGACACGTCGCTCATAAATCGCTCTTGATCCTCGTAGGCACGTTTGATTGGTTCGAGTGTCTTTTTTGCAAGCCAATAACTAAGGACGCACGCGAGCCCGAGAAGGGAGAGGTTGACCAAGAGCAAGGAGGCGATGAGGTCTTTGCGCAATTCCTCCGGCGTAGGAGTCATCGGAGGCAATGCAAACGGAGGATCCAACCGAATCACAATGGCCGGCGTGTCGTGGAAACGGCGCACGATGCGGTGCGAAAATGCAGAATAGCAAACAAAGCTCGATATGAAAAGAATGAGTGCAAGAATAAACGAATAGAGGATCGTGAGACGAAGGATCGAATGGTTAAAACGCTCGCTAAACGAGACGGTAGCCTTTCCCCCAAACGGTTTCAATATGTTTCGCATACTTTTTTGGTAACTTTTTCCTTAAATTTTTCAAGTGGACGTCGACAACGTTACTGAAGGTATCATAATTGCGATCCCACACATGTTCGAGAAGGTCTTGTCGGGTGACCACCACCCCTCGATTGCGCAAAAAATACTCGAGGAGCCCGTACTCGCGAAGAGTGAGACTGAGCGGCTTGCCCGCGATCGTCACCTCCTGCAATCGCGTATCGAGTTGTAAGTCGTCGAGTTCGAGGACATCGCTCGCGCTCAACGGTGGGCGGCGCAGGACACTCCTAATACGTGCCACAAGCTCTTCAAATGAGAACGGCTTTACTACATAATCATCGGCGCCGTTGTCGAGCCCATGTACTCTATCATCGATGGCATCCCGTGCAGTGAGCATAATGATGGGGGTGGTATTGCCCGCTGACCGTAGCGAACGGCACACCTCGAAACCATTTTTCTTTGGGAGCATGACATCGAGGATGATCGCATCGTAGGCATTGTAGAGGGCAAGTCGCTCACCTTCGGCACCATCATACGCACCGTCCGCAGCATATCCACGCGCCTGAAGCCCTTCGAGAAGTCCTTTATGGAGTTTTGGTTCGTCTTCAACAACGAGCAGTTTCATAGTGACCTACTATAGTGTACACGTGATGAAGAAACAATGAAGGGTGAATCAATCGCTCAACTGGAGCTTGCGGTAGAGGAAGAAGCCCAGCGGAATCGGCGCCCAAAATGAAAGCACCCGATAGAGAATGGTGACAATGCCCGCCGCCGCAAGCGGTACTCCCAAACTTACATAAAAAAACGTCATCGACCCTTCATAGACAATGAGCGCCCCGGGGGAAATCGGTAACAGTGCAATAATGAGCGTCACCATAAAGCCGAGCATGATAAAAAGAAACGGGACATGTATGTTTACCCCGCGAAAGAGCGCCAAGATGGTGATCGAATCGCACAAAAAGATACACACTTGAAAAAAGATGGACTCCGCCACAATGGTGGGGTGTTCACGAAAGGCGCGCCATGGACTTTTGAGCCCGCTGAACGAAAAAGTTTCATATTGATCGATCGCTTTTTTCAAAAACGAGATGCGAGATATCTTTTTGAGGATATAGAGCACGCTACTCCCGCGCCCCAAGAGTCCTACGAGCATTGCAAGTACCGCATACACCGCAATCCCTGCAAAAAGAATAGGGGCGAACAAGGAAGGAATGGTGGGAAGGAGCGCACACAGGAGCACCAGCACGATGATAATGCCGATAATCGCGCTATAGAAAGTGAGGAGCTCGGTCAATATCAAAGGCAGAGCACGGTCTTCAGAGACACCGCGCTTTTTGAGAAAATTGAAAAAAAACATGTGTCCACTCACCCCCACTGTGGGGATAGTCTGATTGATGAAGAGCATGACAATGCTCGCCTGAAAAAGCTCCTTGACTCTGATGAAAGAAATCTGAAACGTGCGCAGCAGACGCTCGAACACGGTGGCGCCAAAGAAGTACGTGCCAATCTGCGCCGCAATCGCCACCACAAGCCATGCTGGCCGTATCTGGCGAAAGAGTGCAATGGAACCCTTGATCTGAGAAAAGTAGTAGATTGACCCAACAAAAATAATCGCCGCAAAAATATAAAAAAAGAGTTTTGATTTAGAAAACCTAAGCCCTTTTTCTTCTTGCAGTTGCTCTTCTGGCTTCATCGGACTATTCATGGTGACACAATCTCAAAAGTATTGCTCGTCGCTTCCCCGATCATAAATTTGTACGTGCCGGCTTTCATCGTTTTTGGAAGAGTATATGAATAGGTACCGGTGTTAGGGACATCATAGACGCGATCGACGCTGCTTACCGATGCACCGATGGGCTCAAGTGCAGTGTCAATGAGGAAAATTTGCGTTGTGCTCTCAGCCGTCGGCGTCCATTGCAGCACATAGGTATGACCTGCGACAAGGTGTTCTCCTCCAGCAGGAAAAGTGATCGGAGTTGTTGCACACGGTGCAGGAACGAAGGTAGCAAGCACTGATGATGAGTCGTAAGTGAGTGTCACCGGGTCGCTAAAGTGCATGCCACTTGCATCCATTGTCCCATATCCGCGGATAAAATTGTCACCGGAGCGCTTGAACGCGACATCCATCGTCGAGGTCGTCCCTTCAGATTGAAAAGTGTAGGTGCCCAAGAGTACACCATCCGAATACGATCCCGTAAGAGTGCCACGGGAACTGTCTTTGTACTTGTTGGTCACCGTAAGCGTGCCGGACACCGCACTCCCCTGTGCCGAAAGAATAGCGAGTGTCGAAGTAGCTTCACCATTGGTCGCGACGTAACAACCAGCGATTGAGGTATGTGTTGCAGGTGCTGCGGGTGCGGAAGCGCGCCGAAGCGACCAATACACTGCCGTTATGATCACAATAAGAATAACTAGCACTGCAATGATACGTGTTTTTTTCATAAGTGAAAGCAGTAATTATCGTGTGTACTGTAGTGTAACATAAGAGAAGCCTTTATTACGTCTTATTTTTATTTTGTAATTTTTACGAAATAGAAATATATAGAGCCTCGAAGCGCGATGCGCTACAGTTATTGACTATTAAAAAATGCCCGGAATAAGTCTGCGGGTATTTCTTTTGTACTGTGGATACGTATCGGGAAATACCGTTGCCATGTATTTTTCTTCAACATGGAGAGCGTATATGAAGTAACCGCTAAAAAGTACAAAAAACAACCACCATATCGGGGTCACAAATCCTGATCCGAGAAGTGCGAGCAATACTCCGCTATAAATCGGATGACGAACATATCGATACGGACCGGTCGTTATGAGCTGCGGCTCCTCCCTCTGTGTCATAGGCATTCCCCAATTGCGTCCGATGAAGACTCGTGCCCATAGCGCAAGCGCAATTCCAAAGAATGTACCTACAGTACCAATCCAAAGGAAAAATGGATTATGCAATTGGTATATAAACAGTGGTCGCAACCGGGGGATTGAAAAGAGCGTGACGATAACAACGATCATCACAAGACGCGTCACAAGCCATGGGCGGTGCGACCCTTTCACCGAGCGCTTTGCGCGCAAAGCGCTCACAAACCAAAAGACTATAAACGCGAGCCAGAACCAAGAAATGATGGTGGGCATGTGACAAGTATACACCCGCTATCTGCTCATCCTCCGTTTGACTTCGCCCCACTTTTAGAGTAAGGTCGGGAAAACTTTTTAATATGAAATATCTCATCATCGTAAGCGCAGGGGGGTATAACTCCAAAACTTTGGATCTGACCACCGATGGAAAAATCAAATGATGCGTGTTTGGGAAAAAATATACCAGTATGCTGCACTCACCACACTTATTCTCACTGGGGATGTTCCTTGGGCAGAAAGAAGCGCTGAAATCATTTTTGATGCTTGCATGGGGAAAAGTTATCCGGTGGCAATGGAGGAAGCCCATGAGCTTGTCTGGAGAAAACAGGATGACGCACGATTGAAAGGACAAGAAGTAATCGCGCTCATCAAAAGATGCAGTGAACACCCAAGAACTCTGGTGCTCGTTACCGATCATAGAGAGGCAGGAGCGATCGCTCGCAGCGCCACGAAGCTCTTTGCAAGAGGGGGAGCACTGCCCAAATCATTTCTTCCGGGAGACACGCTATGTATCAATTGCTATGAGAAATCCAGCAAGTTATTTACATAATCAAAACGGACCAATAAGTCCGTTTTTTTTATTTTTTGTGAAAATGCTCAATCTCCGTATCCTATCTTCTTACCACCCACATTATAGGTAATCTTCCTTCCCCCTCGATTATAATAATTAAGATCAGTTGCGTTTATGAGCTGGAGAGCATATCTACTCTCACCCAGAGTGAATTTTGCTCTTGCAAGAATGGCGCGTTTTGACTCGGGCTCATGATGAGTTAAAAGCCCGATTTTGGGCCAATACATGTTGCGGCCATTTTTTATAATTCCAAAAAACTTTTTCTTATAATGAACCGGCTCTCTTTCTGTCATTCTGTACACACGCTCATTTGCAACCTTCTTAAGCAAGTTCTCGTTGGGAAGTTTTACTGACCTCAGTATCGCTTGTTTAAACCGAAGAGCAAAAACTCTTTCCAGAAATATATTCTTATCTTCATATACACTAAGATCAAAAGTTGACATAACGTAAACTTAATGTAATCTAATAAAAAATTAAAAAAGAAAATCATGAATAAACTATTGTTCGTCGAGTCGCTCCTGCGGTCATTCATCGCCCTTGCGAAGGCGACGTGGATACGCAGCACGCCATCATGGCAAAGACCTTTTATTTGGATGGTTCGATACCTACAGTTCATCACTCTACTTTGTATTTCTATCGTTGCTTCTCCCAAAAGAGCTGGCCTTATGTTTATCCTCTATGGGTGGTTCAGGCCAATAGATGATATCCTTGATGGCAACGACAAAAGGGTTGCGGAAAACATCGAATGGCTGATCAAAAAGAACAACCGGTTGATGTCGTTACTCAAAGAAGATTCTCTCACCTTGCCAATGGTATGGGGAAACGATCGGTTGCTTATTGTAGCCTGTAAAATTGCACAATCACTCGGTTTCGATCGCGAGCTTCGTCTGCATGTCCGATCAATCTGGGAGCTCATGATCACTGAGTATCGATGGAAAACATTGGGCATAGTGCCGACCGCACGAGAGCTCGACGCTTTTGCAAAGAGGCAAGATCAAGCGATATTTTTTCTCGCCGCGATAGTGCTCAAAGTTGATTTGTCCTTTTTCGATGCCGTCCCTATAAACCGCCTTGGCGTATTTACAAGAATAGATTGGCTATACGATTTTGCCGAAGATTACAAAGAAGGATTGGTACACGTTCCTTCTGAAATCTGGCAACACATCGACGCATCGAATAACTCAAACATCATGAAGAATGAAAAGGTGCACGAAGCGATCCGTGGTGAGTTGCGAGCGATCACGCTATTGTGGCGCGATGTGGAGCCATGGAGAGAGAAATTGAAAAGAGCAACACGGATCAAACTGGCCGGTATCTTCTATGACAGATATGTGGTCGGGAGATTTGCATCACAAATAAAAAATTTGTGTGAGACGTATGGGGTGGTCATCTAGACACCCCTATTTTAATTTGACACAAATACGATCATAAGGTAATTTGGGTAAAAATTTTATATGTCCACATACAAAACGATATCCCTCTTGAAGAGATACGCTGCCAAAAAGTTGCTTGCGGAACCACAACGGCAACTGCTGACGAGCGAGTGGTCTGCGTTGGTTGCTATTACCAAGCACAGCACCCAATTATCCAACACGCTTATCACGCTTGTTCGACGTCATCATATTACGAGCCCGCAAGCGAGGGGCTTTAGCGTACAGAGCGCAGAGAAAAACAGCGAGGCAGTAATAACAAAAGTGAAAAGCGCATTTTTACTACTCGCTCATTTCATGGAGTTGCCGCTCGAAGAAATTGAAGCACTCCACCACGCGATCGAAAGCGATGTGCAACACATCGTCAAGGAAAATAGCGATCAATGAGATGTGAAAAGGGTATTTTTTCAAAGACTGCGCAGCAGTCTTTTTTATTTTCCCCCGAGAGCACTGCTGGTGTTTTTGCACCTATTGCAGCTACGCTCGCAATAATTATTTTCATATCGTATCTAATTTTTTTCCACTTTTTCGAGAACTTCTGCAGTGTTTTTGACAGGAGCAACGTCATAGAGCTCTGTTGGGGTGATGATGAGCACGCCTTTTACAGTGCGGTCAGGAAATATTGTGGCAACCCATGCTACCGTTCGATCAAATACTGCCCCCGACGCTTCATAGCGCACGGTGCCTTTGATCTGGTAGCCGATCCCTTTTGACCATGCGACGAGTGCAACGTGTCCTGTAGCGAGGATGTTGGCAAGTGTCTTGTCCATGAAATAATTCACGAGAATGACGGCATCCTCTTCGACACGGATCGAAGATACTGGCACGACATTGACCATCCCCTCTGCAGAGAGTGTTGCAAGTGCTTTTGATTCTGCGTTCAAAAGAAATGTGATGGTAGAGGGAGTGAGTAACATGTGTTTATGGGCTTTCCTAAGTATAACAGCTCCACAGATTGTTCATCGCCGGGAAAGGCGGATGTTTTTCAAACAAGCTGCGGTCGCGGCAGCTATTTCGGCCAAAGTGGTACCTATGCCCAATCTCTGTAAGAAGGAATCACCATGTCAGCGTTCACTTTCGTTTGTGCGACTAAATCATAATTACTACTGTCTACGGTATCATAATAATCGTTGGCCTCCTTTTCCGATCGTCCGCCTCGCACATGGCGACGGACCACCGCGTCTTTGATTTTTCCTTATCTGCTTCAATAAATATTTTGAAATCAAGCAATGGTGCCAACTTCCTCCACAGACCGTGGGGGTACAAGAGCCACAATCCCTCGATGATCAAAAGCGCTTTTTCCGAAATGACGCTCACGGCATTTTCTACAGGGTTGTGCAGTTCCCGCGAATAGATGGGCAATGAAAGACGCTTCCCTTCCTTGAAATCAACGAGCGCATCGAGTAATTTTTGAACATCATAGGTGTCGAATCTCCCTTTCACTTCCTTGAGCTTCTTCCCTACAGTGTCAACATGGCTTTCGAGATACTCATTGGGGAAATGAAAAGCGTCAATGGTGAGCGTGCACACCTCAAAGGATAACGGTATTTGTTTTGCAAACTCCAAAAACAAACTTGTGATCACCGATTTGCCAGACCCTGTCGGCCCAGTAAAACCGACCACCACCCTGTTTTTATTTTTTGATTGGTAGAGAGCAACAATGTCGGAGAAAAGGGTCTTATAAAAATCTCTTCCTTCTTTGGTGAGGAGGCTTAAATCTATTTTTTGAGCAGTAACGATTACCGACTCTGGGAAGGATAACTCGGACATGGATGCGAAGTAGTATACCACCAGCGTTTATGGTTCTATTTCTTCACTCGGAAATTCTTTTGTGAGAAGAAATTAGCCTGACCCTCCGCACTCGACTCGTGCATAGAGTAATGGTGTTGGCGATTGTGTTTGATCCGGAACCAAAATGCCCTCTTTTTCAACGAGTGGGTAACGCAGCTTTTCCAGACCGGTCAGTGTGGTGCGGTAGATCTCTTGTTCTTTGTTTTTCGCCCCGTCGACGGTATATGAGAACACACCGGTAATCGTGTTGCCGGCGAGCGTCCCCACAAATGTGCCACTATAGCCATTTGTCATATCGGGGCCACTTTGTGTTCCCGATTTCGTGCCGGTGACGGTAGTGCCCACGATAGTGATGTCGAGCACCTCCTGGACGGTATACGGTGCGGCCGCGGTTGCATCATGGCTGTAGGTATAACACTGTCGTCCATCCGTAAGCACGATTGGTTGCTGCCGGGGAACTGCCATCGTTGGAGATGCCTCGCGCGAAAGTATATACGCGACCACTTTCGGCACCCACAGTTTCTGCAGCGCAAGCGCGACGAGACCGATAGCGATTATTATAAGCAAAAAGATTTGGATGAATTTCATAGGTGAGTATGCAGTGTTGACTGTCTCGAGTGAGAAACGCAAGAGCGCGCTTTATGTGGTATGGTGTATCACTTTTTCAATAATTTCTGGGAATGTGTTTTGGAAAAAATGGCCTCGATCGCTGAACTCTGTATAATCTGAATCCAATTTTTCATGAACAAACCGTGCTTCTTCGATCGGGATGAAGTCATCGTCGCTCGAGTTGAATTGAATAATGAATTGTTGATTTCGCCGTATCGCATCCCACTGCCACGGCTTTCGGAAATAGCCACTCGCAATCTCCAGCGGATGGTGGAGATCGGTATGATACCCCGATACCAGCACAGAACCGAGGATTTTGCTTTTTTCTGCATAGCGCAGTGCCGCAATCGCTCCGGAAGAGTGTCCGATCAAAATCGTGTTTTCATCGGCGCCGAGTTTCTCAATATACGGAAGCCATATGCGCTGCCGTGCGAGAAAACTATCCGGAAACGGTTTTGAAATTACTTCGATTCCCTGCTTTTCAAATATTTCTTTCACATACGGAAACCAATGATCTTTGGTCGGGTTGCCTCCGCCGTTGCCCGGGATAAAGATGATTTTCACAAATTTCATGATAACAAAAAAGTGTTCCCTTTAGAACACTTCGAGTACCTTATTATTGATAGCCTTCTTTCCACGCGTCTGACACAGTCAAGACGACAATCCCATTTTTCTGAAGTAAAGAACAGATCGATCGCAACATATCCGGCGAGCAGCCCCATGTATTCGTTGTCGTATCAATCCGGTGAAAACACAGGATAAGCCAAAAATTATGTTCTTTCACCTCTTGCACCCATTGTTCTACTTCAGGGAGCGTTGTCGTCCGAAGGACATACTTGCTTCTTAAACGATACTGATCCGCGTCCAGATCGTTGTAGTCATCTCCAACCATTCGTGCCGTCGTATAGCCAGCTGCTTGTACAAATTTGCGATAGAGATAGCTCTCGCGACCGTACGGATACGCAAACGATCGGATCGGGATACCAAGTTTTTCCAAGTCCTCTTTTGACCTCTTGACTTGCCACCAATTCCATCCAAGCGAAATGATATACGGATGGGTTACCGTGTGCGAACCGATTTCGTGTCCGCGGTGATACAGATCAAGCACCTGCGCACTATCCATAAAGCCGGCGCGCTTGGAGAACATGTTGCTTGTGATGATATAAAACGTCCCTTTCATTTTGAATGAGTCGAGTAGCGGAAGTGCGGAAGCATACTGACTCTCATAGCCGTCATCAAAGGTAAGACTCACCACAATCACGGGTTGGAAGAGACCTAAATAAGCTCTTTCTTGTGGGAGATCGACAAGGACACAGCCACAGTAGACGACAACAACCAAGAAGAGGTTGAGAAGTACACGCAGTATTTTTCTTTTCATACTATACAGGTTTGATCTCAATGGTATATATGAAAAGCAGCTTGGTCAATCAAAACAAGCTGCTCGCAACAACGTTGCGAGTTACATATGGGATGCAATGTAGGCACGCGTGATCGGTCCGCAGAAGCCAGAGCCGCTGATGCCGACAGAACGCTGGAATTCGATGAGCGCTGCACGGGTGAGTACACCGAAATAGCCGGTCGGCCCATACTGTGTGAGCGTTTGCCCGTAGATGCCGACGTGTTTGTTGATCAAATACTGCTGCAAAATTTTTACATCGTCATTTCGCATGCCAGCTGACAAATCTTGTGAGATTGCGCCAATCGCAACCGACACTGCCGGCGTAGTGACCGCTGTCACTGGTGCAGTCGAAGTAGAAGTCGCGTTTGTTGTTGCAGTCGGCGTCGGTGCGGTCACCGTTGAAACTGTCGGCGCAGAAACAGGTGTCGCAGTAGCGGTTGTTGTCTGTACTGTTGGCAGAGTATTCGTCGTTCCTGAAAGCGCATTTTGAATTTCGATCGGAAACGGCACGTGCGTCGGTGGCAGACTCGTCAAATATGATCGATAGAGATTGACGATTGCATTTGCCGCGAGCTGACGGTTGTCAGAGCGAGCAATGATGTTTGCGAGCGCCGCGATGCGTTCATCGTCACTAAACGCTTGCGTGAGGCGCGGATTGGGATCGATGACGCCGACATCTTTGTCAAAAATTTGGAAGTGCAGATGGGTGGATGCTCCCTCCGCGTCCCCAGTATTGCCGACATACCCGATCAGATCTCCCGGCTGCAACTGCGCGCCGACGTGTATCGTCGGACCAACTGCGGTCATGTGCGCATAATAAAACGTTTCGTTCCCGGGATTGGCTGTGTAGACTGCGATGCCACCGGCGCCGGCAAGGTCGATACGTGTGACGACCGCAACCGTCGGCGACACGATGTACGCACCGCGTGGAGCAAAAATATCTTGCCCTTGATGCACGGAGCCGTTCGAATACACAATGCCGTAATTTTTTGCAAAACTTCCCGGCGCAATGCCGATCAAAATCGGCAGTTTCAAATTTTGCTCGGCAGTTTGCGGAAGCGCCGCAACCTCCTCGTCTACACCCGCCGTTGCCGGTGTCACGATCCGCCACCAATTCATCGGTGCATTCGACTGTGCGGCAACGACCGTGACACCACAAAACAACGCAAGAATGAAGCACAGCGTATATGTTTTCATGAGAAGAAGTATAGCAAATCATTGCTGCATCCTCCGATCTCAAACTGATACACCTACACTGTGTGTAACTCAAAAAAAATCTTACCCAGCTGTGTCTGTTAAAAAATCGGATTGGGCATCCCCATTATCTTGAGATACAAAAGAATCCGTCAAACCAAGATATACATACAGAAAGGCTGGAGCTCCGACCAAAATCCATATCAGTTCTTCAAATGGAAGCGATAGATAGTGGCCAATACGGACGGATCCGAGATCAGTTCCGTTCTTGCACTACTTTTTTGAAATTAAAAGACCTCCTTTTGGAGGAGGTCTGTCAAACGGTTTGTGGAACCTTTGCAAAAGAAAAAATCGCAGAGAAAACACGTTTTAAACTTTCCGTAATTTCACCTAACTCAATACTCATTTGGCCTCTATAATAGCGTCTTCTTTTTAGATCTGATTTAGCTAATTTTTCAATCACAGATTCAAATTCAACTGACGCTGCCTCAATAAATGCAGTAGCGTTAATATCAGTTTCACGATGAATTAAAAAATATTTTCCATCACTGATTGCTAAACGATGAAAAGAAATCTCATTTAACCACGGAATGAATACCAAAGAAGAATTTTCCCATAGTGCCATTAGAAATAACCCCTTAACACTTGCAGCTTTTTGTGTGAGAAATCGTATTTCTCGGGCTACGATGGGCAACATGACAGCATCAACATCTTCATACTGATCTCGTATAGAATAGAAAACAGCAAGAAATTGTAGTGCTGGCACAATCACATTTAATAACAGCTGCGGGTGATTTTCTTCAATTTGGCATTTAATATTTTCTTCAAGCACTTGTTTTGCTTCTGCTGTTTGTACATTTCCATTTGTCAGCATGAGCCAAAGTATGAAATTTGTTCGCACAACCATATCGTATGCGAGAAGTACCTTGAGCATATCACTTGGTTCCCCGTTGTTGTAATCAGGTAAAAGTTCTGTAATGAACTGTTTGAGATCTTCGGTTTGTTCTGTAATGAACTGTTTCATTTTTTCGTTTTCTTCAACAGTATCACTACCAACAATAAAGTCAATGGGTGGGTTTAGTTCGAGTCCAAGGCGGGTTATTCATTCCTTGTTATACAAATGCTAATTTTCACAAAATCAAAAAGGCTTTTATTACAAAGCCTTTTTGAACTATAATTTTCTTTTTTAGTACTTGCACTAATGCTGGCCTCCTCGAGCTGGAACAGTGGTCGGTCAATCCTCTTAATGCTTGTTTCTTATGTTCCAGAACCATACCACGACGCATCTCGTGTGCTATCGATATCCTTTTTTATAAGCAATTATTTTTATAATGTTGTACGAAAGCATATAGATAGTAAAAATAGTAAATAGTAACCAGTTGCCAAACAGTAAAGCGTAGATAAAAGTTGGTATTGGATAGTAAAGCATTGATTCGTTTAAAATCGCCCAAAAAGATTTTAGATGGAATACATCGTTAGCATAGTCCTTCATGCTTCCAAATATAAGAAATATAAAAAAGAATGCTAAGAAAGGAACCACAACAATCTGCTGAAAAGCTATCCCAATTATGATTATTATTGAAGCAGCTATTTGATGATTTAAATAATCGAGTCGGTTTCTTATTATAAAAGCAATATTCATTGCTACCACCACGGAACCAACTAAAGGATTTGTGTCTACAATTAGTAATGCGCCAAATACTCCCCACAATACTCCAAATAAAATATTACTACCTTTAAACAACCTTAATCCATGCTCGTTAAGCAAGTCGGCGATTTTCATCGTCGCTCCGTAGAGAAATGCGGATAAAACAATGAGTACCATCGAGAAATGTTCCATACATTAAATTATATCAGTTTGTTGAGGCCTAACGCTCTATGCAAAGTTAAACATAGCACTGACGCGTCTCGAGCGCGTTAATTTCCGATTTTCCTGCCAAGTGCTAGGGACATGACAAGCGGTATGGAAACTGTGCCGTTGTGTTCCCTCCCACGATCTACAAACCTTCGTGAAGGAAACAATTTCAGCGTTCCTTACCCTCAGATCGTTTCAAAAGCTATCAGGTCCTTTACCATCCAACTGCGATTTGTAACTCCTCAAAAGACTTTCAATCTTTTCTATGAGGTCAGTTTCTCCGGCTTGGAATGCGATCTCACGCGTATCGAGCAGGTCGTCGTAGGCTTCTTGCACATATCCTGCTTCATGAAACAATGTAGCATTGTCGATGGAGCATTGGATGCTCGCTCGGTAGTGTTCTTTTTTAGTGGTTATTTTTTCGACTTCACGCCTACTCTGCTCGATAAACGCGCCAAGCGCTTCCCTTGCCTCGGGGTCTTCTAGCCCGTTCGCCTTTAGCGCATCGATAACTTCTTTTCGAGACTTTTTTGGTTGTTCGGCCGCGCCAAATGATTCGTACATAGTGGGAGTGTAGCATAGTTGCTGCCAGACTAGGACTCGAACCTAGATATGCAGAGCCAGAATCTGCAGTCCTACCATTAGACGATCTGGCAAAGATCGTAATACAAAAACACGCCCTTACAGGCGTGTGTAGAATAACGTTTTTTTGAAAGAAAATCAATCAGCGATGCTTGGCCCGGCAGAGCGGAACTCTTCTTTTGTTTTGCTTGGAAAGCACCTTTTCTGAGGCTACGCAATACAGTTCAAATTGCTCTTCTCTTTGTTCAAACACGGCAATAATTTGGGGATCATTCGTGATGAACCCAACATTGCCAAAGCTGAGGGCTTTTATTTCTCCTACAACAGGCTCTTCTCTTTCTTGAAGAGGAGTTTCCTTATCTTCAAACACATAGTCATCAACCGAGATTGGTTCGAGGAGAATTTCTTCCTGAAAAACAGCAAACGAAACACTTTCACCAACAAATGTAAGTGGATCACCAAGCGTGTCAGGTGTAGCAAAGGAATTACAGAGACGTTCATATCCGGGGGTTTGAGAAATTCCCCGATTATTATAATTTTCGCTCAGGTTTGCAAAACACAATCCCCGAGGTAATCCATCGGGCCATGGTACAGCGAAGCTGCTTTCTGGAACACGAATAACTGGTCTGAGCGTTACCGGAAAAAGTTTCCGGTCTACATTTTGTAAAGCCATTGCAATCGTTTTTTGGGTTATGAAATTTTCTTATTATTATACCAACTTTTGTTTTTTACTCAAGTTCAAACGCAATCAGCCCAAATTCGGCAATCTTTTCTTTGTAGCCGGAGAACGAGTAATACATAGCTTTGATGTCTTTTGCAGTGGCTAGAGAAGGGTTGATCATTGAAGGTTTGTATTTTCTCAAAAGTGAAGCAATGGTTTTGAAATGGCACAGTGTGGTGATTTTCTTTTGTGTTTTCTTTCCGTCGCAGCAGAATATCACTTCGTCTCCCACTTGTAGGCGCTCGTATTTGACCGACGCAACACGGGTCTCCACTTTTTTCTTGCCAGACTTTATAGCGTTAAATAGCGCGACATCTTTCGCTGCAATTCGAAGAAGATGCGGCTTATTTTTTCCTTTTTGCTTTTGCATGGGCTATCGCTGCTTTTATAAATTCGGTAAACAGTGGATGCGGCTGAAGCGGTCGTGCGAGAAATTCGGGGTGAAATTGGGTGCCGAGGAAAAATGGATGTTCCGACTTTGGAAGCTCGGCGATTTCCATGAGCGTACCGTCGGGAGATTTACCCGAAAAGATGAGTCCTGCCACTTCAAGTTGGGAAATGAATTTGGGATTTACTTCATAGCGGTGGCGATGGCGTTCATGGATTGTGCTTTTTCTGTACGCGCCTTGTGCGATGGTTCCTCTCATAAGGGTACACGGATATGTGCCGAGACGCATCGTACCGCCAAAGTCCTGCTTGTCCATTTTTTCGCGCTGAGTTTCCATAATGTCGATAATGCAGCAATCGCTCTTGGGATTATTCTCTCGCGTCGTAGCACTTGGCATACCGGCGGCATGTCGAGCAAACTCGATCACCGCAAGCTGCATACCGTAGCAGAGTCCGAAGTAGGGAATTTTCTTTTCGCGCGCAAAGCGGATCGCGGCGATCTTCCCTTCGACGCCGCGACTGCCAAAGCCACCTGGCACAATGATGCCGTCATAGCGCAAGAGACGGGCAACAGATGCAGGATTCCCGCCTGCTCCCGAAGCTCCGCGAGGGCGGGCAGGCTTTTCAAATTCCCCTGCATTCACCCATTCGATCTCGGCGCGCTTGCCGTACGCACATGCTGAATATTTCACTGCCTCAATGACGGAAAGATATGCGTCGGAGAGCACGAACGCGCCCGTCTCAAAATATTTTCCCACCATTGCGATTTTCACGGTGTCTTTGGCGTTTTTGATTTTGTTTGTAAATTGAACCCACTGCTTCGTACCACCATTTTTTGCGCCGAGTTTCACATGCAAAATTTTTCCAAGCTTATCCGAGAGGTTTTCCCTTTCAAAATTGAGCGGCACATCATAGATGCTTTTGATATCGGGCGCGGCGATCACGTGGTCTTCGGAGACATTGCAGAAATAGGAAATCTTTTGTTTGCGCTTCTCATCGAGCGCAAGTGTGCTGCGCGCAATGACGATATCTGGTTGTATACCGGAAGCATTGAGCGTACGGACACTGTGTTGCGTCGGCTTTGTCTTCATCTCACCGAGGCTCCCCGGGGTGGGCAGGTATGAGACCATCACAAAGGCGACATGATCCGGATCACGGAGCTTCATCATGCGTGCTGCTTCGAGGAAAAGGATGTTTTCGTATTCGCCGATCGTGCCGCCGATCTCGATCACGGTGACCTCGGCGTTCGCTTCCCGTTGCGCCGCTTCAATGCGTGCCACAACCTCAAGCGGCACATGGGGCACCACCTGCACGCACGCACCTTTGTACTTGAGCGCCCGCTCGTTGGCGATCACCGCTTGGTACACGCGGCCGGTCGTCATGTAGTTGCGACTTGAGAGCGACGTGTTGAGAAATCGCTCGTAGTTACCCATATCCTGATCGGTTTCGTACCCATCGTCGAGGACAAATACTTCCCCGTGCTCAGTCGGATTCATCGTTCCTGCATCGACGTTCACATACGGGTCGATCTTCAGGGCAGTAACCCTCACGCCACGATCCTGTAGTATCTTTGCGATAGAGGAGGAGGTGATTCCTTTTCCGACTCCGGAAATGACGCCCCCTACCACAAAGATGTACGACGGATGCTTCATTGTTTAGACGTTGAGATAGCGATGTACCGCCAAAAAGCTTGAGAGCCACCCCAAAAAGATACCCACTAGAAGTACAAGTCCCCCGATCGAAAGGAAGTGTGTGGTGTAATACGTGTAGAGGTTGAAACCCAAAATATCAGTCGCCCGCACTCCTATGACATACGTGAGTGGCAAAAAGAGTGCGGTCGCGATGACAAAGGCAAAAAAGCCGTACAAAATGCCTTCCACCAGAAACGGTGCACGCACATACCCCGAACTCGCACCGACGAGGCGCATGATACCGATTTCCTCACGAGCAACATAGATGGTGAGCCGCACCGTGGTAAATACAATGACAATAGAGATGAGGGCGAGTACGGCAGTGATGCCGAGCCCGACCGTCCGCGCATCGCGGATAAGCGTGTTGAGTCGGTCGATGATGAGCTTGTTTTGAGAATAGTTGATGCGGTCAATAATCTGTGCATTGTCGCGCGCCACTTGGCTATCACCCTGCAAGACTTGCGCGATCGCTTCGTACTGCGTTGAATCCTTCGCTTTGATGAGCAGCGACCCGCCAAAAGGGTTGTCCCCCAACTCATCGAGCGCTTCGAGGGTGAGGTAGTCATCGGCATGGCGATCACGAAAATCGAGTACCTGCTGATCAGCGGAAGTGTATTGGACGTTCGCCACTTCGGGGAGCTTTTCGAGGGTGCTCTTGAGCGCCAAAATGCTGTCTTCCGGAGCGTCAACGGTGAAGTAGACGGCGATATCGACTTTGTTTTGCACTTGGGTGATAGCGCTGGTGAGCACTGCTTGAAAAAGGAGGATCGCCGTTGCCACCGAGAGTGTGATAGTGGTCACCAATATAGCCGCATAGGAGACGAGACGGTTGCGCCGGAAATTGATCCAACCACTGCGCACTACCCTTTGTAATCGTACCCAAAACATATTCGTTGATTATACCTTTATTTTACGTTCTTCGTCACTTGCAATACGACCTTTCTCCATCGAGACCAAGCGCTTGCCTACCGCGTGGATAAGCAGTGGGTCGTGGGTCGTGAGAATGACGGTGGTGCCGAGGTCGTTGATTTTTTTCAAAATATGAATGACCTCTTTTGTACTCGCCTCATCCAAATTCCCCGTCGGTTCATCGGCAATCAAGACTTCCGGCTGGTTGATGATGGCACGCGCGATCGCGAGGCGCTGTTTTTCGCCGCCGGAGAGTTGCCCGGGGAAATGAAACATGCGATCCTGTAGATCGACCAATTGGAGCACGTGTGGCACATCTGAGACGATCTCATCATCTGTTTTGCCGGCGGCCTCCATCGCAAAGGCGATATTTTCATACGCGGTTTTGCTCCCCAGCAACCGAAACTCTTGAAACACTGTCCCGATGCGGCGGCGCAGTTGCGTCTTTTCATCTCGATTGAAACTGGCGACATCAATATTTTCAAACAGCACTGTGCCTTCGGTCGGGGTTTCCTCGGCGAGCACCAGTTTCGTGAGCGTCGTTTTGCCGGCTCCCGATGGACCAATAATGGTCACAAACTCAGCAGTGGTAATTTCTAAGTTTATATCTTCGAGGGCAACAGAGCCGTTGGGGTATACTTTCGAGACGTTGACGAACTTAATCATAACAAGGTTTCAGTATAACACACGATCAATTTAGGAAAGTTTTTGCTCTGCGACGATGAATTCGTCAAGGGCACCTTCGCCCAAGACCTTTTCTACATCGTGCGTTTCTACCTCGGTGCGGTGATCTTTGATGAGCTTGTACGGATGGAGGACGTAGGAGCGGATTTGGTTGCCCCATTCGATATCGGTCGTTTTTGATATCTGCATGCCTTTCTCATGTGCGGTGCGTTCCTCCTCCTGTCGCTTGTAGAGCTTGCCCTTGAGGAGTGAGAGGGCGCGTTCGCGATTTTGCTCTTGGCTGCGCTCGGTCGCCACATGCACCGCGATACCTGTCGGTGTGTGCACCATGCGCACTGCGGTTTCGCGTTTGTTGACGTTTTGCCCGCCGGGACCTCCCGCGCGCGCGAATGAGACTTCGATATCACTTTCGGGAATATCTACTTCTTTGTCAGCTTTGTCGAACTCAGGGATAACTTCGACGAGCACAAATGACGTCTGGCGCTTGGCGTTTGCATTGAAAGGCGAAATGCGTACGAGGCGATGCACGCCATTCTCACCTTTGAGCGTGCCATAGGCATTTTTTCCTGTGATCAGTATCGTAACATTTCTGAATCCGCCGTGATCGTTCTCGTTGTGATGGAGTATGGTCACCGACCAACGCTGTCGCTCGCAGTATTTCTGATACATGCGCAAGAGCATTGCTGCGAAATCTT
Source organism: Minisyncoccota bacterium (assembly GCA_035550535.1). Taxonomy (GTDB): domain Bacteria; phylum Patescibacteriota; class Minisyncoccia; order Phycocordibacterales; family UBA9973; genus UBA4124. The sequence goes on from DASZOX010000036.1 coordinate 37,227, forward strand.
CCGCGTCATCCCCACCTGCCCCAGCAAAGAGGGTCATCACCGCACTCCCGCGGTCGTATTTTCCGAATCCTTGGAGCGCGTCCTTGAGTTCTTGGAGCTGTTTGATCTGCTGCTGCGCGACAATTTTGTCGTTCCAAAAATCCGCCCGCTGCATGGCGGTTTCGATTGCGGTAATCTGTGATTGTATGCGCTCTTTGTCCATAGTTTATTTTTCTATGCTCGCTTGTACTGCCGCCATAACTCCCGCAACAGAGCCCGAGAGTGTTTGCAGTGAGAGCGATTGTAGCAAAACGGGAGCATTTAATCGATAGTCGTCTCTTGAGCGCTGGTCGCTCATAAGTGCCTCGATCGCGTGAGCGAATCCTTCGGTATCCCGAGCGCGGACAAGAAACCGATCGTAAGGAGAGCCTGCAAGTATTGCCGCCGCACGTTCACTGGTAGTCGCCACAACTGGCACGTGAAGTGCGAGTGCGCGGATGATCGAAGCCGTGGATGCAGGAGCAGTGCTGGTCACCATGCACAGATGTGCTCCCGCATAATAGGCACTGAGCATGTCGTCGCGCGCATATACGTATACCGACGGGACGTGGTGGGCCTCGATGAAACGCCGCAACGAGCGGAGCTGGTCGGAGGGCGCGACGACGACAAGCGCCGCGTGCGGAAATGTAATGAGTACCCGAGAAACAATAGCAAGTGCTTCATGCAGTGACCTCTTTTCCCCGATCGACGCTTCGGTAAGTATGAAAAAATTGTGCTGTGGAAGGATGGTCGCGTAGTGGATCGCATCGGTGGCACGCGCGAGGAACGACAGATCGACTGCCGGCGGCACGACCGTCACTTTTTTTGTAGCGGGGTGGAGGCGCCGTATGAGAAGTGTTTTTGCATAATCACTCTGCACCACCAGACTGCGCGCGAGTGTGGTCAATAGATAGAGGGTGAAGCGCTTGCGCGAAAAGACGGGTGCCTCAATGGTGTCACCGTCGATGACACCAAACAGTGGACGGTGAAACCGTTTGGCAAGCGCACAGGCAACGAGCGTCCCTGTTGCGCTTGCGCAATGATTGATGATGACATCAGGACGAAAATGTTTTTGCCACAAGAGGTGATAACGTGCCATCGGCCACAGCTCATCGATGCGCCAGAAGATTGGCCGCGGAAGATAATAGACGATCACTGTCGGTCCCAACGACACGACTCGCTGATGAGCTATGGGCAATCGGGGGATGTACACCATGACATGGAGCTCGGTGCACTGTTGCGCAAAGAGCATGATTTCGTTGTACAGCGGGTGCGCGCCGTCGATTTCCCGATCGGCATCATACAAGAGAAGCATTGTAAAACGAGGAGATCCCTGCATCATAGCGACAGTATAGCGTGTTTTATGATGACAATCGTCTTGAGCCAGCGGCCAGAATCGAACTGGCGACCTACGGTTTACGATACCGTTGCTCTACCTGCTGAGCTACGCTGGCACTATGTGTACAGTTGCAGTACGCTGTATCCTACAACATTCTCCCCTGTCTCTCAAGAGAACAAAGCGCCTCCAGAGACTGTGGAGATGCGTCTGGCGCCGAGTACGAAGAATTTCTCAGCAGAGAAATAGCCGTGCTCTGGAAGCGCTTTGTTCTCGAAATCACTTCTTCTCGAAATAGCACGTGATGGAGCGGCGCTTGCCGGGCTTGCCGCGAACGTTGTGCTTGTGGGAAGCAAACTTCGCCCGCATAATAAATTGGCTACCGAACGCTTCGGCAAGCGCCGCGTCATCCCAGACATATTCATACACCTTCATCCGAGGATGAATATAGGCATTCTTCTCACCGGCGCTTCCTTCTTTGATGAGCTTTGCCGCGTTGCGATCACCTTCCTTATAAAACGATTTGAAGAGCAGCATTCCCGCAGGCTTCAAAACGCGTGAAATTTCTGAAAGAAATTTCACGCGCTCTTCCTCCCGCAAGAAATGCGAACTCATAAGGTCAAAGACGATATCGACGCTCTCGTCCGGAAGCGAGATCGACGCTGATAATGACCGTACCGCGAACGTCAATCGATTGCCGAATGGTTGTTTTTCTTTTGCTCTATTCGCTTGCGCGATGGCTTCCTCAGAAATATCGTAGCCATAGCCTGCCACGCCAAACTGTTCGTTCATCCACAAGAGATTGCGCCCGTTGCCGCACCCTGCATCAAGCACGGTGAGCTTCTGTTTGAAATAGTCATCGCCGAATTCACTCTCGAGCCAACGGCAAAACTTTGGCAACGCCTCACTCACACCCTCAGAGAGCCCGAACATCCCCGGGTCTTTGTACTCTTTATTCCAAAATTCCTTGAGCCGCTTTTCGTTCATGTGATTGTTGAAATACTACACGCAAAATTGTAATGTGGCAAAAAAAATAAATTTATGAACACTGTGCAGCATGCAACTCTTCCTGTACCTATATGCAAATCGAACGAGACTCAGTGAAACTCGATTCAAAAAAAGGTAACGCTTTTTTATTTTCTCCTCGCTCTTGAGCGATCAGTGTCGGTCAGGTATTGTTTGCGCAAACGCACGCTCTGTGGCGTCACTTCGAGAAATTCGTCATCCTGCATGACTTCAAGGCCGCGTTCGATCGAGAGTGTAAACGGTGGTACGAGTGTGATCGCTTCATCGGTGCCGCTCGCACGAACGTTAGTGAGTTGTTTATTTTTGGTCGGGTTCACAGTCATTTCTTCGCCTTTGCTGGTGTTCCCGATCACCATGCCTTCATATACTTCTGTTGCCGGGGTGATATAGAGTGTACCGCGATCCTGCAGCCCCCAGAGCGAATAGCCGAGCGCCTTGCCGCTTTCCATACTTATCATAGAGCCCACATGGCGACGGGTGATCTCGCCTGCAAATGGTTTGAAACCGATGACGCGGCTCGCCATGATGCCCTCACCTTTGGTATCGATGAGAAATACACCTCGATATCCAAAGAGTCCCCGTGTCGGCCCTTCAAATATAATGCGCGCCATCGTATCATGGAGTTTCATATCTTTCATCACAAAGCCGCGCATGCCGAGCTTCTCGATAACCGCGCCTTGGAACTCACTCGGCACATCGATGGTAACTTCTTCGAATGGCTCACTTTTCACCCCGTCGACGTCTTTGATGATGACGTGTGGTTGCGACACCTGCATTTCGTATCCTTCCCTCCTCATGGTTTCAAGCAAGACAGCTATGTGCATTTCACCACGACCAAAGACTTTGAAACCCTCGGCGATGCGACTCGGGTCTGGGGTGAAATCAACCTTGAGCCCAACGTTTATCTCCAATTCGCGTTCAAGCCGCTCGCGCAATTGACGCGATGTGACAAATTTCCCTTCGCGTCCGGCGAATGGTGAATTGTTGACGAGAAAATCGAGCACGATGGTCGGCTCGTCGATATGAATCGCGGGAAGCAGCACCGCCTCTTTGTCAGTCGTGATCGTCTCTCCGATGAAAATATCAGGGATACCTGCAACCATGACGATATCCCCTGCTTGTGCTTCAGTCACTTCCTGTCGCTGCATCCCGAGGAACGAAAAAAGTTTCGTGATTTTGCCCGTGCGCACATCCCCCGTATGGGTTTTGACAAAGACACTATCGCCGAGCTTTGCGACACCTTCGTACACGCGGCCGACGGCAAGTCGTCCGAGGAAGTTGTCGTAGGCAAGATTGAACGCCTGCATGCGAAACGGCTTCGTCGTGTCGTTGGCAGCAACAGGCACCTTCTCAAGAATAGTTTCAAACAGTGGAGTAAGGTCTTTGCGTTCATCTTCGGGGTGGCGCAGCGCGACACCGTCGCGACCGATCGCGTACACCGTCGTGAAATCTGCTTGCTCATCAGTAGCGCCAAGTTCGAGGAAGAGTTCGAGCACCGCATCGTGGGTATGAGGAATGTTTGCACCGGGTTTATCGATCTTGTTGATGACGACAATGGGTTTGAGGCCAAGTTCGAGCGACTTTTTGAGCACGAAGCGCGTCTGGGGCATAGGCCCTTCTTGCGCGTCGACTACCAACAGCACCGAGTCGATGCTGCGCAACACGCGTTCTACTTCGCTGCCAAAATCGGCGTGTCCTGGTGTATCGACGATGTTTATTTTAGTTGCGGGACGTCCTGAGCTTGCCGAAGGATACATGACAGCGGTATTTTTTGCATAAATAGTGATACCACGCTCGCGCTCAAGGTCGTTGGAGTCCATGGACGCGCCTTCGGTAAGCGCACCACAAAAGGCGAGCATCTTGTCGGTGAGCGTCGTTTTGCCGTGGTCAACGTGGGCAATGATAGCGATGTTTCTGATTTCCATATAAATAAATTGAGGCTGCATTATACGACAAAACGTGCAAAAAATGAAGCCGCTCTACAAAAAGAGCGGCCTTGTCTGTTTTTTAATAATTTCCCTCGTTCATTTCGTCGGCGTCTTTGAGGCGTTGGTGGACATCCTCGAATTCAGTTTCCTCAGCAAAATCATCAATATCGTCATCTTTTGATAACTTTGTTCGAACAATCTTTGACGCTCGTTCTGTCGTATCCAGATGTTCCCAACCTTCGGTATTTCTAATACCATTGTAATTTTTTCCTCCAAGATAAACGGGTGACTTACTCATAAACTTTTTTAATTTTAAACGGTGTACAAAAAATTAAATTACATTGGCTTTCTTTATATAAAAAAATCGCAAAAGAGTCAACTTTTTGGAGCCGAGACCGAGGATCGAACTCGGGACCTCACCCTTACCATGGGTGTGCTCTACCAACTGAGCTATCTCGGCATGTGGCATATGATACCACAAAGCTTTTTCTATGTGTCTCATGAGACAAAGGTAAGTGCTATTCCCTTTTTGTCTGCACGGCCGGTGCGACCGATGCGATGAATGTATGTTTCGTATGTTGAAGGGATATCGTAGTTGATCACGTGGCTGACATCAGGGATATCGATACCGCGCGCCGCAACATCGGTCGCAATGACTGCTTGGATGAGCCCCCTTTTGAGTCCGTCGACAGCACGAGCACGCTCGCGCACGCGCATATCGCCATGGAGCGCTTGCACTTTGAATCCTTTTGCACGAAGCGTGCGCGCGAGTTCATCAGTGTGCCGCTTGGTCTCGCGAAAGATAAGGGCACGAGTAACCTCAGGTTTGCTCAATATACCTTCGAGCAAATTGATTTTGGTTTGTCCGGGCGACACACGCACGACATCTTGGTCCACGCTTGCCGCTGTATCGCGCGTCTTTACCGAGACGGTAAATGGATCGCGGAGAAAGTCGCTGCAGAGCGCCTTGATCTCGGGAGAAAAGGTGGCTGAGAAAAACATACCATGCTTTTCTTTGGGCATCTTGCCAAGAATCACTCGCATGTCGTCGATAAATCCCATATCGAGCATGCGGTCTGCTTCATCAAGCACCACTGTACTGAAATTGCTAATATCGAGTGCACCTCGCTCGATCAAGTCCTTCACACGTCCCGGGGTACCAATGACGATGTGCACACCGAGTCGCAATTCTTTGATCTGACGATTGATCGGGAGCCCCCCCACCACTGCAACACTAAAGAGGCGCATGCCTGAAGTGAAGGCGCGAAACTCCTGCTCGATCTGTTGGGCAAGTTCGCGCGTCGGTGCGAGGACAAGCGCCTGATGCATCCGGTCGTCAACAAAAGCATTGATAATAGGGATAAGGAATGCCGCTGTTTTGCCGGTCCCGGTAGCTGCAATGCCAATGACATCGCGACCAGTAAGCGCGATGGGAATCGCTTGGTCTTGGATCGGCGACGGATGGATCAGCCCTCTGGCAGTAAGGTTTTTTGCAAGCTGTCCATGAATATTGAAATCGCTGAAGCGGTGCGCCGGCACATACGCTGCTTCTTCTGAAGCAGTGGCTTTGTTGATGAAGCGTCGCTCATCAATAGTCTGCATGGTGGGGCGGCGGCGGGCACTGCGCTGGGAAGTGCGTCCGCGATAGCCGCCAAAGTGCTGATGTCCGCGCGGCGCCGGAGCACGATAGCTACCACGACGCTGTGGCGAGCGCAGAGACGGGCGACGATGGCCCGAAGTCCGGGGGGTAGAAAAGGGGGTCATATTGTATGTATTGATTCCTCTACTGTGTCACCGTGACTGAGGAGTCAATAACACAATAAGTTGTTTTATAATTCGCTTATGCTACCAGATTCAACAACAGCTGTCAATACTGTGCAGGAATTGTTCCCCGACGAAAGTCGTTGACGAGTATATGGGCGCGCCGTGTGGGCTCGGGGAGGCGATAGCCGGCAAGCGTCGTGCGCACGAGGGCGAGCGCGTCGGTGAGAGTGATAAGGTGCCCTGGTGAAATAATGAGTGGATGTGATCGAGCTTTGCTTTTCAACGCGACGCCGATAGGTTCACCATCGACCGGATCAAGGAGCGTATTCCATGTCCCCACTACTGTGGGCAGTGTGTAGTTTCCATACAATCTGCTTTTAGCGACGCCAATAGTCGGTGTAGTAATCAAAAGCCCGAGGTGGGAAGCAATACCCATGTGCCGAGGATGCGCAATCCCCTGCCCGTCAACCATGACGACATCGGGCTTGATTGATAGCGCTTCCCAACATTTCATGAGAGAGGGGATTTCGCGAAACGAAAGGAGTCCCGGAATATAAGGAAACGAGAGCGGCGACGCAGCCACGGCATAGGTGACGGTTTCTAGAGCCGGATACGAGAGGACAATAATTCCTGCGTAGCTCTTGTCACCACCACGATCGATCGAAACATCGGCTCCGGCGACGAACGCAGGCGTACGAGTGAGCGGAGTGAACCGTAATGTTGTTCGCAGACGCTTCTGAAGAGCGATGGCTTCTTTCGGTGTAAGATTCCAAGAATGCTGTATCATGCAATAATACCGTACTTAACCGCCATACGCGGGCTGCTGCAGCGCGTCGAGCCAGTCGAGCACTTTTTCTGAATCTTTGACGCGATCCTTTGAATGCATAACCACAATAGTAATGTAGTCATACGTGTCATTGCCCTGGGTAATAAAGGCGAGATTTTGTCCGGCGAGGTTGGTGAACCCCGTTTTTCCTATAATCACCCTGCCTTTGTACGTGTCATCGAGGTAGAGCCCGTCAGACTGGCGGAGCGTGATCGTCGTGTGATGATAAAGGTCAGTGATGGTCGCATCGGCCTCACCCATGATGGCGGTAAGTACCGGATCATGTTGATAGATATCACTCAAGAGCGCTGAGATATGATAGGGTGTGAGACGGTTGGGAGCAATTTTTTTGCTCGTCGGATCGAGCCCCGAGGGATTCACAAACGATGTCGTCGTGTACTTCTCTTCGTGTAAAATGGTGTTCATCGTCGCGAGAAATTTTTTCTGCCCTACCGGATCCATAAAGGCCATCGCGGCATCATTGCTCGAAGGAATGAGCAATGCCTTCAAGAGATCATCACGCGTAAATTGCGACCGCGCGACCATTCCTTTGATCGAACCATCGGTCGCGAGTGTTGTCGGCGTCATCGCAAAGAGCATGTAGCTTGGATAGAGCGCTTCGACCGCTTTTGCAGTGATGAGTTTCGTGATGCTTGCTACGGGATAGAGCGTATTTTCATTTTTGACATAGAGCGGTGTCGGAACACCATTTTTCCATCCATAGACAGCGTACGCTTTTGCAGTGAGCGACGGCGGTGTCGTGTCTGCGGCAAAAGTAGGAGTACCGACGAACAACAGGAGTGCAACGATAAAGATTATAGTCCGTAGGTTCATATTATGCATGGAGTATAGCATTTCAACATCCTCCAGCAGGAGCTGTCGGTTTGTAAGAATTATCTTGGACCCCTCAAAATATAGAGAAAAGCCTTTATGTGGTGCGCGAACGGCGGGACTCGCCCGCGAGTCTTGGATTGCTCAGTCAGCAATCCAAGCTCTGGGCACCACCTCGCTCATTTTTTCTGTTGAAAAAACATCGCTGCGGTGTTCAAGACCCCGACGCACGATAAGCAGTTATCGTGCTCCTTATCGAAACAGAAACCAAAAATCCATGGAAAGTAATCCATGGATTTTTGGTTTTGCGCGAACGGCGGGACTTGAACCCGTAACCTCCCGCGTGACAGGCGGGTGCTCTAACCAGTTGAGCTACGTCCGCAATATTTCTCACTATTGCATGTGCTGCCTTGCGGCAGGGTGTCGGCGGGTGGAATCGAACCACCGACCTTGGGCTTATGAGTCCCACGCTCTAACCGACTGAGCTACGCCGACAAACGTATCCGAGTGCAAAAAATATAGCACATTATGGACCAAACTCAAATTTCCTTGCAGAGTAAGAAGCGATTGTGTATGATAGCTGCTATACATCTAAGTATGCCGCGGGGTAGAGAAGCGGCATCTCGTAAGGCTCATAACCTTAAGACCTCGGTTCGACTCCGGGCCCCGCAACACTTTTGCATTGCTATTCGATCGCGCCGAGGTCGCGAAAGATGATTTCGTAGTATGACAGCACCCGACGCGCTTCGGGCATCGTGATAGTAAACGACGTGCCTTCATGGGCGATGCGGTTACGCACTTTGTGCGCTTCCCATGCGATCTGCAACGATGGAAGCGCGCCGGGCGGCAGTTGTTTGAGTTTGTCTCCCAAGGTATCCCCCGGGTATCCTTTGCGATCGAGCAACCGATCCAAATAAATATCGGCCTCGATGATGGCGAGTCGCCAATCGCTCGGACTATCGGAAAGAAGCTTGCTCCTGATGTTCTCCCATGTTTCATTGACGGGGAGCACTCCCTCACGCAAGGCGTCGGGTACTCCCGTCATCGTAAGCGGTACACCACTCTGGGTTTCGTGCACCAAAGCACTCGCTTCTTTTTCCTTTACCGTTTCCTTTTTTTCCTCTTGCTTTATTTCATAAAGGCGCACCAAACTATAGATAGCAACAGTGATCCCAACGACAATCAAGAGCGTAACGAAAAAATAGAGAAAGGATAAAAATTTGAGCGTGAAGAGCCACGAGAGATGTCCCCACAGCCACGAAAAAATGAACTCAACGTTGAGGAACACCGGTTGTGGAATAGCGGTTGATTGCACCTCTCTATTATCTCATATTTACAATTTCTGGTCGCGCACGCGCTCAAGCACTTCGCCAAGTGCAAAGAGGGTTTCCTCACTGTGCCGCGCACCAATGAATTGAAATCCGATTGGAAGCCCTTTTTCATCCACACCGCTGGGGACTGAGAGCGCAGGGTGCTGCGCAATGTTTGCCGGCACCGTGAAGAGATCTGAAAGATACATGGCGACCGGATCTTTCACCTTTTCTCCGATCTCAAAAGCGGTCGTAGGAGTAGTGGGAGTTATGATTGCATCATAATCGGTAAGGACTGCTTCAAGCTCGCGGCGAATGAGCCCGCGAAGTGCAACGGCTTTTGTATAAAACGCATCGTAGTAGCCGTGCGAAAGGACATAGGTACCGAGTAGTATGCGCCGTCGCACCTCTTTGCCGAAGCGCGCTCCACGAGTCGCACCGTAGAGCGCGTGCATGGTCTCTCCCGCTTCGCGCGGACCATAGCGCACCCCATCAAAACGTGCGAGATTTGACGACGCTTCCGCGGTCATGATGATGTAGTAGACTGCGAGTGCATCACCAAAATGCGGAAGGTCCACTTCTTCTACGACGAAACCTTCTTTTTTGAACTCGGCTACACGCTGCGCAAAGTTTTCTTGGACTGCTTTGTCGCACCCACCTTGGTCGAATATACCGCGCGGGAGAGCAAGACGTTTCTTGAGCGGTGCTGGAGGAGTATTCTTTTTCTCAAGAGAAGTACTGTCGAGCGCTTCATGCGAGGCAATCGCCTCGTAGAGAATGCGCACGTCGGCAACAGAGTGTGCAAATGGACCAATACTATCCAGTGAGGAAGCAAGTGCCATGAGCCCGTGACGGCTCACTGATCCGTACGTCGGATACAGTCCTACGAGTCCGCAAAATGCTGCCGGTTGCCTGATCGACCCACCAGTATCACTTCCAAGAGAGACGACTGCATAATTCGCCGCGACCGCCGCAGCACTGCCTCCAGAAGAGCCGCCGGGGACACGCGTGGGATCGAGTGGATTGTGGGTGACACCGTATGCTGAATTTTCGGTACTCGAGCCCATAGCAAATTCATCCATGTTGGTCCTGCCAATAATGATCGCGCCCATTTTTTTGAGCTGTGCGATCACTGTCGCGTCGTAGCTTGCGACATAGCCTTCGAGTATGTTTGAAGAAGATCCCGCTCGATGTCCGGCAAAGAGTATGTTGTCTTTGATGGCGATAGGGATTCCTGTGAGGATGGTTGTCCCGCCACCGTCGAGCATACCCTCTGCATGCGTGATTTGCTCAGCAACATCATCGTAGAGCTCGCGAAATACATTATAGGTGTCAGCAGCAGCGCGCATCACGTAGTCATCTACGAGCGCACGGATACCAATTTCGCGACTGATTATTTTTTTGTGCAATGTTTCGATAGAGTCGCGCATAGGTTATTCGATTACTTTGGGAACCTCGACGTAGTGATCGCGATGGAGCGGTGCAGCTTCAATAAGGTCGTACTCACTCACAAGCGGTGCGACTGCATCATCGCGAAAGACGTTCTCTTTGTCGAGGATTGACTCTCCGCTCTCACCTTCTCGTGACTGAACAACGCCAACAAAGGCGACCATCGCATCGAGTTCACCCCCGAGCGTCGCGAGCTCGTCTTCGTCTATCGAAATGCGCGCCAAATCAGCGAGCTTTTTGAGTGCTTCTGCATCCAACATAAGCTAACTATAGCAGAATAACTCATTTCGGCATATTTTGACACGCACCGATTTTTTACTTCACCATGTTGAGGAATGCTTTTTCATCGATTATCTGTATGCCGAGCTTTTCGGCGTCGTCATACTTGCTGCCCGGATCGCCTCCCGCGAGGACATAATCGGTTTTTTTTGAGACGGATCCGGAGACTTTGCCGCCAGCGTTTTGAATAAGTTGTTTCGCTTCGTCGCGCGAGAGCGTCGGCAACGTGCCGGTAAGGACGAACGTTTTGCCGGAAAACACACCTTCTTTTTTCTTGCCGACACGCTTTGGTGTGACACCGTTTTCAAATAACTTTTCGACAAAATGCTGGTTCGCTTCATCCCTGCGGAAGTCAACGAGCGACTTGGTAACCCCGGGGCCAATGTTTGGTATCGCATCAAAGTCTACAGCAGAAGCCGCCCAAAATTTCTCAAATGTCCCAAAATGAAGCGCGAGATCGCGCGCGGTTTCGCTCCCGACATTTTGAATCCCGAGGCTCGTGATAAATGTCGCAAGCTCTGGATGTCGTACCGCATTGATCGCCGAAATAATATTTTGCGCACTCTTTTCTCCAAAGCGCTCAAGCCCCGAGAGGTCCGCTTCGGTAAGTGCGAAGATGTCCGCCGCGTCACTGATGAGTCCTTCGTCTTGCAGTCGCTTCACGATCTTTGGCCCGATCTCGTAAATACCGATTGTACTGACGAAGTGGATAATGTTGCGCGTCTTTTTTGCCGGACAATCAGCGTTGGGACAGTAGTACGCCACACTTGCCGTTCCGCTGACTCCTTCTTTTTGCACGACCAGTGTTTTGCAGACCGGACAGCGTTTCGGCATCGAAAACGATATTTCTTTCCCCGTGCGCAAGTTTTTCAATACCTCCACGACCTCCGGGATCACATCACCCGCTTTTTGGATCACCACAGTGTCACCGATTTTTACTCCAAGTCGCTTGATCTGATCCAGATTGTGGAGTGTCGCCTTTGACACTTTCGAACCGGCAACCAACGTCGGGGTGAAGTGCGCAAGCGGGGTGAGCACTCCGGTGCGACCGACGTTGACCGTGATAGCAGTAATGTGCGTCGTCGCCTGCTCTGCAGCATATTTGTACGCGAGCGCATAGCGTGGCGCTTTGCCCACCACCCCGAGCCGCTCGTGCAGGGCGAGCTCGTTTACTTGTATCACCACGCCATCAGTGCCGTATGAAAATGTATCCCGAATGTGCTCAACCGACGAAAGCACCTGCTCCACGTCCTCGGTAGTGCGAGCGATCGCTTCATGGGGGGCGACCATAAACCCAAGTTCACGCAGGAGGGCATGCATATCCGAATGGAGTGCGATCGGTTCGTCAGTAAGGCCATCCCACGCAAAAAAATCAAGTCCCCGCTCACGGGTGATACGCGGGTCGAGTTGGCGCAAACTTCCGGCTGCTGCATTGCGCGTATTGGCAAGAAGTGCTTTACCTTCTCTCGTATATTTTTTATTGAGCGCGGCAAGCGTCGTTTTGCTCATGACCACTTCGCCGCGCACCTCAAGCTGCAGTGGCTTGGAAAGTACGAGCGGAATGGAAGCAATGGTTTTGATGTTGTGCGTCACGTCCTCGCCGACGAGGCCATCGCCGCGCGTAGCCCCTCGAACCAACACTCCCTTTTCGTAGACAAGCGAAACCGCCAACCCATCGAGCTTGAGTTCACAAAAATAATGAAAAGGAGTTGCCCCCAAGAGTTTGCTGATACGTGTTTCCCATGCGCGTACTTCTTCGTACGAAAACGCATCGTTGAGCGAAAGCATGCGCGTGCGATGGGTCACCTTTGAAAACGCCGGCAGCGGCGCTCCTCCCACCCGATAGATGACAAAATTGAGATCGGCATAGGCGGGGTACGCATCGTCGAGTGCTTTGAGCTCTTGGACAAGCGAATCGTACACCGCATCAGAAACGAGGGGTGCGTCGCGCTCGTAGTAAGCCGCCGCATACTTCGCTATCTCTTCGCGAAGCTTCTTCATGCTCTCTTGCACCGTCTCTTGCTCGTCCTCCATGCTTCTACTGTAGCGCATCAGTATTTTACTTCAAGGGTGCGTTCGACTTGCTTGGGGTTTGCTCCGCAGCGACTAAGTCCGAGTCCATCGACACGAAAAAGAGTATCTGGATTTGATTTGTCAAAAACGATAGAAAAACAGGGTACATTGGGCTCGACACCCTGCGGATCGTATTCGAAGTAATTTGGCGCCGATTGCCCCAACTGCATCAATGTATCACCACAATAAAATGTTTGAGGTACGTCGGTCGACGAACCAGTGTTGACCGTCGCATTATAAGGGAATGCGCCGAGCGTCGTATCTTCGTACATGCCACACTCGACCGCGGTATCGGCTTGATAAAAGGCGATGCCAGAATCCTTCGCAAGCCCCGAGAGAATGCTCTGCTTGAGCGTGATATCGGAGATGCCGAGTGCAAGGGTCAAGATGAGACTCACGATGAGCACCGTAAAGAGCATGACGAAACCGACGTCGGTGTCACCGCGGCCGCGCAGCGTATGTAAATGGAAAAGGAAGTGCTTCATGGTAAATTCCACTTAGTAAGAATAATAGATTGCTGTTCGCTCTTGGGACTCGTACCATTGAGCCAGCCAATCGTCGCAGTCACCAGAAGCTCTGGATCACCGGCTTTTGTCGTTATCGTTCGCATCGTAATGTAGCGTACAAATGACGTCGGAGAGGCGGGAGATGACGAATGCACATCACCGGGGGCATACCCATACATGCCGACATCTGCATAGTAAGAGAGCGGTGTGCACCCTTTCAAAGGGTTGGTGCCCGAACATGCCTTGACATGATCGCTATCACTCTGTGCATACGGATTGATTATACAACTTGCCTTTGAGTTATTTGTCGCATCACACGCGCTATAGGTGCTAAACCACCCATCCCATGTTTGCCCTGGTTGTTGCGCTGCAGTGTCTCGCGTATTTCTGATGTATTCGAGGGATTCTTGGAGGAGGTTGGTCGCGACGATATCATTTTTGGAATAACGGATTGAGAAATAGCCGCCGGCGGTAAGCGTAAGGAGTGCGGCGATCGCAAGCGCGAGAATGAATATAGCAACCAACGTCTCTACCAGCGTGAAGCCGTCCTGTGGACAAGTTACACATCGTACATTGCACATTGAAAATAATTTTTTCATATACATTACGGTTGCGCCTCGGGCGTGCGCTGTGAGAGATAAGTCTGCACTGCAAACGGGAGCAACGTCCCATCTGGTACACTCGCGACTCCCTGTATCCTTATGATAACACTTGGTTGTTTGCCGTCACCCGGCAATGCACCATCGACATAGAAATTGAAATTCTGGATATCAACCTCAGGAGCCGTGATGGCTTCCCACCCAGTCGAATTGCTGCCGTCGAGATCACTTTTTTCGACCTGGATAACTCCTTTCCCATTTATCTTGACCCAACGATATTCGACATGTTTGTTTTCTCCGAGGGTACTATTGAGTGAGATTTCCGCATTCCCCTGTGTAGCTGCAATCGAGCAATTAGTATGTGGTGTCGTTCCACACGTGATGTCAGTCCCTGTGCGAATAGTGCGGCTCATTGATTCAATGGCAAAGTTGAGGTTATCCATGACGTTGCGCATCGCTTGCACTCGATGAGAAGCATCGTTGACTGTGTAGAGCGAGCCGATAAGCGCGAGTACCACGATCACAAAGAGCGTGAGCGATACCATGAGCTCAATGAGCGTGAAGCCGTCCTGCGGAAAAGTTGAGGGTATTTTCTTGTTTTCTTTGCGTTGCATTTCTTTGTACCTACAAACTTTATAACTTTTTATTCCTTATTGCACGCTGATTTGCCCTGTATTCCATATTTCTACTGTGCGCTCGAGCCCTTTAGCTGACTGAAGGACAATCTTTGCATACGAAATATCACAGCGTTTGCCAGACGAAAACGAGCAGAGAAGTGCGTCAGGGTTGGGACGATCGAAGCTGATATCAATACGACTCCCTGGTGGGAGACAAGTCTCAGTACTTGTATTGTTATACTGGACACATATATCGCTCACCTTATCTGCGGTAGTAATGGCCACACTTTCCAGACATTCATTGTCAGTTGTTACGGTGCCACACTCGTCGCTATCGCTTTGGTTGTACACACCATAAGAAGGGTCTTGCGAGGAAGAAAAATTGTCGGCAAAGATAATAAATTGTCGATTGGAAGGTGTTGCCTTGGCGTTCGAATCAGTCGTCTGTGCATAATTTGAGAAGCTAATTCCATATCCGGGGAACGTTTTGCTCGAAAGATTCTGGGTACCGTCGAGAGTGCGCACACTGGTCGCATACACCTGTGCCTTACGGACACTCAAGGCGACTTCTTGTGCGAGATTGCGCACTGATACATTGGTGCTGAAATCGGAGTAGTTGAACAATACCACGCTTGAAATAATCGCGATGATAGCGACCACCACGAGCATCTCGATAAGCGTGAACCCAGCCCCTAGTGGGGTGCCCTCCTGCTGCGCCTGCCAGCGAGGAGAATGGTGAAAGGAGAATGGTGAAAGGAGTTTTCTCATATCATTGGGAAAAAAGTTGCAAGCGTAATCCCCCACAACCCGACAATAGCCGCTGCGATTATCAGAAATGGCGCGAACGGTATCTGACTTTTGAGCCGATACTTGCGACTGAGCGCAATGAGAAAAAGCCCCACGACACCCCCGATCCAAAACGAGAGCAAAAACACCATATAC
>DASZOX010000037.1:0-20176 GCA_035550535.1 Minisyncoccota bacterium
CGGCATCCTCCTCACGACTTCTGTCGCCATTGCGGATGAACCTGAAAAAGAAAAAGCACCTGCCACTATGCCGCAAGACATGGGATACTAATTTTCTCTATCGAAATCCGGCGATCTGCCGGATTTTTGCTTGCTTGACTAAAACTTTCTATCAAGTAGAGTGAAGAAAAAACATTTCCATGAAAATTAAAAAATCAATAGATAAACGTGTTGAACGCAAAGCACTCGTAATATTCTTTCTCCTTTACGGAGCTTTTATAGGAACAATGGTTGGTAGTTTTTTGTTAGTTCACCATATAAGAGCTGGTGTAATTGTTGCTGTTCTTGGCGTGGCAGCTTACTTTGCTTTTCCCAAGTTTATGCGGCTTGTGAAAAACTCAATTGTTTCGGAGCTTGCACACAAACGACTCAACCTCATCAGGCGTAGAGCGTTATTGCTTAACCGAAAGAAAAGGAAGATCCTCATAGAGGATATGAGGGTGGCCATGGCTTATCTTAATGGAAATACATCCAAAGAAAAACCATATAAAGGTCTCTACGAAAAAAATGATAGAGCAATAATTTCTTTAGATAATCGCATTTTAAAATATGATTATGAAGAAGAATTGCTTCTAAAACTCTTGGATAAGATTTATACCTAAAAGAAATATAGCTCCTGCAGGGGGGCTATTTTATTTTGCTCAGGTTTTCAACAAGGTTTTTTCCAGTGTCAGTGGGATCGGGGAAAGGGATACCGTTTGGGGAGAGGTGGATGGAGGTGAACGTATGGGTCGGTGCAGCGTCCGGTGTGAGAGTGACCATGATGATACCGCTGTCGCCGAGAATGCCGCTCGTATCGAGTTCACCGTCACCGCCCTCGAAGTTGCCGAGCGAATAGGCGATGAGTCCATTTTTATACTGTTCTATTTTGCGCAGCACATGCGGGCCCGAGCCTAGCACGACGTCGGCTCCTGCATTGATAGCAGTGTGCGCGGCGAGCTCCACATTGCCGCGATCTTCGGATCCTTGGAATTCTTCGGCGCCTGTGACTGCGGTCTTGTCAGCACCTTCTGCTCCGCCATGGAATATCACGATGACGAAGTCATTTGTCGCTTTTAACTCTGCCGCTTGTTTTTGAATGTATGCATAAGTTTTGATGTCACCATCAGTAAATGATAATCCGAGGATGCCGATGCGTTTGCCTTTCACGACAATACTTGCAGTTGTTTTTGTCGGAGAAATATAGGGAATGTCTGCCGCATCGAGCACCGCTTCGGTATCGGTAAGTCCGTCTTTGCCGTAGTCAAAAGAATGGTTGTTGACGAGCGAGACCAAATCAAACCCCGCATCTTTGAGTGCAGTTGCAAACGCTGGGTCTCCGCGGAATGCAAAACAGGAGGGTACTGGTGCGAGACACTTGCTCGTGCGGTCACTATCGGCAAACGTTCCTTCGAGGTTTCCGATCATGAGATCCGGTTGCTCTAGTAATCCCTGCACATTCGCAAAGACTGATGTGTTGTACGTTGCATCATCGCTCGGCACCATGTCGCCAACCCAACCGATGGTGATGGTGGAAGGTTCGTGTGCAGAGGGAATGAGCGGCGCCTCCGCAGAAAGTATGTGGCGCGTCCATACGATGGATAACGTTATGGCGGTACCCGTCGTAACGGCGAGAAGAAATTTTTTCATGCCTTATACCAGTGCATAATCGAGCAGACGTTTGTTCATGTCAGCATTAGTGACCTTGAATTGTACGGTATCCCCGATGCGATACGCCTTGCGGGTGCGGCGCCCGACGATGGCGAGTTCTTTTTCGTTGTATTCAAAATAATCGTTGCCAATGTCGCGCAGGCGCACCATGCCTTCACACTTTGTCTCCTTTTCTTCGACAAAGAGGCCGCTGGGTGAGACACCGGTCACGATACCGTCGAAGCGCTGGCCGACGCGCGTGCTCATGTACTCTACCTGCTTGTACTTGATAGAAGCGCGCTCAGCATCGGCAGCTTCTTTTTCGCGTTGCGAAGCATGCACGCACACGCGATCGTAATATTCCCACAACTCTTTTGGAATGTGACCATTCGCGAGGTATTCCGTGAGGAGCCGATGCACGACAGTATCAGGGTAGCGGCGGATGGGGGAAGTAAAGTGTGTATAAAAAGCAAACGCAAGCCCGTAGTGACCGATGTTTTTGGTCGAGTAGAGCGCTTTTGCCATGGATCGGACGATCGCGGTCTGGATGGTCTCTTTTTCGGGTTTGCCCTCAAGAGAAGTGACGAGCGAGTTGAGCGCACGTGCGGGGATGATGCCATCATCATCGACCGGCAGGTCGTGTCCCATGCGCCGCAGGAACACACGCAGGTCTTCCATGCGTTCTGGATCAGGTGCATCGTGGACGCGGTAGACGAAAATGCGCTCGTTTTTTTTGTCGCCACGCGCGATGAATTCGGCGACTTTTCTATTTGCAAGGAGCATCAACTCTTCGATCATGTGGTGTGTTGGGCCGCGCTCTTTGATGTATGCCGAAAGAGGGACACCGTTTGCATCGAGCTTGAACTTCACTTCCTCGGTGTCGAGCATCATCGCGCCGTCTTCGAAGCGTTTCTTTTCGAGATACGCTGCTATTGCAAGTGCCACTTCTAGTTCTTTCAGGAATGGACCATTCTTTGTATCGAGGACGTGCTGCGCGCTCTCGTAGGTGAAGCGCTGCGCTGAGCGAATAACGGTTCTCCCATACCACTCATCCACGACCTTCATAGCTTTATCGAAAATGAACACCGCGCTCATGGTAAGGCGGTCGACGTCGGGATTGAGTGAACAGAGATCGTTGGAGAGTGCTTCGGGGAGCATCGGGATCGTACGGTCGACGAGGTACACGCTTGTCGCGCGGCGGTAAGCCTCGGTGTCGAGTGCGCTGCCCGGCACGACGTAGTGACTGACATCCGCAATGTGAACGCCGATTTCAATTTTCCCCCCATCGAGAAATTGTACGGAGATTGCATCGTCGAAGTCCTTTGCATCCTCTGGATCGATGGTGAAAGTGGCGATACGTCTGAAATCGCGGCGATTGGACTTCTCCTCTTCAGTGATGCCGCGTTCGCTGATCGCATGTGCTTCTGCAATGACTGCCGGTGGGTAGTCGCTATCAAAACCTTTTTCGAGCGCGAGCGAGAGCATCTCCGCATTGTTCTCGAGCGGTTTGCCGAGCACTTTCACTACCTCGCCAGTGGGTGCGCTCATGGGGTCCGGCCAATCAGTAATCGCACAAAACACTTTGTCTCCCTGCGTTGCACCCGAAAGCTTATCCGAAGGAATCACAATCGGTGTGTACATACGCCCGTCGTTGGTGACAATGCAATGAGTGCCTTCTTCGAAAGAGAGTGTTCCCGAATAACCGATCTTTGCGCGGCGAGTAATGTCGGTGACTTTGCCATATGGGTTGTCGTGCGCTGCATTTGGGAGATCGGTTACTTCCACCTTGACGGTGTCGCCATGAAAGGCGCGATTGAGCGCTTCGCGCGGGATTTCGATAGAAGTGCCGAGGTCTCTGATACGGACGTAGCCGATGCCTTTGGTAGAAATATTGATCGAGCCTTCAAATGTGGCACCGACAGAGAGATTTTCCATGGGCACACTCTAGCACAATTTTTGCTATTTGACATTTATTTTGAAAGGAGTAGAAATAAAAGAAAAGTCTGATGAAGAAGGTTCACGTAATAATGCTTTTAATAATTCCGCTCTTTGTCTCTATCCCATTTTTAATCAAAGCAAATACGATACAAGAATTTGAACAACGCTTATTAGCTGTTGGAGTTTTCTTTGCGATTACCGGAGTATGTTTAATTGTATCTAACATTAAGGTTCCAAAAGGTAAGATAAGTGTTACTTACTTCTTACACACAGAAAAACAACTTCCAATTGGAACGTATTCTAAAACGATGTTAGTTGATGCTGTTCCTGCTGTTGGAACAATTCTCACCATTGACCTCTGTACTTTTGTTGTTGAGCAAGTACGACAAGACTTGGGAGAAAGGACCGACAAAAAAATAAGTGTCTGGGGAGTTATAGATCTCGAAGAAGGCCATGCATGGCGGGAAGGTATTGATAACAAGTTATTAGAGCTGGGTTGGCAAAAACTTTAAAAAAATGAGGCGTCATATTTGACGCTTTTTTTATTTCTGCTATGATAACGCCTGCATGCTAACCATCAGACTACAACGCATCGGTCGCAAGAATGAACCCGCATTTCGCCTCGTG
Organism: Minisyncoccota bacterium; assembly: GCA_035550535.1. Lineage (GTDB taxonomy): Bacteria > Patescibacteriota > Minisyncoccia > Phycocordibacterales > UBA9973 > UBA4124. The sequence continues at coordinate 4,234 of DASZOX010000037.1, forward strand.
GTGACTGAACGCAAGAACGCGGCGCAGAGCGGCAAATTTCTTGAGATTCTTGGCACACATACGGTCAAAAACGACACAGTTGCCTTTAAGGCCGATCGTATCACCTATTGGCTCGGACAAGGAGTGCAAGTGTCTCCAACAGCACACAACATGCTCGTCAAGGAAGGGATTATTAAGGACAAGAAAAAGAACGTCCTCTCTCGCAAAGCGCCTACCCAGAAGCGCAAAGAACTGAAAAAGAAAGCTTAAAGGAACACAAAAAAGGGCCATATATACTGCACGAATATCCGCCTGCTGGCGGATTTCTCTGCTCGGACCAGTCGTCCTGCGCAAGGCATTTCTCAGAACACTACTTCGCTCGTGTGGTAAATTAAAGAACTCAAGAAGAAGTAAAAAGTTTGTAAAGGCGGGAGTTATTAAGTTTACAGAGAGCGAATCTGGCGAGGTCTTTGCTTTTCACTTTATGAACTTTTAACTCGGATGTAATACTGCTATACTGGATGTGTATTAGATTAGATAATTCACAGTATTGCATCCTATGTCTGACAAAGAATTTCTTGAAATGGTAATAAAAGCACTCGTCGATAATCCGCAGGATGTCGCCATTGATCGCTCGGTCGATGAAATGGGAGTCCTCCTCACGCTCTCCGTCAATCAAGCTGATATGGGCAAAATCATCGGTCGCTCTGGCAACACTGCAAAGGCGATCCGCACGCTCCTGCGCGTCGTCGGGATGAAAAACAACGCCCGCGTCAACCTCAAGATCAACGAACCAGAAGGTTACCAGAAGCAACCCGACGTCGCCAACCTCGACGACGCGATGGCAGATTTGAAAGATCTCTAGAATTGAGTAGGTAGGAAATAGCTAGTAGTAAATAGAAAAAACTCCTTTATTTCTTAGTACAAAGAAGTTTCTTAGTTTTAATCAATTTATTGGAAAATTGAGCGGTTGCATTCGGCTTCCCTCGCGAAGGACTTTGTATATAGGCTTTAATTGGTTGGCGGGCTTTCAATTTATAGGAAGCCCGTTTTTTGACTTTCTGCTTACTACTTACTACTATCTATCTACTACTAGCTGATTTATGCGATTTCACTTCCTCACTATTTTTCCGAATCTGATCGAGCCGTATATAGGCGAGAGTATGTTGAAGCGCGCGAGCGAGAAGAAATTGATCAGCTTCGACGTGAAAAACATTCGCGACTATTCACGTGACAAACATAGGAAAACCGATGACCGTCCGTATGGTGGTGGGCCGGGAATGGTGATGACGCCGGAACCCATACTGCGTGGGTTCGGCAAGTTGAAAGTTGAAAGTGGAAAGTTGAAAGTAGTAATGCTTTCCCCTTCGGGAAAAGCATTCACAAATGCAGTGGCGAAGAAGTGGGCAAAACAGTATTCCGACATCGTATTCATTTGCGGCCGTTACGAAGGCGTCGATGATCGCGTGCGGAAAGTCTTGCACGCCGACGAATATTCGATCGGGGAGTACACGATCACCGGCGGCGAGCTCGCGGCGCTTGTGATGACTGATGCCGTTGCACGGCAGATTCCCGGTGTGCTCGGGAAGGGTGAGTCGCTGGAAGAGAGTAGGGTAGCGAGCCCACACGTGTATACCAGACCAGAGGTTTTGATGTGGCCTCCTACAGGCAAGCCCCATAAGAAATACAGTGTCCCCAAGGTGCTTGTCGAAGGTCATCGCCAAAAGATAGAAGAATGGAGGCGAAATCAGCAAAAATAGGAGACTATTGACTTAAATAATATAATGTGGTAGTTTGTAAAAAAAATAAGAAAATTGCACATACATAAAGATTTCTTAAAAAGAAAAAAGATCGAGTAATAAAAAGCGTAGAAAGTCTTGATCAGCAGATCCTTGGAATACGAAAGCAAATACATACTATACTGAAAACACCTATAAAAGTAGTTATTCAAGTTCCTAAACCGCCGGTCAAAACAATCGCAGTTACACCAGTTCCTCAGGTCGCGATTCCGACGACCTTTGCAGATGGAACGACCTGTGATGTTTGGTGAATGGAAGTTATCTCATAACATACAAAAGCCCGGAACTTCCGGGTTTTTTGTTTGACAAAATTTCCCTGCCACGCTACACTGTGCTTCCTTACAGTTTCCGGAAGAGTTGCGGTCGCTTTTCTGTCGTTATTCAATTTTTTATCAATCATGCCATCTGCCTGAGGCAGACGGTGTTTTTTCTTTTTTATATATCTTCCCATGAGTAAACCATCGACTCTCGTACACGGACCACGACCGAAGAAATATTTTACGAAACACAAAGAGCCCCTTGTTCCTTTCCCCAATCTTATCCAGCACCAACTCGACTCCTACAACTGGCTTATCGAAAAAGGGCTCAAGGAAGTCTTTAAGGAGTTCACGCCTATCCACGACTACTCAGGCAAGAAATTCCAGCTCGACCTTGCCTCATTCCACCTCGTTCCGCCTGCCTACGACGAGCACTATGCCAAGGAAAATAAGCTCTCGCTCGAAACTGGGCTCAAAGCACGCATCAAACTCACCAACAAACAGACGGGGAGCGAAAAGGAGCAGGAAATTTTCCTCTCCGATATCCCTCTGATGACTGCACACGGCACGTTTATCATCAATGGTGTTGAGCGTTCACTTATTCCGCAACTCTCTCGATCGTCTGGTGTCTTTTTCACCGAGCTCGACATCAAAGGCAAGCGCTACTTTGGCGCAAAAATTATCCCCAATCGCGGGGTCTGGATTGAGATCGAATCCGATCCTTCAGGAGAGATATTTGTTCGCATCGACAAGAAGAAAAAGTTTTCAGTGATCACCCTTTTGCGCGCGCTTGGTTTGACGAGTGATGAAGCAATCAAAAGTCAGTTCAAAGGTGACACTGCCAAGAGCGTCATCGCGCACGCGATCGAAAAAGACCCAATAAAAAACCAATCCGACGCCTATGTCGAAATCTACCGCAAGTTGCGTGATGGTGACCTCGCCAATGTCGACAACGCGCGGGATTTCGTCAACACGCTTTTCAGTGAAGAACGCTATGACCTTTCTCCGGTGGGACGGTTTCGCTTCAACAAACGCTTTGACCTTCCGATGGACGAAAAAGAAATGGCACGTAAGACACTCTCCGCAGAAGACCTCGCGACGATTATAGGCCACGTCATCATGCTCAATACTACCCCCGGCGCCAACGCGGATGATATTGACAACCTCGCCAACCGCCGTGTCCGCTTCATCGGAGAAATGCTGCAAGCCAAAATCTACATGGGCTTCACCCAGATCAAGCGCAATGTCCAAGACCGCATGTCGACGATCGATGCCGCCAATGCGCTTCCCATTCAAGTCGTCAACCAGCGCCCTTTGCAGGCTCGCATCAAGGAATTTTTCACTACCAACCAGCTCTCACAGTTCATGCAGCAGGACAACATCCTTGCTGAAATCGAAGAGCTCCGCACCGTCTCTGCACTCGGTCCGGGAGGGTTGAGCCGTGAACGCGCCACCCTCGAGGTGCGCGACGTGCACACTTCTCATTACGGACGTGTATGTCCCATCCATACTCCCGAAGGGCCGAACATCGGGCTTATCTTGCGCCTCGCCATTTATGCGCGTATCAATGAGTTTGGCATTATTGAAACACCCTATGCGCGGGTAAAGCACGGCAAGATTACCGACGAGATTGTCTACCTCAACGCTGCCGAAGAAGAAAAGTACATTATCGCACACGCAGGTATGCGTCTCGATGAGAAAGGGAATCTCCCTGACCATGTGGAAGCGCGTATTAAGACGAGTCCCGGTATTGTGCCCAAGAGCGACGTCGAATTTATCGACGTTGCGCTCAACCAGGCGTTTTCAGTTGCTACCTCCATGGTGCCATTTCTCGAACACAACGACGCAAACCGTGCACTGATGGGAAGCAACATGCAAAAGCAAGCAGTGCCGGTGATTCACCCCGAGGCACCGCTGGTAGCGACTGGCATGGAAGCATCAGCGGCCCCTTATTCAGGACGACTCGTCATTGCCGAAGAAGCGGGGGTAGTGACGGCAGCTGACGCGATGGCGATTACTCTCGAGAGCGACAAGACCGGCAAGGAGCGTACCTACTCGCTCGTCAATTTTCAGCGCACCAACAGTTTCAGCGTTTTTCACCAGCGTCCAGTTGTATCCGTAGGTCAAAAAGTAAAGAAAGGGGAACTACTTGCTGACACTTCCACCACCGACCAAGGGCAAATAGCGCTCGGTCAAAACGTGCGCGTCGCCTTTATGTCGTGGAATGGTGCGAATTTTGAAGACGCAGTTATCCTCTCGGAGCGCCTCATCAAAGATTCAAAATTTACTTCGATCTATATTGCCGAGTTTACCTGTGTCGTTCGCGATACCAAACTCGGTCCTGAAATCACCACTCGCGATATCCCCAATGTCGGTGAAGTGCGGCTCAAAGACCTTGACGAGGAAGGGATCATTCGTGTCGGCGCTGAAGTCAAGGAGAACGATATTCTCGTCGGTAAAATCACCCCCAAGGGAGAAACTGAACTCACTCCCGAAGAGCGATTGCTGCGCAGTATCTTTGCTGAGAAGGCGCGTGATGTGAAAGATACGTCGCTGAAGATGGATCACGGCAAACGCGGTCGCGTCATCCGCGTCAAGGTCTTTTCGCGAGAGATGGGGCACACGCTCGAAAGCGGCGTAATCAAAAAAATAGTGATCGAAGTGGCGCAGCTGCGCAATATATCTGTTGGAGATAAACTTGCGGGCCGCCATGGCAACAAAGGAGTAATTTCGGTAGTCTTGCCCGAGGAAGATATGCCCTATATGGCAGATGGGACTCCGGTCGATGTAGTGCTCACTCCTTTAGGCGTACCGAGCCGTATGAATCTCGGACAAATTCTCGAGCTTCACTTGGGTATGGCAGCGCACGAACTTGGCTACCAAGCCGTCGTACCGCCGTTTTCAGGAGCGACCGATAGCGAGATCAAAGCGGAGCTTCGTGCTGCAGGATTTCCCGAGAGTGGTTGTATCGCGCTCTATGATGGGCGCACCGGAGAGAAGTTTGAACAAGATATTGCAGTGGGCTACATGTACATTTTGAAACTCCATCACATGGTCGAAGACAAAATCCACATGCGTTCCATTGGCCCTTACTCGCTCATTACGCAGCAGCCGCTCGGTGGAAAAGCACAAGGGGGAGGTCAGCGTTTTGGAGAAATGGAGGTGTGGGCACTGGAAGGGTATGGCGCAGCACATACGCTTCGCGAAATGCTTACCATCAAGAGTGACGATATTGCCGGACGTGCTGCCACGTTTGATTCGATTATCAAGGCAGAGCCGATCCGCGAGCCTAACACACCGGCGTCGTTTATGGTCATGCTCAACTATTTACGCGGGTTAGCGCTCGATGTCGAACTGGCGAACACTTCCCCCCGGGCTGTTTCGCTTCCGGTCGAAGACGAAGAAAAAGTATCCGCTTAAGCTCCACAAAAATAATTATGAAAACACTTGATACCACCAATTTTGATCAAATTATTCTCAAGCTCGCGAGCCCCGACCGCATTCGTGAATGGTCGTATGGAGAGGTCACCAAGCCTGAGACCATCAACTACCGTACCGGCAGAAGTGAGCGCGGGGGCCTCTTTGATGAGCGCATCTTTGGTCCCGAAAAAGACTATGAATGCTACTGTGGTAAATACAAGCGCATTCGCTACGCGGGGATTGTCTGCGAAAAATGCGGTGTCGAGGTGACGAAAGCCATCGTCCGCCGTGAGCGCATGGGGCATATCGAGCTTGCGAGTCCCGTTGCGCACATTTGGTTTTTGCGCGGCGTGCCGAGTCGCATGTCGACCCTCCTCAATGTCTCGCTCGCCGATCTTGAAAAAGTCGTCTACTTTGCAGGCTACATCATCACCGGAGTGCACGAAGAAGAGCGCGCTCGGGTCGTAGCCGAGCTCGAAGCGGAATTTAAAAATAAGTTGAAAAATGCTGCCGACGAAGAAACACGAGAAAAATTGCGCATACTCCTTGCCAATACCAAAAAAGAGATTGCTGAAATTCGTGTCGGCAAAGTGCTCAACGAACTCTCCTATCATCACTTTTCTCTCAAGTACGGTTCGACTTTTGAAGCAAATATCGGGGCGGAGGCTATCTATCAGCTTTTCAAGGAAATCAATCTTGAAACGCTCAAGGAAGCGACTGAAAAGGCGCTCGAAAAAGCAGGAGCCGCCGACCGTGAAAAACTCCAAAAGCGTCTCGCGCTCATCCGATCAATGCTCTATGCCCACATTCGCCCTGAGTGGATGTTTCTTACGGTGATTCCGGTGATTCCTCCGGCGATTCGTCCGATGGTGGCGCTCGAAGGAGGTCGCCATGCCACTTCTGACGTCAACGATCTCTATCGTCGCGTCATCAACCGCAACAACCGTCTCAAGAAGCTCAAGGAAATCGGGGCGCCCGATGTGATTTTGCGCAACGAGAAGCGCATCTTGCAGGAAGCAGTCGATGCACTCATCGATAACTCGATTGCAGGCCAAGACGCTCCAGCCATGAGTCAGTCACAGCGTCGCGCGCTCAAATCACTCTCCGACAACCTCAAGAGCAAACAAGGACTTTTCCGACAAAATCTCCTCGGAAAGCGCGTTGACTATTCGGCGCGATCGGTCATCGTGGTGGGATCAACTTTGCATCTCAACCAATGTGGATTGCCCAAACATATGGCGCTTGAGCTCTTTCGTCCATTTGTCATTTCAAAGATCATTGCCCGCGAGCTCGCCTATAATATTCGTGGTGCCAACAAGCTTATCGAAGACGGCATCCCTGAGGTATGGGCAATTCTCGAAGAGGTCATCCAAGGAAAATACGTGCTCCTCAATCGCGCGCCGACGCTCCATCGTCTCGGTATCCAGGCGTTCATGCCGGTACTTATCGAGGGTAACGCCATTCAAGTACACCCGCTTGTCTGTCCTGCTTTCAACGCTGACTTCGACGGTGACCAGATGGGAGTCTATCTTCCGCTTTCGGTTGTTTCTCAAAAAGAAGCAGCAACACTCATTGCCGCTGATAAAAATCTCTTGAAGCCGCAAAACGGTGACCCGATCGTTTCTTCGAAACTTCTCGACATTGTGCTCGGCTGTTACTGGATGACTTCTTCCGTCAAAGGTGAGCGAGGTGAGGGTATGTATTTTGCAAGTCCCAATGAAGCAATCATGGCAAGTGACCTCGGCATCGTTTCGTACCGTGCCACTATTCACGTGCTCGGCACCGGCAATGAAAAATACACTATCTTTGGTGGCAAACCCTTTGAGACGACCGTGGGGCGATTGCTCTTCAACGCTATTCTTCCGGGGGATTTTCCGTACATGAACGAAGAGATGACGGCGAAGAAGATGGTGATCATCGTTGATAATTTGATCAGCAAGTACGGTATCGGTCCCATCGCAGGCATGCTCGACCGTATCAAAGCATTTGGCTACAAATACGCCACTCGTTCCGGGACGAGCTGGGGAATCGACAGTGTCTTGGTACCAGCCGAGAAACCAGCCATCATTGCCAAATATCGCGCCATGGAGGCGGAAGTAAAAGAGCAATTTGAAGAAGGACTCCTCTCGGAAGAAGAGCGCTACCAAAATGTACTTACGATCTGGAATAAAGCAAAAGCAGAAATCGAAAAAACGCTTCCCACCACTATCAAGATGCACAGCTCTGTATACGATATGATTACTTCCGGAGCGCGAGGTACTATCAGTAATGTGACGCAGATGGCGGGGATGAAGGGACTCATCCAAAACACAACGGGGCGCACTATCGATTTTCCGATCGTCCCCTCGTACAAAGAAGGACTCTCACCGCTCGAATATTTCATCACGACCCACGGTTCCCGCAAAGGGCTCGCTGATACTGCGCTCAACACGGCACGCGCGGGATATCTCACGCGACGACTCGTCGACGTAGCACAGGACGTCATCATTACTGAAGAAGATTGCGGTACCAAAGCGGCAAAACGCATGACCAAAGAAGTCATTTCGGGATTTGAAATTCCTCTTTCGAAAAATATCCGAGGTCGTATCCTTGCCAAAGAAATCGTGCTCCCCGATGGTACAAAGCTTTTCAAGCGGGGACACCTCATTACACGCGAGGAAGCGCTCATGATCGAAGAGAAGGGGGCAACCGAAGTGTTTGTGCGTACACCGATGGTGTGCAAGACGGTATACGGCGTCTGCCAACAGTGCTACGGACTTGATTTGGGAAGGAATCATCTGGTGAATCTTGGAGAATCAGTCGGTATTGTCGCGGCGCAAGCTATCGGAGAACCAGGGACTCAGCTCACCTTGCGGACTTTCCACGCCGGAGGACTTGCGGGGGTTGATATCACTTCAGGCCTTCCTCGTGTTGAAGAGATATTTGAGTGCCGCTCCATAAAAAATCCCGCGGTCGTTGCGAAATACAACGGCACCGTAACTGAGATCAAAGAAAATGCCGGCGGTGAAAAGGTCATTTCGGTGCTCTCGGATAAGGCAGAGACGGTCAAAGAATCCACTGACTATGTCGTCAACGCGCGGCGCGTGCCGATCGTAAAAGTAGGGCAGGTGGTCCAGAAGGGAGAGCTGCTCACCGATGGGTCGGCACATATACATGACGTCTATCTCTACGGTGGTCGGGAAATGGCGGAGGATTACATCATCCGCGAAATCAGCAAAGTGTACGAACTGCAAGGCGCTTCGATCGCGCGCAAACATTTGGAAATCATCATTCGCCAGATGTTCTCTCGCCGCAAAATCAAGGAAGCTGGCGATACCTCGTTCTCTCCGGGAGAAGTGGTGGAAATGACCGAACTGCTCGAAGAAAATGGTCTTATGAAAGCCCATGGATTGCGAGAAGCAAAAGCGGAGCTCATCATTTTGGGGATCACCCAAACGGCACTGCACGCCAAAAGCTGGATCTCGGCTGCTTCATTTCAAAACACCAACCGCGTGCTCATCACCAATGCGGTGAAGGGGGGTGTCGACACCTTACGCGGCTTGAAGGAAAATGTTACGGTTGGCCGTCTCATTCCTGCTGGTACTGGTTTCAAAGACCGCCATGCGCTTGCAGTCAATGTAGATGCTAACAGAGAGCAAGATTAACCATGCCTTTGTCGGTCTTCGATGAAATCAAAGATCGTTTGCCCATTACCGACGTTCTCGCTACCTACATCACTCTCATTCCGTCCGGAAGAGCATTCAAGGCAAAATGTCCGTTCCACAACGAACGCTCTGCGTCTTTTTCTGTCTCTCCTGATAAAGGGCTCTATTACTGCTTTGGGTGCGGCGCCAAAGGGGACATCTTCACGTTCGTCCAGCAATTCGAAGGTGTCGATGCCAAGGGCGCGCTCAAAATCCTTGCCGATCGAGCGGGGGTACCGCTGACGCGATCACGTCTCCCTCGAGAAAGCACCGATGTGCTCTATGAGCTCTTGGAAAAGACTACTGAGCGCTATCATGATATGCTCGCCGCTTCACCTGCTGCCAAGGCATACCTTGTCAGCCGCGGCATAAGCGAAGAGACGATTGAGCAGTTTCGTATCGGTTATGCACCCGATGCGTGGCGCTTCATCGCGCAGACGTGTACTACCTCTGGCGAAGCGGCGGTTGCCGAGCGAGCAGGGCTCATCAAGAAAACCGAAAAAGGATATTATGACCGATTCCGCAGCCGCATCATGTTTCCGCTCACAGAGGCAAGTGGGCGGGTTGTTGGGTTTTCGGGGCGTCGGTTTCCCGATGACAGTGACGCGAGTGCTCCTAAGTATCTCAACAGCCCCGAGACTGAACTCTTCCAGAAATCGCGTATTCTCTTTGGTTTCGACAAGGCGAAAATGGCTATCCGTCAGCATCATTTTGCAGTGATGGTGGAAGGGCAGTTTGATTGTGTCCTTGCGCACCAAGCGGGATTTAAAAATACGGTTGCAAGTAGTGGTACCGCGGTCTCCGATGCGGCTGCGGTGGATGCTACCGCCAACCTTGTTGCGCTCGCACGGCTTACCCCCAATCTCTTCCTTGCTTTTGATGGTGATGCGGCAGGGCAAAAAGCACTTACCCATGCTGCACTTGTGGCACTTGGGCTTGGTATGAACCCAAAGGTGGTACCTCTTCCTGCAGCAACTGATCCGGCCGAGTACATCGCGGCGCATGGTGCCGAGGGGTGGAAAGCACTTTTGAAAGAAAGCACCCATTTTCTCATGTACCAACTTTCGCGTATCGATGCCGCGCACATTTCTCCTCATGTTCTCGTGCGCACGCTCATCGAAAATATTTTTCCGTTTCTTGCTCGGGTGTCTTCTCCGATTGAGCAGCGCAAATATATGGAAACGATAGCGGGGGAGCTTTCACTCCCCGTTGGAGATGTGACAGAAGAATTCGCGCGCTTCAAAACGCGATCCCCTTATCCTGCTCTCAATGATGAGAGTACGTCACCTCCGCTTATCGAACACACTGCTCCCACTACCGCAGAGCGCCTATGGATACTGACCGCACTTTATCCGAGTGACGCGCACCTCAAGGAACGGTCTCGCCTCGAAGCACTCGCGTTTGAAGATCGCCATTTTATCGCGCCAGTGATTGCACCCGAGCGCGAAACCTTCTTGCGTGCGCTCCTTGCCGAAGAGTTCGGGGCGCTTACTCCCGACGAAAAGACGAGGGCGATCGCGGATATCGCGCGCACTATTGAAGAGCACTTTTATGCCGACGTGCGCCTCCACTATAGCCGAATGCTCAGAGACGCTGAGCGTGCGGGGGATGATGCTACAGTAGAGCGTTGCATGACGACACTCCAAGCACTCAACCGTCACCGTCATGAACCATCATGACTGTTGACAATACAGTATTTTTTAGTAACTTAATAAGGATACCATTTTCTCTATGTCGAACAAAAAGTCTTCCGCGAAGAAAAGCACTAGAAAAACTCATAGCGCCAAAAAGCCGCTTGCCAAAAAGAGGGTGGTCAAGTACGTCCCCCGCCGTCCCCTGCGAGGAGCTTCAAAAAAGCGCCTCGGCAAAAAACTGATTCCTCCCGCTATAAAAAAACACGCAATAAAAAAGGCGCCGGCGAGGAAAAAACCAGTGCTCAAGCACAAGCCTCGCCCCATCACCATTCGCCACGAAGGACAGGGAACTCGCCGCGAGGTGAACACCGAAAAGAAGCAGAAAGAACTCGCCGCAAAAGCCGAAGAGCTTATTGTCAAAGGCAAAAAGCGGGGATTCATCACCTATGACGAAATTTTGAAAACATTTCCCGACATCGAAAACAACATTCTCTTCCTCGATGAACTGTATGACAAGTTTGGTGCGGCGGGTGTCGATGTGCTCGAGGGGGGGAATCTCCTCGACATCGACCACAGTGACGATCTTTCAAAGTACGTCAAGGAGGCGAGTACCTTCAGTTCGGTGCAAATGTATCTGAAAGATATCGGTCAGTACCCACTCATCGGTGCTGCGCAAGAACGTGAGCTTGCCAAACGCATCGAGCAAGGTGACCTTGAGGCAAAAAATCTCCTCGCGCGCTCCAACCTTCGCCTCGTGGTGTCCATTGCAAAAAAATATGCCAACCGTACCGCCGATCTTACACTCTTGGATCTCATTCAGGAGGGCAATATTGGCCTTTTCAAGGCAGTAGAAAAATTTGACTACACCAAGGGGTTTAAGTTTTCCACCTACGCGACCTGGTGGATTCGTCAATCGATTACTCGTGCGCTTGCCGACCAGTCGCGCACTATCCGCATTCCGGTACACATGGTGGAGACCATTTCAAAATACAAACAGGTCGTGCGACGGCTCGCACAAGACCTCGGCCGTGACCCGCTTCCAGAGGAGATCGCCAACGAAATGGGGATCGAAGTCGAAAAGGTGCATGTCATCGAGCAGATTAACCAAGAGACACGTAGCCTCGAACAACCTATCGGAGATGATGATGACAAGTCCACTTTCGGCGAATTCATTCCCGATGACAAAATTCTCCGCCCTGATCAAGAAGCATCGCGTCGCATGCTCCATGATGCGATACGCAGCGTACTTGAAGAAATTTCTCCCAAAGAAAAACGCATTCTCGAAATGCGCTTCGGCCTGATCGACGGCGTACAGCACACGCTCGAAGAAGTGGGCAAGGAGTTTGGTGTCACCCGTGAGCGTATCCGTCAGATCGAAGCAAAGGTGCACGAGAAGCTCCGCCAGAACGACCGCATTCAAAGACTTCGCAACTATTTCGACTAAGCAATAATACTTGTAAAAAACCTTTAGAAATAAAGGTTTTTTAACTTGACAAAAAAAGATTATGGAGTAGTATTAACTAAAATTATTTTTCATTAAAAAACAAAAGACAATGGGAAACTTTCAATTCCTTAGCCTGTTAGGAATCACAGTACTACTGGCTGTATTTGTATTTATTCAACTTTTCAATTTGAAAAAGAGACATGCACATAAAAGTTTTATGACCTACTTGAAGGAAAATGTTGTAAAATTCCCTGTAAGTTTTTCTGAATGTATGGTCTCTTACAATACCCTTTGTTTGCGCGAACAAAAGAATTGGGGCAGAAAAAATAAGTTTGACCTTGTATTCTACGACTTAAAAAAAGAACTTCTTACACATACCCTTACCGAATTACGTAATATTCCGCGATTCATCTATACTTTCTACAAAGTTAGTGAAGACGGTTCAACTAAAACTGTTAGGTCTAATGATAGAGAAAATAAATATTCATTTATGAAGCAGTGGGATGATTTTGAAAGCAACATCACCCAAAAAGCGCTACAAGAAGTTGGGTTTATAGATGCTATTTTTATTCACTCTACTAAGCTTCTTAATATGGATTTTGAATATCTGTTCAAAAAAAAAGAAAATCTTTATCAAATTGATAACACCATTAACTCAATAAGGCATTGGATTGCAGGAGGCGACCTCAAGAGTCGTGTGAGTAAGTCTCGGTTAGAATACGGCACTGCACTTGACACCTTGTTAAACAGTAAGAAAAATGATGTTGCACGGAAGTTCATGGATGAGATGCATCGTATTGAGAATACTACAAAGACGGGAGATCGTGGTATTCATATTGTCAAAAAATTTGAGCAACTCATGCAATTGTCGTTATTCAAATGGGAACCATTTACAAAGACAAAAGAATATGTAGAATTATGTAATCGTTACGATTTTTTCCTTGAAAAAATATTTCAAGTAACTGAAAACTTTGATGAGAAAATGGAAATTATTGGCAAGCTTAAAAGTCATACGGTAAAAGAAAAACTAATGAACGTTGCCAGTATTGTTCATTAATAATCATTAATAAGCAAACAAAGCCCCTGTATCGGGGCTTTTTTTACTTTCACTTTTTAAGGTTTACTATTGCAGCAATGAATCGATGTCTTTCTTCACATCGTCATATGAGTAGGCGCCGGGGACGATGATCTGTTTGCCCGTCTTGAGGTTGACGAGGATGGTGAACGGCGTGCCTTGCGCACCGATCTTCACCGCTTCGTCAGCATCTGCCTTTACCACATCGCTTGCCGCAGTGCCGGCGATACATTTGTTAAAGAGATTCCCATCGATACCTTGCGCAACGGCAAGGGTCGTCAGCTCTTCGTTGCTTTTTGGATCGGGGTTAAGGGTGATGTTGATGATCTTGTCGAGATAGGTATTGAACGCGTCATTGCCGCCGAGGTCACCTACGCACTGGAGCGCAACCGCTTCGGTTGACGCATTGGGGTGGAGAGAAGTAAGCGGAAAGAAGCGATAGACCCATACCACTTTTCCTTTGTAATCATCAAAGAGTTGTTGGAGCACAGGGTGGAATCGTTCACAAAACGGACAGTCTGAATCGGAGTATTCGATGATCGCCACTTGCGCTTTCGAAGGGTCGCCGCGTACATGATCATCAGGGCGAATGGTCGCCACATCAGCGGGGACGCTTGTTGGTGTTGTCGGCGTGGTTGATGGTGGCGTAGTGTCGGTAGTTGGGGCAGCAGCGCGCTTGCCCCCGCCGAGTGCGATAATGAGTGCAAGTGCAATGATGACTGCGCCGCTTATGATTGCTGCCGGAATGCTTATGCTGTTCTTGTTGTCCTTCTCTTTTTTCGTACTCTCGTGGTGTTGTGGTTCCATAAGCACCAGTATAGCGCACCCCTCACGCATTGGGAACAGCGTTGAAAAAAGGGGATAAACGTGCTACCATGCCGCGATGAATATCGCCGATATGGCGACCTACGCCATTACCTTTTTGGCACTGTATGTGCAAGTTTTTTTGTTTGTGACGTATCTCGAGCGCTGGAAAACTCTCGCAAAGGAAGCTGTCGATCCTCCGACCCTTTCGCGCTTCCCTACGGTAGCGGTGATCGTACCATGCTGGAACGAAGAAGCGACTATTCACGGGACGGTGGAGAGTCTGCTCGCACTCGATTACCCCAAGGACAAACTTACCATCGTCGTTGTCGATGATGGAAGTACCGACACCACGTGGCAAGAGATGAATCGCTATGTTGACCACCCACAAGTCAGCATCTTTCACAAAGAAAATGGTGGTAAACATACTGCGGTCAATTATGGTATTGAACACACACAGAGCGAATTCGTCAGCTGTCTCGACGCCGATTCGTTTGTTGCCCCCGATGCGCTTGTGCGCATCATGCACATGTTTGAAGTGACACCGTCGCTTATGGCGATTGCACCATCGATCATCGTGTATCGCCCACGTACTTTCATCCAGAAAATTCAAAAGGTCGAGTACAATATGGGTATCTTTGTCAAAAAGATGCTCGCGTATCTGGGTGCTATCCATGTGACTCCGGGACCTTTTTCGGTCTTTCGTCGCGAAGTATTTGATCGACTCGGCGGTTTCCGCAAAGCGCACAACACAGAGGACATGGAAATCGCTTTTCGCATGCAGCAGGCGCACATGCCAATCGGGCACTGCCACACTGCGCATGTCTATACAGTGGCACCCGACACGCTGCGCAAACTCTTTCGGCAGCGGGTGCGATGGATTTATGGATTCATCCAAAACACCTTTGACTACCGTCACATGATATTCAAGAAAACATACGGCAACTTTTCTTTTTTCACACTTCCTTCCGGAGTGGTATCGATCACCTCGGCCGTGTATATATTTTTTATACTCGTCTATGACATGATCGTGTGGATCGTTGAAAAAATCGCTCGGTGGCGCATCGTGGGGGTGAGCGTGGGACACGGATCATTTAGTTGGTTTTATATCAACGTGCAAACGATTGTGATTATAAGCGTGGTGCTCTATGGTATCATCGCAATCATCACTTATATTGGCAGCAGGCTCGGCAGACAAAAAATGAGTATCCACATCCTCTCCTACATTGTGGTGTATAGTATTGTAGCGCCCTTCTGGCTCATGAAAGCTCTCTGGGGGACCGTCAGCGCTCGTAAGCCCTCATGGCGATAAAAAGTAAAGTATGAAACATGCACTCAAGTACATCATGGTATTGCTGCTCACGGCCGGCATCTTTGTGGCCTCATGGTATCTCAGTGCTTCCATCAATCGACACAAATTTGCTGCGCTCCAAGCTGCGCAAAACAAGATGTCGGTTGATATTCTCTCGTCAGAGACGCAGTTTGATCTCCTCAAGCAAAATTCATGCGATGATAGTGGCGCTTCTGTCTTTGCGGACGACCTCGCGACACTGGCAGACAAGATTGCCTACAGTGAGCAAAACTTCGGCTCGTCAGATGATATCGCCACCCTCAAGCAACAGTACACTCTTCTGGAGGTACGAGATTTCCTGTTGACCAAACAGGTTGCAGAACGTTGCCATGAGCCTGATCCCCAGACAATCTTTTATTTCTATGGTACCAAAGAAGGCTGTCCTGATTGCGTCAAAGAAAGCTACGTGCTCGACGCACTGCACCAAAACAATCCCTATTTGCGCGTCTACTCATTCGACTACAATCTCGACCTCTCTACGATCAAGGCCCTGCGCA
>DASZOX010000038.1:0-32551 GCA_035550535.1 Minisyncoccota bacterium
AGACGAGTGCCTGCGGTCGAGGCCCCACCCCATTTATCGTACGGAGCCAATCAACTACCAAGAGCTTCCCTTCTGGCACGAGTACCCGGTGTGCTTCTTTGAAGGGGGCTCCTCTATCATCGAGGTGAAAGAGGACATTGGAGAGCAGGGCAAGATTGATCGAGTTATCGGCAAGCATAGATCCTCCGTGCGTTTCAATATCTCCCCATAGCGCGTAGAGATGTCGAAGCCCTTCATCGGCCGCATCATGAGCAAGTCGCCGCACGACATCGCGGTGAACATCAATCGCAAACACGGTACCGTGGGGCACAAGTGCGGCGGCGGCGCGAGCGAGCGCTCCGGACCCCGCACCAAACTCCGCAACACTGTCGGTCGATTGCAGGTTGCACCGCGCAAGTACGAGAGCAGGATCCATGAACATACAGTAAGTATAACGAGAAAGTAGCAAACTTAAAAGGTAAATATTGAAATATCTATCTCTTTAGCCAGTTTTCAATTTCTTCTGGAGTTGCCTCACGTAGTTCGTCGATTGGAACTGCACCTGCATTATGTATGCTGATATATATTCCGTCAGTTGCTTCAAATAATTCATTTACCATGCCAAGTTGTTTGGCTACTATGAGATATACCCACGTATCTTTTTTATATTTTTCTCTGGCACTTTTTAACTCTGGACTTTCAGTTTCGAATTGTTTTCGGAGTGCTTCTCCATAATTGAATTCCATATATTTTTTTATAGTGAAGTCACCGTTGCCAACGTGTCTCCTGGTCGAAGTTTCATAATGGTGACCCCCTGCGTCTGCCGACCAGAAGTAGGGATGGTCGCGAGATCGACGCGGATCACCTGTCCTTTCTTCGACATAGCAACGAGCTCGGTGCCATCGCGTACCACCATTGCCGCCATGATAACGCCAGTTTTGGAAGTGACTTTCGCCGTCTTGATACCGGAGCCGCCACGCTTTTGGACCTTGTATTCACCGATAGCGGTTTTCTTGCCGATACCGTTTGCACCGAGGGTGAGCATGTAGGTCCCCTCTTTTTTTTCGACAACGTTTGCCCCAACAATAGTATCGCCCTTGGCGAGTTTCATTGCTCGTACTCCACCGGCAGTGCGCCCCATTTCTCGAATATCTTTTTCATCAAATCTGATAGCTTGTCCGTGCATACTGCCGAGGATGACGCTCTGCCCTTTTTGGATGCGAAGTGCTGCCACCAACTCATCCCTTGCAGCCAAGCGGATAGCAATGATGCCGCTACGGCGCACATCTTTGAAACTCTCATAGGTCACCTTCTTTGCCGTGCCGTACGTGGTGATCAAAAAGAGGGACGCTTTTTCTTCCTTTACCTTTTTGGGAACAGCGAGCACCGACGTCACCCGCTCGTCGTCGGAGAGTGAGAGGAAGTTCATGATGGACTTACCTTTGGTGGCGCGTTTGCCTTCGGGAATGTCGTACATTTTTATCTGATAGACCTTCCCTTTGTTGGTGAAGAACAACAGATCGCTGTGCGTATCGGCGGTGAGGAGCGTGGTGACAAAATCTTCTTCTTTGGTCTCGAGATCAATAACTCCCACCCCGCCGCGCTTTTGTGTGCGGTATTCTCCCGGGTCGGTGCGCTTGACATAGCCGCCAGCAGTGAGCACGAGGATTGATTCTTTCTCGGGGATCAAGTCTTCTTCTGAAATGGTGGTGGTGCCACCTTTCACGATCTTTGTCCGTCGCTCGCTGCTGTAGGTCGCTTTGATAGCCTCAAGCTCCTGCGCGATGACGCCAAAGATTTTTTTCGCACTTGCCAACAGCGCTTCGAGCTCACCGATGAGCTGTTGTTTTTCTTTGAGTTCATCTTCCACCGCTTTGCGCTCGAGTCCGGCAAGTTTTTGCAGCCGCATTTCGAGAATGGCATCGGCTTGCACGTCAGAGAATTTGAACTCTTTTATGAGATTTACCTTCGCGGTAGCGCTATCAGCCGATCGGCGAATGAGCGTGATAATCTTGTCGATGTGATCGAGCGCTTTCTTGATCCCGAGGAGAATGTGCTCGCGTTCTTTTGCTTTTTTGAGATCAAAGGCGGTGCGACGACGCACGACTGCTTCTCGATGCGCAATGAAGGCAGAGAGTATCGACTTGAGCGAGAGTGTTTCCGGCGTGCCATCCACAAGCGCCACCATATTGTAGTGATAGGTTTGTTCGAGTTGGGTGTGCCGGTACAGGTAGTTGAGGACTTTTTGTGGATTGGCGCCGTTTTTGAGTGTCATCACCACGCGTGTATCCGCCGCCGAAAAATCATCGAGCGTCTTGATATGTTCCAATTTCTTCTCCTGCACGAGCGCCGCCACCGATGCAACAAAGCTTGAGCGCACCACTTGGTACGGGAGACTGGTGACCGTGATGGTGTATACACCGCTTTTCGTTTCGGCGATTTCGGCCTCGCCGCGACACACTACTCCACCTCTACCTGTCGCATAGGCATACGCGATATCTGCGGCGTTGTAGGCGACACCACCTGTCGGGAAATCAGGGCCAGTGATAATCTTTGAGAGGTCTTCGTTGCTTGCGTCGTCATGCTCGATCATGTACAAGCAGGCATCCACTACTTCGCCAAGGTTGTGCGGTGGGATGTTGGTCGCCATCCCGACTGCGATGCCAAGGGTACCGTTGAGCAAGAGATTGGGGACTGCGGTTGGAAGTACGACCGGTTCGTTGAGCGTCGCGTCATAGTTGGGGCGGTAGTCAATCGTTTCCTTTTCGATATCGCGGATGAGCTCCATGGCGATTTTACTCATGCGTGCCTCGGTGTACCGCATCGCCGCGGCATTATCACCATCTATCGAACCGAAGTTCCCCTGTCCTTTGATCAATGGGTAACGATAGTTGAACTCCTGCGCCATTTTTACCATGGCATCATAGACAGATTGATCGCCGTGCGGATGATACTTACCGAGCACATCGCCAACGATGAGCGCGCTCTTGCGAAATTTTGCCGTTGCAACAAGCCCGTTTTTATACAAAGCATAGAGAATGCGGCGGTGTACCGGCTTGAGCCCATCACGAACATCCGGCAATGCGCGGTCGGTAATGACGCTCATCGCGTAGTCGATGAAGCTGTCGCGCATTTCTTTGACGATATTAACCGGCACAATGCTCGTGCGGGGAGTAACTGTATCTGAAGAAGGAGTAACAGCTTTTTTTGCCATAGAATGCTTTTATTATATCACTTTTTTGTCCCAAAGTATGATTGTGTAGCAGAGAGAATCGTGGTGTAAAATGTGCTCACCCGAGACCCCGATGCGTTGGTGGGAAGCGGTGAAGCATGGATACTATAACGGGCGATCATGAGCACAATGAGGCACACCGCAACAATGCCCGTGATACACAGCACGGTTGCTTTGTGTCTTTGTCGAGGGGGACGTTCAAACGACGCCATGGCAACACGCGCTATCCTTGCGCAACAAGTATGCTGATAAACCCTTCTTTCCCGTCGAGATCACGGCGCTTGAGGGTGAGCTTTTCTTCGGGCGCGCGTTTTTCTTGGCCGCCCTCTTTGAGAAACCGTGTGAGCGTCTCTTGGGTGTACGCCATCGGTATAATAATGCTCGGATCGAAAGAAATTGCCATTTTGTATGCCGTTGTCGGATCATCTCCCACGGCAACCATGAGACAATCTGCTGTCCCCACAATCTCTTTGGCTTCCGCACTGAGCGCCTTTTCATCGCTGGCGAGCCCCAGAAAAGCGATTTTTATCCCATCGAGCTCAAAGCCATAAACGGTATTGATGTACGTCTTGCCATCAATAGTGGCGGTGCTGGGCGCACCAGTGAAAAAAAGATCACGCAATTCGTACGAACCGGGTCCATCAATGACAAACGGTTTTTTCTCACCAAAAGTTACACTTTCGACACCATTATAGTCGAGATGATTGACTGACAGGAGCGCGATATCTGCACCAAAACGCGCGGCTTTGAGCTTTGACTCTTTGCTCGGTGGATTGGTCGCAATGGTGAGGTCACCAAGGGTGAGTTTGAAATACGCCCCACCGTAATATGTGATAACCATTGACTTATCTTACCAAAAAAGAAGCAATAAAAAAAGGCGCGGGTGCATTGCATTTTTTGTACTATATGCTACATTATACGGGCGTTCTGAGCGCCATTAACATTAAAAGCAAACCTTTTGGAATAACCTTCTCGCATCACTTTTGAACCGTTTCAAAAGTGATGCTGGAAAATCTAAGAGGCTGATCCCCCGTTCTGTGAGGGATACGCCGCCTCTGAAGCGGCATTTATTTTTTATTATGCCGAGAAAAAAAACAACTGAAGAAAAAGACGCTGCAGTCGAAGAAGCATCCCAAACAACTGCCGTCACCGAAGCCATCGAAATGCAAACAGGTCCCCAGCGCCCGATGCTCGATGCATTGGTCGAAGGACCGGTCATTGGTATCGACAAGGCCGCTCTCTACATCGACCTCGCCCCATTCGGCACCGGTATTATTTATGGTCGTGAGTATATCGCTGCTCGTGATCTGATCAAGAAGATCAACGTTGGAGATGTGATCAAAGCCAAAGTCGTCGACACCGAAAACGATGATGGCTACATCGAGCTGTCACTCAAAGAAGCCAAGCAAGCACTCCTGTGGAGCGAGGCTGAAAATGCCATCAAGGAAAAGACTGTGTTCGAGCTCCCTATCAAAGACGCCAACAAAGGTGGGCTTATTATTGATTGGCAGGGAGTGCTCGGATTCCTTCCCGCAAGCCAACTCAAAGCAGAGCATTACCCTCGCGTTGAAGATTCCGACAAGGACAAAATCTTGCACGAGCTCAAAAAACTCATCGGCACCAAACTTTCGGTGACCATGATTTCCGCCAATCCCAAAGAAGGGAAACTTATTTTTTCTGAAAAAGACAACAACCCAGAAGAGCGCCAGGAAGTGGTCAGTAAGTACGCGATCGGCGATGAGCTTACCTGTGAAGTGACCGGCGTTGTTGATTTTGGTGCCTTCCTCAAGATTGAAGAAGGGCTTGAAGGGCTTGTCCACATCAGCGAACTGGACTGGGGACTCGTCGAAGATCCGAGAGCAATGTTTAAACTCAAGGACAAAGTCCGTGCAAAAATCATCGATATCAAAGATGGCAAAATTTCTCTCTCAATCAAAGCGCTCAAAGAAAACCCTTGGAAGAGTTTTGAAGGAAAGCTCAAAAAGGGTGATGTGGTCAAAGGAGTCGTTATCAAGTACAACAAGCACGGCGCGCTCGCCTCTATCAAGGAAGGCGTCGCGGGGCTCGTCCATCACTCGACGTTCGGCTCAGAAGAGAAACTCCGTGAAGTATTACAGCTTGGCAAGACCTATCTATTCACCGTCACACTCTTTGATCCCAAAGAGCAGCGCATGACACTCGTCTACGGCGAACAAAAAGTAAACGACGAAAAAGAAGAAAAGAACGAGAAATAAAAATCCGCCGGTACACCGGCGGCGAAGGTTAGTTCAAAAATCTCGTTAACCTCAGATAAAGAAAAAGTATCAAGAAACAAACACCTAAACTTAGGATAAACAAGCCTACGTGTGTTTGCACTGACATTTCTGATAGCCATACATGCGCGTGTGGATGAAACACGTCATGGATAATCAGAAATCCCATACACAGAGCAAAAACAAGAGAAGCAATGAAGATGATCATAGCCAGAATGGCTATGACAATTATTACAGATATCATGTTATTGGTTTTTCTAAACTCTAGCACGACACATCAAAATGTCAACTACGAGTTATACGTGTTCATAAGCTCGCTTAAGGAGTGTTTTTCGAGTGACTCAATAGCCTCGATCGCTCGCGCGATTCCCTGTTCTTTCAACGCTTCTTCTTGAGGGGCAAAGGGCGCAAGTACGAATGTCTCAAAGCCGTGCGGCGGGGCGATCTTTGGCAGGAGTTCGTCGTGCACGGGACGAATACCGACCCGAATGCGAAAAAAATCCCTGTGCCCGAGGTGCGCAATGATTGAGGTGAGTCCGTTGTGTCCCCCGTCGCCGCGACCGATCGAACACTTAATCTGGCCGACGGAAATATTTATTTCATCGTATACGACCGTAACAGAAGCATCAGGATACTGTTTCGCGAGGGCGGCCGCGGTGATCCCCGATTCATTGACGAACGTATCCGGCTTCACCAGCATAAGTTCGCCAAATTGCGTGCTATCGGCATGAAAAATCTTTTTATGCTCCCATGACAATCCCTCGCGCACTGCAAGCGTGTCGAGTACCTGAAACCCAATGTTGTGCCGATCGCGCTCGTGGGCGCTCCCGGGATTGCCGAGTCCGATGACGATATGCATTTCCCTATTAAACTATATTTTTATTGTGTTGTCGCGTACTGATAAATCGTCTATACTTACCCGAGTTATGGACCAGCCACTGCCATCAGCACCGAAGCGCACTCGCGGAGGAGGATTTTTTGAGAACGTTTTGTACGTCGGCGCAGCTATTGGACTTGCGCTTTTGATCCAAGCATTCATCGCTCGCCCGTTCATCGTCTCGGGGAGCTCAATGGATCCGAGTATAAAGGATCATCAGTATCTCATCGTAGACGAAATCTCCTATCGCTTCCACGAACCCCAGCGCGGCGACGTGATTGTGTTCAAGGCACCCCCAGAGCCAACGAAATATTACATCAAGCGTATCATCGGTCTGCCGGGCGATACGGTGAGTATCCACGGCACCACAGTGACGATCACCGACGCTGCGCACCCTGAAGGATTTACCCTCAAAGAAAATTTCATCACCCACCCCCAAGACAACGACATGACCGTCAAAGTTCCCGCCGACAGTTATTTTGTGATGGGAGATAACCGCGCTGGAAGTTACGATTCTCGCAGTTGGGGCATGCTTCCGAAGGCCAATATCCGAGGCCGCGCACTGTTACGACTGTTCCCTCTTTCGACCATTTCGTACCTTCCCGCAAAAGTAACCTATGACCAATAAAGCTTCCACGCCAAAGAAAACATCTCAAGACATTACCAGCCCAAAAGGGATGCGCGACATTATCGGGGACGAGTATTACAAGTTTCAAGGGTTTTTCGAAAAAGCACAGGAGGTCGCCGTCTACTACGGGTTCCGCCCGATTGAAACACCTCTACTCGAGCAAGAAGCAACTTTCACCAGTGCTGTCGGCATCGGTACCGATATTGTCGACAAAGAGATGTACACGCTCAAAACCAGGGGTGGTGACCACCTCGCGCTCCGCCCCGAGCAAACCGCGGGGCTTATGCGTGCCTATATTGAGCACGGCATGCACAACCAACCACAGCCTGTGCTGTTCTATCACTCCGGTCCAGTGTTTCGCCACGAAAAACAACAACGAGGTCGTTACCGACAATTTTATCAATTTGACGTTGATATCCTCGGCAGCGAAAAGAGCATACTCGACGCACTGGTTATTAAAACGCTCTATACTATTTTACAAGAAGCGGGCGCACCAAATCTCTCAATCACGATCAACTCTATCGGTGACAAAGACTCTCGCCCCGTCTATATTCGCGAGCTCGTTTCGTATTATAAAAAACACCTCACGACACTTCCGGCCATCGATCGCGAACGGCTCAAGACAAATCCTCTGCGTATCCTTGATTCAAAAGAGGAGGCAACCAAAGCGCTCAACGCCGACGCGCCTGATGCAATAAGTTTCCTCTCAGCTAACGGCAAACGCCACTTTAAGGAAGTTTTGGAAAGTCTGGACCAAATGAACATCCCCTACCAAATCAGCAAATCGCTGGTGCGCGGCTTGTCCTATTACACCCACACCGTATTTGAAATCGTCGAAGACACTCTAGAAGGTCCCGTCCAGCTTGCCGGCGGAGGGCGCTACGACTATCTGGGGAAAATACTCGGCAGCAAAAAGGAAATCCCTGCGGTCGGCGGATCATTCGGCATCGACCGTATAGTGGGAAGTGCGTGGTACAAAGACCTCGCACCCCGCATTATGAAGAAACCAAAAGTGTACTTCATCCAGGTCGGCATGGAGGCAAAACTCAAAAGCCTCTCGGTCATCGAAGTATTGCGCAAGGCACATATTCCCATCATGCAGTCGCTCTCAAAGGATTCTCTCTCGGCACAACTTGCCGTCGCGGAAAAGAGCGATGTGCCGTACGTCATTATTTTTGGACAAATGGAAGCAGTCCAAAATACGGTCATTGTCCGCAATATGGAGAGCCGCTCCCAAGACACCGTGTCGCTCGCAGAGCTCCCGAACTACATTAAGCATTTGAAATAACCATGGTCACTATCGTCCAAGAACCCGCTGACATACTGCGCGAGGTGGCGCGCCCTGTCGCACCGCACACCGTCAAAAGTCCGAGGATACAAAAGATAATCAAAGATATGCGACAGGCACTCAACGCCGAAGCAGATGGCGTTGCTATCGCCGCCCCGCAAATAGGGATACCGCTGCGGATAATCATGATTGCCAAGCGTGCTTCGACGCTGCTTACCGAAGATACCGTTTTTATAAATCCGGAAATTATACGGAGCGGCAAAAAGAAAGAATTGCTTTCGGAAGGGTGCCTCTCGGTACGGTGGAAGTACGGACTCGTCAAACGCGCAACGAGCGCAACGGTACGCGCGCTCAACAAAAACGGCAACGAATGCGTAACGCACGCTCGCGGATTGCTCGCGCAGATATTCCAGCACGAGGTTGACCACCTCAACGGCATATTATTCATTGATAAGGCAAAAAATATCGAAGATTTGCCGCCGCCACAGCATGAGCACCGCGTATAACATTGCTTTTTTTGGCACCCCCCACTTCACTGTAGAGCTGCTCGATGCGCTGGCCGCAAACGGGTATGTTCCAACTCTCATTGTCACTGCTCCCAATCGCCCGAGTGGTCGTGGGATGAAATTACAATCACCAGAGCCAAAGGTGTGGGGAGACCAACACAACGTTACCGTGCTGCAGCCCGAGAAGCTCGATGATACTTTTTTTACGACACTTTCACAAACACCGTGGGATCTTTTTATCGTCGTCGCGTACGGAAAAATTTTACCAGAACAAGTGATCAACCTTCCACGCTTCGGCACCATCAACGTGCACTACTCGCTCCTTCCCCACTACCGCGGGGCAACTCCGGTCGAAAGCGCGATCTTAAACGGTGATACTGCAACTGGTGTTACGCTGCAACAGATGACATACGAGCTCGACAGCGGCGACATCCTCTCGGTAAAAAAAATCCCGATCGCTTCGGACGATACGACACCAACACTCCGCGCAAAGCTCAACGCCAAAGCGCTCGCGTTACTCCCCAAAACCGTTGGGCAAATTTTAAGCGGCACCGCGACCGCAACGCCGCAAACGGGTAGTCCTACCCGATGCAGCAAAATCAAAAAAGAGGATGGCTTTGTTTCCCTTTCGGACGATCCCCTCACACTTGATCGAAAATTCCGCGCGTACCAGCCGTGGCCGGGAATATTTTTCGATACCGCACGACACGGAAAGCCACTTCGCGTGAAGCTTACGAAAGCACATCTCACAAATGGAGTGTTCGTGATTGATGAGGTAATTCCTGAAAACCACAAACGATTGTCTTGGGAGAGATTTCAACAGTTCCTTGATTCTACTGGAACCCTTTGATGATGCGTTTTATTTTGCGGGCTCCACGTCGCCAGAGTGTATCGTGCTTCTTTTTATCTGCCGTAAGCAAGCGCATGAGCTCGTCACGAACATCATCGATCGCTTCATAGAGGTCTGCTTTTTGCGAAGTTGCATAATATTCCTGACCAAGCAGCGTTCGTAGCATTACCTTTGCCTCAAAGACGTCCCCATGGTGGTGGTGCATCGTCATTTTCCCTACTTCGACCGTTACCACCGGATTTCCAGAGGTAAACCTGGTAAGCCCCCTCATGCGTTTCTCAATATAACTTTTGAGTTCAGGAGAGAGGTGTATTGTCTGCGCAGTAATGGTGATATTCATGGAGTAAGTATACCATTTCTATAGGGCAAGTATGACCAAGAGTTGACCACCTTGAGCTATTTGCCATTTGGCAGCCGCAGCGTTAGTATTGCCCAATGGATGCTTTAGGTAAAGTTATCGCGGTTATCTTTCTTATCGTCTTTTTTCTCGTGGCAATCCCCTCTCTCATGCGGGGAGAGTGGATCGCCCCCACCGCACTCCCTCCTGACAGCTGGATCGTTGCCGAAGCCCCTCAATATGCTTCTCTTGCAGCACCATCCTCCGGCTATGGGTGGTTCCGCTTCGATGTCTGGAACAACCCTCCGAGAGAGGGTCGTCCGGTCACTCGCGGTGATTTTCGCCTTTGAAAAAGGTATCGAAAAATGATATAGTCTCGAAGTTCTTTTTGAACACAATATATTCCCCTGTGGCGCAGCGGTAGCGCAGTCGCCTGTAGACTTGAGAAATCAAATCTCTAACTTGCAGCTTCCCGATCGAAAGACGGGTCGAAAATAAGGTGAATTGCTGGAAGTCCAAGCTCGTTGGATAATCAGCAGCCAAGCCCGTCTAAGTTTTGCAAAGCAAAATTTAGACGGGAAGGTTCAGAGACTATCCCTTTGTGGAGTAGCCCCATGAGATATAAAACAAATCGTCACGGGACGAAGCGCCTTACACCTTCCCTTTTACAAACGTAAAAGCTGGTGATGATATAGTCCATACCCACAGTAATGTGAGAACACATGTAAGCGATTGGTCGTAGGTTCGAATCCTACCGGGGGAGCCAGATAGGATTAACATCAGCGAAAGCTGGTGTTTTTCCTTTATTGACGGGCTTTTTTGGCGGTTCGAAAGTTTTATTTTCGGGCAATTTCTCCCCCAAGGCCTCGTGTACGCGGTCGAAGATGATTTTGAATGCTTTGTGGTACGAAACATCGATATTCTTGCCGTCGATGGTGGCGTTCGAAAAAATAAGCGAGAGGAGGAGCCGCTTGTCGTCGATCATCTCCGGCGCAGTGCGGTTCTGGTAAATCTTCCACGCCTGTTGCGCGACTTCGAGCACCGTCACGCCCATTTCGTAGTACTTGAGGTTGGCGTTCTGGTGCTTGTTGAGGCTGTCCATGATCTCCTCCTGCTCCAGCTTGTACTGGGCGAATTTCTTTTGATAGAAGTCTTGGCTGATCTTGCCGTCTATCTTGTCGTCGTAGAGCTTGTCGAGGCGCTGGGTTACCATCTCGTACCGGCGGTTAAGTTCGCCGGTCGCTTTCTCGCGGAAGGTTATCTCGTCGGCATGGCCTTCCTTGAGGGCTTCCTGCACCCATCCGAGCATGTTCTCTATGGCTTGCTCGTTTCGAGGCTGTAAGCCGGTGATACGCTCGATGACTTGCTCGTCGATGTTTTCCTGCTTGACCCAATCGCGCTGCGTGCAGTTCTTGTAGTGATTGCAGTGGCCGTACCAGTGGCCTTTCTGTATTTCCCACGTGATCCGGCCTTTGCACTCATTGCAGCGGAACACGTTCTTGAAGAGCGAGTTGTGCTTGAAGTATCGCGGCGTACCGTTGCTATGCATTATTTCCTGACAACGCATGAAAAGCTCCTTGGTTATGAGCGGTTCGTGCTCGCCTTTGGCGACTTTGCCGTTCCAACGATTCATGCCGTAGTAGAACGGATCGCCGAGGAGTTGGTGAACGCGCGAGTGGCTTACCTTGCTACCGCCGCGCGAGCGCATCCCGAGCGCGTACATCTCGTCACCGAGCTTCTTGGTCGAGCGGATGTTCGTGGCATACAGCTCGAACATCTTCTTTACGAGCGGCGCTTTGTCCGGATCGATGACGTGTATCTTGTGTCCCTTCTCGCCGACGGTTTTATAGCCCAAGGGCGGCTTGCTCGGCAGCCAGCCCTGCGCGAGCTTCTCTTTCTGGCCTTTCTTCACGTTCTCGGAGAGGAGCCGGATGTAATACTCGGCCGTGGCGACTTTGACGCGCCACATAAACCATTCGTGCGACTTCGCTTCCTTGTGCAAGGTGCAGCTTTCTTTGACGAGGTGGATTTTGTGCTGGTCGTTCGCCAGTATCCATTCGTCGATGACCGGCACGTCGGCGAAGTTACGCGTGAGGCGGTCGGTCGTCTCGACAAAGACCGTGTTGATCTTCGCTTTCGATACATACGCCATCATCTCGTGGAAAATCTTGCGCTGGACTTTGCCGGCGGCCGACTCTTGGATGGCAAACACTTTGACGAGCTCGTAGCCGTTCCTATCGGCATGATCCCGCAGGAGCTTCTCCTGTGCCGGCAGCGAGTAGCCGGTGTCCTCCTGGTCTTTGGACGACACACGGGCATAGCCGACCGCCCGCACCGATTCGTTTTCTTGATTCATGGTCATAGTCATATTTGCTAATAATTTATTGGTTCGAATTCGACGTTCGGTACCAGTGACACCATATGCCTATTCGCGCGAGCTGCTAAGCCCGAGATACCCACATCCCAGCGGCCTTTTGCCCGACACGTTG
Organism: Minisyncoccota bacterium; assembly: GCA_035550535.1. Lineage (GTDB taxonomy): Bacteria > Patescibacteriota > Minisyncoccia > Phycocordibacterales > UBA9973 > UBA4124. The sequence continues at coordinate 12,439 of DASZOX010000038.1, forward strand.
GGTCTTGTTGGCTTTTGTTGGGTTTTTGCGTCATTTCCGGTGGCTACTGGTGGGTTCTGGTGGCTTCAAAAACGGTTAAATCCGGTTAGTTGCGGTCGGTTGGTCTTTTGCCGTTCATGCGCATCTTGGCCGCGAGTTCGGCTTTCATGTCGTTGATTTTCTTCAGGTTCGCGCCGTTAATTTCTTTATAATTTTCTTTACTTTCTTTTGAACCCTTAACTTCTCTATCTTCGCCGTCCGGCGCGGTCTGCGTGTGCTGCCTATCGGCGTACCGCGCAGATCGTCTGCCGTCCTGCATGAGATGCAGGACGGAGAGTAGCGTGATCGAGCGCGGGCGGAATTTGGCATCGGCACCACGGACTTTGGTGATCGCAATAAACGCCCACGCTTCGAGCATGTCGAGGCATTTCTTGATCGTGCGCCAATCTTTAAGGCCGCAGTAAAGCAGCATCGTTCTATTCGAGGCTTCGATGGTCTGGCTCGCTTTGTTCGAGGCGATCTCCGTGAGCGCGCAGTACACGTTGCGCAGGTTGCGGTACGCGTCGTCGCTTATCCGCTTCTCGATCCATTCCTGCCGTATGTAGCGCAACGCCGGCTTGTCTTGATAGGCAAAGGGTGTTTCGCGGTAGTCGCGGACTTTATGATTTTTGCTTGGCTGGTTCATGGTCGTATGGCACGAGCAACGCGCGGCCGCTCGTCAGGTCTTCGACATAGAAGCGCATGAGCGCGTCGTAGAAGCCGAGCAGGTTGAACGCGATGTCATGCAGATCGCGGTCATCGACCTCCATACCGAAGTCTTTCTTGAGGATGATGCGGAGCTTCTCCAGCGTCGCGGTTTCGAGCTTCACAGGGTTTAATCCTCGGCATAAATCCGTACTTTGACCTGTTTAAGCTGGTTGAAGAACGCCTGCGGCTCGACCGCAAGCTCGCGATTCCAGTATCGCCTTACCAGAGAATCCAGGTCAGGGCTCTTGCCGAAACAAAAGAGCACCTTGTGCGGATTTCCCCGATCCACGACCTCCAGAGAATCAGGAATGAATAATAAAAGCACCGCGACCAATGCCAGATCGGCGGTTTTGTAATAATTGTTTTGCATGTGGCATGTTCATGGTCATTACCTCTCACACGCATTCATTGTGGCAAGCGAGTATGAGCTTCTTCCATACTGCGGACGTGTAGCCGGACATAGAAAAAGCGGCTATTTTGCCGCTTGCCACAGAGACTTATTAACTACACCAGAGCTACACCTGCTTTATTTTGTATTCCGGATTGAGTTTGTACCCGCTTACCGCGCGGCCGACGATAAAATTCTCGATGCCGAGCGCGTAGCGTACTTTGCGATTGATCATGAGCTTGGCGTTGTGAAGCGATTTGCGGTTCTTACTGCCGGTGAGTTCGACAAGCGCGTCGGTCGGCACGTATACCTTGCGTTCAAGCAGGACCCGCACAATCTTCTGCCGCTGCTTTTCCGTACCCATCGCATAGCAATGCTTCGCTTTCGGCTCGCGGTACAGGTCGCCGTCTTTTGAAAAGTAGATTGTCTTTTTGTCTGCCGGTTTCGTCCTCTTGCCGGCAAGGCCGTATGCCGCGCCCTCGGCGGTGAGCTTGGCTACACTCGTTTCCAAGTCCGCGATTTTGTTCAACGCGGCGAGATAGGCGCGAGTCATGGACTCGATGCTTTCGCTATTTCGGTTGAGAGCGACGACGAGAGCTTGGACAGCCGGATCGCTTGCCTTTACCAGCTCGGCCGGCCGCTCGATGTCGGCAAAATCCTTGAGCGCGGATCGCAGTTCACCGGCGACAGCCGTCACTGCAAAAGCATAGGTGCTTGCTTTGCCGACCGATCGGTTCGTATTGAGTTTGTACGTCCTGGCCATTCCGGCCTTTTTCATTTTCATAGTCATTTTTAGCGAACAGGATTATTTCTTGTCCGGCTTCTTTCGAAATTTCTCTTGCACTATCTTCTTGAATTCTTCGAGTTCGGCCGCGGTCAACCACCTACCGGTATATTTTTCCTGAAATGCCCACCACTCGTCGGTCTTTGGAGTACAGAAACGAATCTCGTCATTGCTGTAGTTGTCTTCCCAGCGCCGTATCTCGATTCGACCCTCCGTCCATTTTTCATAGAGCGGGTTGTCAGACCAAAATTCCCCCACGAAAATGAGGTTGAATTTGTCCTTATATTCAGCTGGTGTTTCTGGATCACTCATGTTTCTAGACTCTATGAATTATAGCGAATTTTGGCCGAGGATAGATAAAAAATGAATTTTTTGCTATCCTCTGAATATCAATACCCAAACGGGTTCCCACGAAACATATGAAAGTTATCAATACGTATTCGTTCAAAGGCGGAGAGAAATTCATAAAGGAAAAGCATGCCAAGGAGCTCAAGGAAGTTTATGATGCGATCAAGTCTCTCGATGCCACGCTTTGTCTGACAAAAGAGAGCAAAGAGAAGACCAAGAAAGGCCAGGTGCTTTTCTCGCCAGTCGACATGAACACTTATCTCAAGACAGTGCTCCACGAGAGAGGTTGGACGGAGAAAGCGAAAGACGGCAAGAAGCGTGTATATGCCGAACCTCGGCATGCTTTCGGCAAAGGACGTTTCCGAGAAATGGACGGCATCAAGAATAAGGTTGGCCTCGAGGTGCAGTTCGGCAAATACGCGTTCATGGGTTATGACATCTTCTCGAAGATGATCATTTTCAAAAATCTAAAGTACATCGAGTGTGGTATTGAGATCGTGCCGAGCCATGAGCTGGTCAAGCAAATGTCGACCGGCGTCTCGTCGTTCGAACAGCTGCTCGTGGATTTCGAACACCGCGGAGAAAGCAATATCGATATTCCAGTATTCGTATTGAGTATTGGCCTTACTGACGAAGAAAAGGAAAAGTCCGATACGCTCCGACAACTCTTTAAGGATAATCGCGTCGAAGCGCTTGCCTCTATCAAGCTCCGCAAATATAACGGCTCAAAACCCGGCCCCAAATAGACTCTCACGTGCCTTTTTGAACTCGTCTGGCAACTCTGCTAGCTTTACACTACTTGTCGGCTGATATACCGGTGTACCCATTAGACGTCGCTTAAGGGTTCCTTCCGCAGCCGCTTTGGCGCGCTCTTCGGCGATATCCAAATACTCTTTCATAATGTCCGCGCCGTACCCTTTGCGGTCGTGAATTACCGCCGCGCAAACCGTGCTTCCTACCCCAAGGTATGGATCAAGCACGATATCGCCCGGATTGGTCATTGAGAGCACCAAACGTTCGATAAGCTCAATCGGGAATTGGCACGGGTGGTCGGTCTTTTCAGGATGATTATTCTTTACGTTTGGAATATCCCACACATCCTCAGGATTTTTACCGAGCGGATTACCGGAGAGAGTCCCGTATTTCTCATTCTTCTTGAAGTTCTTCTTGCCAGGATATTTCTGTGGTACGCGGACAGGATCAAGGTTGAATGTGTAGTCGTCGCCCTTCGTAAACCAAACGATCGTCTCATGGCGCCCAGAAAAGCGCTTGGTGCAGTGCAAGCCATGTCCAAATCGCCAAATAATGCGATTGCGAAGCTTCAGCCCGAACTTCTTGCCGATCTGATAAATAAGGGCATCTAGTGGAAAGACCTCGCCATCCTTTGCGATATGGTTTCCCACCTGCCAACAGATGCTTCCGTCATCGGTAAGAATGCGGACTGCCTCCGCGAATGTCTTTTCCTGTTCTGCAAGATATACATCCAGGCTTGTGCGTTTCTCGTATTCCTTCCCGATGTTATAGGGCGGCGATGTAACGACCAGTTTTACCGACCTATCAGGAAGTGACTTCATCAGATCAAGGCGATCTCCATGAAAGAGTACGACGTCAGCGTCCTTGGTTGGTTTGGAAGCGACCTTTATTTTCTTTTGTGACAGCAAGAGCGATTGCTGGTTCGCCTCTTTCTTTACTTCTGGTTTCTTGACTGTTTCGACTACGGCAGGAGCTTCCGTTTTCACTACGTCCAAAACAATACCTCGTATAGCAAAAGGCGTTCCCTTATCTACAATGATCGGCTCTATGGTTTTATTGGCCGGCTGAAGGCGAATGTGGCCTTTTTCCTTATAGAATTTCTTGAGTGTTGTCTCTTGGTCGTTGATAAGAGCGACGACCTTTTGTCCATTTTCAGCAGTACTCTGATGCTTCACGAGTACGATATCGCCATCGTTGATATTTTCATCGATCATGCTGTTGCCGACGACCCGAAGCGCATAGACCTCTCCGCGAGCCGGTATCTTGGTCTTTGGTACGGCAATAAACTCTTGTTGCTGGATCGCTTCAATCGGCTCGCCAGCCGCAATCATGCCTAGGAGCGGGACCTTGATCATTGGTTCCGACTCATAGACATCAATCGCACGAGCATTATTCCCAGCCTTTTTCAGATATCCCTTTTCGACAAGGGCTTCTATGTGCTGATGAACGGTAGAGACAGCGGAAAGCTTGAGCCCATCTTTGATTTCCTCAAGAGTAGGAGGGTACTTTTTCTTACTAATGAACTTCTTTACGAAGTCCAAGACCTCTTTTTGTCGTTTTGTAATTGAAATTGGCATATTGTTGATTGCTTCCCCCAGACCTTCGATGCTATAGTTACAGTATACCGAAAATTTACCGAAAATGTAAACGGTCAATCTGTGGATTACTCAAGCTCAAAACTATGGATAAAGACGAAGAAAAATTAAAAGCACTGCTATTCAACTACAGTTTGGACGATCTGCTTAAGTCGTTCTTTATTTTAAACTTGTGGCTTCCAAACGTATCAAGCCATACGAAATCGCAGTATATCTATGCGGTGTTAGAATCCGTAATTGATAAGCTCCAACCGAACAACAAAATCCATACATACGAGGACTTCAAAGACTTTATAGAGAAATTACTTCCACTAGTCCCGAGCTTCGGGATGATGGAGGATTTCCTTCCGGAGAATGACTGGGGTGAAATAAAATACTTTGTAAACGATAAATCACTTAAAATATTCTACGGAGGCGATCTGGAAAATCCTTACGATTTCATTTATGCATTTGAAATCGTTCATAAGGGATTTAAGGACTTTTATAAAAAGAAACTCAATCGTTCGCCAATAGGAGAACTGGAATTTTGCTTGAGTATTCAAGACAAAATTATCACTGAGATCGATAGGGACACTCAGGATTTTTCAGAACTTGAACTTGCCGCTTTTAATTTACCAAGCGAGGCCTTTTGGAATAAAAGTTCCGAGTTTCTCGATTCATTTGATCCAGATTCCCTGTATGGAAAGACGCTCGTCGATGAATATACAAAAGACATAGATAAAAGTATTCCAGTTCCCGTAGCTGATATGGGAACTTTCCAGCAAGGAGTACATGACGGTACCAACTTCCCATATTTTTTCTATAGAAAAAACGGAAGGGTCTTTCCTGTTTTACCGAGAAAGCACTTTGCCGTTCTTTTTGATAAATGGGGCAAGATTTTCAAGGACTCTTATGAAGAAATAAAATCGGAAGTCAAAGGATACGAAACAGCCATAGGTCTTGAGCTTTTCAGCTTTATGAACCAGAGAGCTGAAAAGAACGATGTGTTTGCATTTGTGAGTGCGATCAAAGATGATATGAAGCCTCACAAAACCATCTTTACTTCAGCCTTTCGATCGAAAAATAAAATCGTTTTGGTACATGTGATTGCTCCACCAACCCCAGAGACTAGTCAGCAAGATGTGCTTGATGCTCTCGTACCTGAACTAAAAGAAGCCCAGGAACTTTTCTCAAAATCACCGACCAGATTAGGTCTGCGAGCTGAAAGTCAGATAGTGCAATTTGAATCTACAAAAAAGCACGCAGCTGGTCTTGAGCCGCTCATCATCACAGTCGTACCACATATAACGACTGATTTTGGAATAATGGGTCAGCCCAATGAACTTGTAGGAGAAATTATGGGACTTGATTCTTTTGTTGCGATATTTGATGAACTGGAAGACCTAGATGATTTCGCGGATTTCTTTGATTACGTTAATGCTTTGCGGAATTCAGGCGCATCAATGTTAAGCACCTTGCTTGATAAATTCGGCTCATTTAAAGATAGCCATAGCGTGCTTATCGAAGGCGCATCAAATCCCGACATGATATTGCTAGATCCGCACTGGGGTTCTAGTTTCAGGTATCGATCATTGTCAGAATTCTGGAAAGCTTTTCCCGAAGAAAACTTCTTTGGAAATCCTAGAAGCTGGACTATCAACAAAAAAGCCCTGGAGACTGGTACTGTAATGCTGAAGTCGAAGACATTCTTCGGATATACCTACTGCCTAACTTTAGGCGAAACGCATATATTCATAAACTCACCAGTTGATTCGCTCACTTTTGAACAAGGTAAGATCGCAGATTCGTTGATGCACAGTCTCGAAGATTCTTTTACCATTTATAAAGATGTTTTGAAAGATTTACCGTTCGCATCTCAAAAGGAGAAGATTCATACACTTTTCTTCCCGCGCTCGTTAGTTGAAAAGCCTGGAATGTTTAATCACATCAAACATCTGATTCCATCAGAGGGTTCTTTGTGGGCAATGGACACTACAAGACTCAAGAGTAGAGATTATGGAATTCGGGTAGTGTTTGACGACGAGCAAGTGGTTACCGCATTAAAAGATGCCAAAGACCGATCTCTCCAGATATCGCTTCTTCAGTCTGTATTAAGTGAAATCAATTCAGTATTTGGTAGTGACGATGGCACGATAAATACCAAACTTGAGGCGGAGAAAGCTCAGAAGAACAGATTTAGAATGTTCAGCTATGAAAAGAAGGTTTCTTTCCCAGAGCTTTCAAAATATGTCATAGCACAAACCCGAGAACTTAAACTTGCAGACAAAAAGATTGCCGAGATCGGCAAAGAGAATGGTATTGCTCCTGGTAAATATGAAGAAAAAGAAGCGAAGGAAAAACTGAATATTTTGAAAGATGGGTTGCTGGCTTATCTCAATCAAAGAGTATCTGAACTGAACTTCAAAACAGCACTTCCAATAGTCATAGCCAATATCGATAGCCTGACAGATGAGCATGAACGAGACGAAGCTCAGGCTGAGAACTCAATGGATCAAGATGTTGATTATCAACGAGAGGAATTTTCGGGAAAGAGTAAGCAGGCTTACATACACAACCACAAGAATTATCGATACTTGATTGAGAAGCTTGTGCAGCTGCAACCAAATGGAAATAAAGACCTCACTGATACTGAACTTGCTGAAATATTTGCTTTGGTAGATCGCATGTTGCTCCTATATGCCGTCTCAGATTTTCTCCATTACGGTATACATCCTGCTAAAATCGAAATCACACACGACTTCCTGGTAAATGTAAACTACGGAAGCGACATTGATGCCCAAATAAAGGCTGGCGCTGAGGAGCAGGCAAAAATCCGCTTGGGGATAATTGGAAACTCTAGCGACACTGTTTCAATACCTGATGAAGTCCAAAAGTATATAGAGGAATTGGATCAGGCATTCAAGACAGATTTGGGGTTCAGTCTGAGAGACATGATGGATGTTCATCGCGTACTTATGTTATGGGCGGTTCACAGTGAGAAAACTTCTGAGGCACCTTTCTATAAAGCAACTCCTGAAGAAATTATTGCTGTTTGTGCAGAAAAAATGGAAGGTGTTGATGTTTCGACCTTGCAACCGATTCTAGATTTCCTAACTCTTGATCCAACCAAAATACTTCTTGTTGAAGGACGAGCTGAGATACAACCCGATATCCCAGTTTGGGAGCATCGAAAGAAAACAATGAGATACAGCATCAGACCTCTGGTAAAAGTAGATGGCCATTACTACTGGGGTTCTTATTCTGTTGAGCGATCAGGTCGGCTTTGGGGCGGGATAGCAGGGACTAGCAAATTGCCGTCAGATATTAATGCTCCTACGGTCACTTCAGTTTTACAAAAAGGTCATGATTCTGTAACTGAACGACTGCAAGAAAAAATCGAAGAAATTACAAAGAGACATACACCGCATGTCCAAACGGAGGTATTTCCTCATTTGCAGGGCTTACTAGCGGAAGACATCGGCGACATTGATGTTTTCGCACTACTTAAAGAAAAGAATATTATCCTGAATATCGAATCAAAAATCATTGATCAGGGATACTGCAATAAAGACCTAAAACGAATTGCTGAAAAAATCTTTGGAAGGAAGAAATCAGACGGATCGTTTGAGGAGGGTTATCTGCACATGGCTCTAAAAAGAGACGAGTTTTTGAAGCAGAAAGGAAAAGAGCTAGCTGAAAAATACTGGGGGCCTCTGACTCATCAACCGAGAATCATATCCATATTCGTGACTCAAAGTTCCTATTGGTGGACAAAATATCCGATTATTGAATCAGACGTTCACTTTGTTGAGCTCGCATTGTTAGAAGATTTTATTAAAAATTATGCTTAGCATCCAACGCGTCAAAGAACTCATAAACGATCCGAGCCTTTCGGACAAGCAAATCGAGGAAATTCGAGATGGCTTTTACAACCTCTCCGAGCTTATCTTTGAACAGTGGCAAGCCGATCGATTGAAAGTAAAAGAAGCGGCTGATACCCCTACTCCAACAACTTAAAACGGCGCAGTTCTTTCTGCGCCGTTTCCATGTCCTCGAGGACTTTGAGATATATTCGCTTTGTTTTCTTTGAGCGCGGATTGCGCTCGGCAAAGAGAACGTCGTCATCCTCGACGAAGCCGGCGAGCGAGATGTACGCGCCCGCAAGCAGTCTCATACGATCTTTCAACGCGGCTTTCAGTTTGGCTTTGGGCTCCGGAAGCAAAGAGAGCGGATTGAGCGTGCCTTTCCGGTATTTGAGTCGTATGTCTTTCGCAGCGCGGATAGCTGCGTCGATGTCCTCGTTTTCTTCCATCGCAACACGACCCTATGCCTATCGCGGCAAGAAGCCAAGCTCATTTGGGCTTAGTTACCCACAGTTTTGCGCCACGGGTTCAAATCGGGGCAACGCGGTGGTCGAGGGTGCGAAGTGGGTCAATCGTCGTCCCGTGCGCGAACGCTCGACACAAGGCCAAACAGCGGGCAAAGCGGGGGCTAGTAAACGTCCTGGTACTTGGCCAGCAAGCCTTTCATCTGATCGAGCACGACGGTCGGATATTTGTACTCCTCCGCCCAGTCCAACGTTCGAAAGTCTTGGAGAAGGGCGAGCATCTAGGTCCTGTGCCAAGTGACCCACTGGCATCCAGATTTTATATTGTCGTCTTTATGCTATTATTTCACCATAAATAAGGGGTTTGTTAAGGTTAGCCTTTAAATTATGGATTGGAAAAAATATGAAAAAGAAATCTTTAATGAATTCAAACTGGCATATCCTGATGCTAAGATTTCATATAACCAAAAATTATTGGGGAAATACTCAAAAAAGAAAAGACAAATCGATGTCTTGATTGAATTTACAAGTGCCCAGGAGAAAATTAAACTTATTGTTGATGGAAAATATTACAACAAAAAAGTTGATGTAAAAGAAGTTGAATCGTTTATGTCGATGGCAAAAGATGTGGAGGCTCAACAAGCGATACTTATAACCAATAAGGGCTTTTCCAAGGCAGCTATAAATAGCGCGTACTATGGTTCTGAAGAAATTGAATTAGATATATTAAATTTTGAAGAATTTAAACACTTTCAAGGCAGAGGCGGCATACCATATGCAGGTGATCATGCAGTATACGTCCCTGCACCAATCGGATGGATTTTAGACATAAATAAAAATAGAAATGCACTCGCTACATTTTACCAACGAGGTTTAAATTTGATCAAGCAGTAAAAAATAAAGAATGGATGTATCTTAATCTTTTTCATAAGGAGGAAATTAAGACCTTAGAGGAACTTATTAAACTTCAAGAAAAAAATACTAAAGCTCATTTCCCGAAAGCTATTTTTAAATACAGCCAAACAATAAAAAGAGCGGACGGCGCAAAAACACTTTTAAGAACTATCTTTATTGACGGTTACCCAACAGAAGAGTATACGGGTTTTATTGAGTTTAAAGATTTTTTTGTTTTTATAGTGCTTTTCTCTCCAAAAGAATTGATACGGAAAAATATTAGGAAGCTTGAGAATATACTTGAAAGAATAATACCCGGAAGAATGGATCAGTCTCCTGCATTGAATTCAAAGTTAAAAGAATTTGAAGCCTCATATAACGATTTAGATACTAATAAGAACAAGTCTGAAAATCTTACGAAACAGGGTGATATTTTAGCTAGCCTGAAAAGATATGAGGAGGCAAACTTTAAATATGATAAAGCCATAAAAATATTAGAAACTAACTATGGTGCATTCAAAGGTAAATTACGGATAGCTTTTTTAATTAAAACTACTCGAAAAGATCTTGTTGAATTGGTAGAAAAATTTTGCGAACTTGAACCAACAAATCCTACCTTAGCAACAGAACTATTAGAACTATTTTCTATATTTAAAAGATCCTCTGATGCGGTTTATTTCTTAAGACATGAAGCAAATAAATACAAGAATAACAGTGAGGCTTTTGGCAATTTCAATTATCATCTGGGTCTATTATTGTTAGACTTAAAAAGAAATAGTAGTGCCGAAAAACATCTTCTTATTGCTAAATCTGCTTTTAGAGAAGTATTTCAGAAGGATCACATTATATTTAAATATATAGATAAGAATTTAAAAAAAATTAAAAAATAGATACCTAAATCTTATCAACATAGACTTCCTGATTCTTAATCATTAACGATGGAAAAATACTTGAATAAAAATAGCGCAGCCATACTGACTGCGCTATAAATGTTTTTCCAATTTCCGGTAATAGCAGATTTGCCATAATGCCGGATAGGAACCGTAAAGAACGAGTGGAAGAAATACCAGATACCATACTGTCGACAAAGGATGCATCCCAATCAACAATAGTTTGATGACTATGAAGCCAAGCAATGTCGCAAACCAGCAATAAATCACTGGCGTGTGCAAAAAGAGCTTTTTCCATGCATACATCTGATTAATAGATGTTTCAATGTCCGTTTTCGAAAGCACATGCATCAGCACAGCCTCCGTTAACTTCATCATAGTGACATCCATCTCCAACGGAAAGCATTCGGTTTCCTTGCCTTTGAAAGTTATAGGAAATCCCCCATTTGCAAGACGAATTCCGTTTTCCTTGTACACAAATGTATCATGGGTTCCCTTACCAGCAACGCTATTCTTCCGAATGTGAACACTCGGAAATTCGCGATCGCTTGAGGAGACACTGATCAGATGAGTACTCGCTTTCAGATTTGGCAACTGCTTAATACTTACGGAATTGCTACCTGTAGCACCAATGATGACATCGTAGCTACTGAATGACCCTTTGAAAGATCCTTCGTTGCTATCGTAACCATCGCAGTCATACCCTTCTCTTGTTAGAGCAGAAATCAACGTCTTTCCTATAGGTCCTTTTCCAAGCACCAACAGTTTCGAAGATTTTGAAATTTCTTGTTCAACAAAGTATTCGGTAAGCCTCGTCATGACGTGACGGATGATGTAGTTTGTTTCGATCGTGATTTTCTCAATCGAACTTGCCACACTCGTCACAATAAACGGCACATTTGTCTTCAGGAGAATATTTTTTCCCGAAGCAGTCTGTTCAACACCGTACACTCCCTGTTCAAATGAACGAATGAGCTTCTTATGTTGAGCAAATGTTTTAATCAACATTCCGCCGTCATCAAGGACAATGAGTTTTGCACTAGCAGGCACTGTCTTTTCAACGTGTCTTACTACGCTTTCACATTGCTGATAATGGAAGTCATCAAAGTTCTGGGATGGATGAAAATTCAACGCATCCTCAAACACGGTACAGCCGAGGTTTTTAATCCCGGCAAGAACCGATTGGTTAGCGGAATAAATTTTCGGCAGAACCATGATGTGCAAAGCAGGAATTCCCAGCTTCACAAACTGCTCAAACATTGCCAGTTGCGGCTTCAGCAAGTGCTGACACGCAACAATGTAAACATCATTGCAATCGGTTGTCTGCATCTCATGCATGAACCGATGTGCGATTGCTTCCAGGAGCGGCATCTCATCAAGACTATATTGTCCCGACAGAAACTTCTCTGTGTAATTTGGAACAATTGCATCAAGAATTTTTATGTTCTCCATTGTTGTTTAGTTGTAAAGTACTTGGCAAAATCGCCATAATAACGGTACCATACCTAATTTGACTTGTCAATATATCTATGCTATAGTAATAATGTTCATTAAAAACAATTGAATATGGCACCATTATTTCCAAAATCAATAGAACAGATTTTCGGAACAATTGCAGGCATAGTATTAGTAATAGCGAGTGCCTCTTATATCTACTCAGCTATCATCAAAAAACATATAAAACCACGACCAATATCTTGGTTTGGCTGGTCACTCATGATGGGGATTAGTCTTATATCACAAATTACTAGTAAAGGATGGGAATGGAATCAAATAGGAATGCTTGCTTCAACAGTGAGTTGCCTTCTGATCACTATCTTAACAGTTTTAGTAAAAAACTATACTGTAAAGAAAAGTGACTGGTTATGTTTATTCTTAGGGACAGTGTGTGTTGCAATATATTTATCAACAAAAAATGCATTGCTTACAACGAGTATTGCAATCCTTGCTGATTTTATAATCGCCCTCCCCACAGTTCATAATGCATATAGTGATCCCCTTTCTGAAAAAGCTTCAGCATGGATGTATGGAATTATTTCTTGGTCTTGCACCCTGCTAATTTGCATTGGTCATCCAATTGTCTATGCATTGTTTGCAATCTATTTATTTCTATTCAATACAAGTATGTTTGTGTTGACACATAGAAAACTGAAAACAAAGTTCTAATGAGCTCCTTCTAAGAAGGGGCTTTTTTATTTAAGCCCTACGACTGTCGCATTTGTTGGATTTTCACTCAAATTTCCCTATATTTTACTTGGACCAATTTCGACCCATCCGCCTCCCGATTCCACTTTAAAAGCAGCTCAAAAACCCTTACAAGGTTCGAGAGGTCAAGGTTCTAAACCTGTGTCGGGAGCACTTCGGCAAGCTCAGTGCAAGCTTGATACAAAATTGATATTAAAAGTATATGCTGCATCTTCATGTGGTACGTGTATATGCTTTTTTGCGATGGGAAAACTTTCTATGTCGGCATAACTACAGACTTGAAGAAAAGATTAAGTGAGCATAAAGGAAAAGAAAGTTTCTTCACAAAAAAGTTTTCTCATATAGAAATGGTATATTGTGAGAGGTATCAAACTCAACATGACGCAGCAAAGCGAGAGCAACAATTTAAGGGCTGGGGTCACGCAAAAAAGCAAAAGCTAATTGACGGCACACTTGGTATCAATGTTTGCACAGACTTGCTGAAGCAGCTCTCGGTGGGATGAGAAAAGTTTACCCTGAGGAAATTCAAGGCTAGTGGTGAGCTCACCGAACCATACCGAAGAATTTATCGAAGGGAATCCTACCGGGGGAGCAAATAAATCTTGTGAAAGTGACCTGTCCGCGTCTGGATAGGTCGCTTTCACCTACTCCATAAGAATTAATAGTATAATCGCCACATGGATGAAATCGATCACGATAAAAACTTAGCGAAGATATTCAAGAACGTTGATCCAATAACGCATATTTTTTCAGCAAGAGAAACAGGTTCTGTTGAATTTAAAGAATCTTTCAACTGGGGCAACAAAGATGAGTATGCAAAAACGTAGCAGCTTTTGCAAATAAAAAAGGAGGATATTTGATCTTCGGTGTAAAAGATTCACCACGAACATTAGTGGGCTTACTAAGCACGAATTTTGAAACTAAGGATGAGGCGACTATAAGTTCTTACTTAAATGGGACGTTTTCACCGGAACTAATTTATGAGAAATTTATTCTAACAGTCCAGTCAAAAAAAATAGGTATAATATACTCTCATGAAATTCAACATAAACCAGTCATCGCAATAAAAAATGATGGTGTCATTAAAGAGGCAGATATTTATTATCGGTATAACGCGACAAATGGAAAAATAAAATATCCTGAACTTAAAGGTTTTTTTGAAAAAACACGTGAGGAAGAGAGAGAAAATTGGATGAATATGTTTGAAAAGATTTCAAAAATTGGACCAGAAAATGCTGGGATTGTGGATACAATTAGAGGAACTATAGAAGGAAAGGGTGGTTCCCTTTTAATAGATAGTAAGCTTGTTCCAAAATTAAAATTTATAAAAGAAGGTCACTTCTCAGAAAAAGGCAAAATTGCACTAAAAGTTGTTGGTGACATATTACCTGTTTCAATTTCCAGAGGTAGTAAAAATCAAACAGCTAATTTCAGACTAACTAGTGATCCTACTGCGATTGCAGTTAGGGAGGAGACAATTCTAAGAGATTTTCCTTGGGATTACGCTGAATTAAAAAGGGTTCTTTCATCTCGCTATTCTGATTTCAAATTAAATAATAGATTTTACAATCTAAAAAGAAAAATTATGGAAAATGGATTATATAGTCATGCTAGATATCTTGATATAAAAAATTCTAAAGGTAGAAAAGATTACTACAATCCAAAAATTTTAAATGAATTTGATAAACATTATACTCAAATAAAAAAGAGGGTTGGAAAGTAAGAATTTAGTTTGTTATTTTTAAAGCAACCTCCTTTCTCTTAAGCTCAACTCTGCTTCTTAAACAATTCAGTAATTCTCTCTTTTCATCTATCGTTCCACTTTTCAACACATGCTTTGCATAGTTTCGTACATCAGGTTGTATTGGAAGTTGGTTCAAATATTTTAAAAGAATCTACAATAAAACTTGGTTTAACTACAAATTATATAAAAAACTAAAAAAGCGTAATCAGTTATTGATTACGCTATATATTTTTCCAGTCGCTTATAGTAGAAATCTGCCACAAGGCTGGAATAGATCCTACCAAAAAGAACGAAACTAACACAAACTGAATGCAGAACGGCGGTACCGGGGCTTCATTTTTATAACTCTTTCTCAATATCAATCAGTTTCTTCACGCCATTGTAAAGCTGCTGATAGATTTCCCGTTCAGTAACTCCAAGACGTCGTTTGTTTGAAATATCAAAGATGCCGTCGGCTGATTCTGAATGTTCGCCATGAACACCGCGGATCGAAAGGCCAAGTGTTCCACAGATTGCTTTGAAGTTTTCTCTAGCGGAAAGCTTTGGAATTTTGATATGCACTGATGCGCGCATTGCCGTCCCAAGATTGGTCGGACAGGTCGTGTGATAGCCCCGCACATTGTCAAAGGCAAAATTGATGCGCTCGTTGATAAATGCGAGCGCTTTCGCTAAGCGGTTGAACACTTCCGCAATGTCTGCACCTTGCTGCATACTGATAATGCGCATACTGTCTTCTTCTGAAATCCAAACTAAGAATTTCTTGTCATTTGAAAAGAAAATGCCACGGCTTTTTGGCCAATCACGATTGACACCGACGCTTTCCAGAAAGCGATCGCCTTGTTTGAATAAGAAATGATCTTCCACCATTTTCTGACGTGTTTTTTCGGACATGCCGTCTAATGGATAGTATTCACCTTTTAGAGCGTCTGGAAGTTCTTTAAGAACAGCGACAATTTCAGATTCGAGCTTTGCACGATCTTCACTGGAAATAGCTGAAGGAAAAGCATATTTGGCAAAGTTTCTGCCAACACGAATACGGGTTGAAATCACATATTTCCCTTCAAGATCAAGGTTTTCTGTCGGCAAGCCTTCCAGAGAAAAATCACTTTTGTGTCCACTCATATCATAGTTGTGATAGTCACGGATCACAGGGTCAAATAGTGGTGCAAGCACCGTATATGACTCTGGGTCACCTGCATACACGCCAATACTGGAATCGGGATTATCAATACCGGATTGGATAGCTTTTTGAAGCGTCCAGCCATGCGGCGTTACTACATCTTTCAATTCTTCTTTGACTGCATCAGTGCAGTACTTTTTCATTAACATGTCTTTGTTTTCTGTCATAAGGAACATATTTTACTGTAATTTTTGAAATAATACTATGCTATAACGGTTTTTTGTCAATAATATTTATTTTTAGATGCCATTGCTTTATTCTTTCTTCTAAGTTAGATTTATGCAAAACTAGATTTATGAATATAATACTTTCCACAGGAAATCCCAGTAAAGCTCTTCAGATACAAGCATTATTTTCCAACAAAGATATAATCGTTAAAACGTTAAAGGAAGTTGGCATTGAAGGAGAAGCTATTGAGGACGGTAATACTCTCGAAGAAAATGCATACAAAAAAGCAAAATATGCATTGGATCATTCCGATGGTTCTACTTGGACAATGGCAGATGATACAGGCTTATTTATTCACGCATTAAATGGTGAGCCAGGCATCAAAGCAGCTCGATGGGCTGGCGAAGGCAAAGAGACTACAACACAGTTTGCTTTAGAAAAAATGAAAGATCTTACCGATCATTCAGCAACTTTTGAAACAGTTGTAGTACTTTTGTCTCCTAGCGGAGTCAAACACATTTTCAAAGGACAAATCGATGGAATAATGCTTGAAAAACCTGCTTGTGATCCACAGCCTAAAATGCCATATAGCCCGTTGTTTATTCCAAACGGTCAAACCAAGTGTTGGGCGGAAATGACTACTGAAGAAGAAAATGCAATTTCACATCGTGGTATTGCCTTTCGCAAAGCGATTGCTTTTTTAGAAGCACAGTAAAAGCAGAGCTTATTCATTTGAATAAGCTTCTTTTGTTCTTATATTCCCTTCCGAACCTCTTTTATCATTCGGAGCACGAAAGCAATTCCACGGAACGTTCATGTCGGATTACTTCGTTCCCAAAGCGGCGAAACTTCGCTACAATGAGAATGGCTTTATGAAAAACGCATCAAGACTCATCATTGCGATCGTCATCTGTGAGCTGGCGGGCATCGTCGGTTCCGTCTTTACGACGCCATCGATCGCCGGATGGTACGCGACGCTCTCCAAGCCGGAACTCGCGCCGCCGAATTGGATATTCGCGCCGGTATGGACGACGCTGTTCGCGCTTATGGGAATCTCAGCCTTCCTCGTCTGGAAAAGAGGCCTGGGGCGCAAAGGGGTAAAAATCGCTCTCGGCATATTCATCGGCCAGCTTATTTTGAATATCCTTTGGTCGGTCATATTCTTCGGTCTGCATTCTCCCGGCGGCGCATTCGCGGAGATTGTGCTCCTGTGGGTTGCGATTTTTGCAACAATCATCGCCTGTGCAAAAGTTTCAAAATCAGCCGCATGGCTTCTTGCGCCATATATTCTTTGGGTAAGTTCGCAGCATATCTGAACTTTTCCATTTGGATGCTGAATTGATTTTTGATAGGATATATCCATGAAAGGCTACGTCACAAATATAGAAAAACTGTCGCTAGAAAACGACAATTTCCGCAAGGTGTTATACACCGATAAAAACAGCCAACTCGTACTGATGTCGCTGCTGCCCGGGGAGGAAATCGGCGAGGAGGTGCACGATGTCGACCAGTTCCTGCGCGTGGAGCAAGGCACCGGCAAAGCCATACTCAGCGACATTTCTCACGATCTTGCCGACGGCAGCGTGATCATTGTCCCGGCGGGTACCAAGCACAACATCATCAATACCGGCAACGGCTCGATGAAACTTTACACGCTCTATATGCCTCCGCATCACCGCGACGGCGTGGTGCACAAGACAAAGGCGGAGGCGGAATCGGATACTACCGACGAGTTCGACGGAAAGACGTCCGAGTAATCTTCTGATGAAAACACCCTTGCGACAACTTATCGATCTGAAAGGTAAAACTGCCATTATTACCGGCGGCGCAATGGGTATCGGTTTTGGTATTGCATACCGTTTGGCTGAAGCCGGGGCAAGCGTTGTTATTGCCGACACGAACGAAGATGCGGGCAAAAAAGCAGCTGATGATTTAAAAGCAAGAGGCTGGGAGGCTGCTTTTGTAAAGACCGATGTCTCCATCGAGGCGGATATAGAGCATGTAGCAAGCGTTACTGTTCGGACGTATGGCGGTATTGATATTCTCGTTAATAACGCCGGTATCTACCCGATCGTCCCGGTCATGCGGATGTCCCTTGTTGATTTTGAAAAGATTTTAGCAGTGAACCTCAAAAGCGTGTTTCTTTTTACTAAATCAGTTGGAGAAATAATGATCAAGCAAGGGAGCGGCGGGAAAATCATCAATGTTACCTCAATTGATGCTCTGCATCCTTCAGCAGTAGGACTGGCCGCGTATGACGCTTCCAAGCATGGTTTGTGGGGATTTACCAAAAATACGGCACTGGAATTGGCGCCGCATAATATTCAAGTAAACGCTATCGCTCCGGGCGGTATCAATACGCCGGGCGCGGGAGCCGATGCGCCGAAGACGCCCGAGATTGAAACCGTTCAGAAAAAATTTATTGAGAAAATACCGATGAAACGTATGGGCGAGCCGGACGATATCGGGAAGGTCGCCCTATTTCTTGCCTCCGATCTTTCAGGTTATATGACTGGTTCCCAGGTCGTAGTAGACGGCGGGGTGCTATTGTCCTGATTTCTCTCGCATCTAAGCGTGGGATTTGCCGCGAATGATTTACATGTCCTGGTACTTAGCCACCAAGCCTTTCATCTGATCGAGCACGACGGTCGGATATTTGTACTCCTCCGCCCAGTCCAGCGTTCGAAAGTCTTGGAGAAGGAGGAGCTTTACTCGACTAGTTTTTTGTACTTCTCTATCTCTTGCTCTTCAATGGGCTTAAAGACATCTCATTCAAACTTTTGTACTTTTCATAGAGTTCATCGTCCAAGAATCGTGGACGAATATGTATGTGTAGATGCGACACTTTCAGTTTATTATCAGGGACAAAAGGGCGAGTGTTGTGAAATATCACATCCATGAGCTAATTTGGCCAACACTATTTCTTGAAGTCGTATAGATTCGTTCAGAAGGTCAACCCTTTCTTCTCTGCACCCAGAAGTCAAAAGTTCGAACACCACCTAGCAGAGGAAGCAAACAGGGTACTACTTCCCTCCTCGCTTCAAATGCGAGAGCACGATCGAGACGAGCGTTTCTTTTTCGAAATCTTTGAGCCCGCGATGACGGCGTATTGCTTCGGCAACGGCGGCATTCACCCAACCTTCGACGAGATTTGTCGTGTTGGGAAGTCCTGGATGCTCGAGATAGGTGAAAAGATTTGGGAGCGCTTTTCTGATGAGGAAGCGGACACTGCGCAATTTTTGATGCTTATAGCGCCGCCCCTCTTTTTCGGAGAGCAATTTTTCATAGCGCGCTTCCCAGATGCGGTACAACAAAATCCACCAGTGTTTTCGCTCCATCGTCTTAACCTCTTTGAGTTTATAGAGCAACTGCTGGATCTCCTTCCCTGCTTCGTCCTTTGGATGCCGACCGAGATAGTGCATCGCGAATGAAATCACATGAAATTGGCAGCGCTGAATTTTTACGTTCGGCCAGAGCGCTTTTGCCGCAGCAAACAATCCTTTCTGTCCGTCCATCACGACCGCGCTTGGCTTTGGAAAAAGCGCGAGAAATTCTTTCCACCGCGCAAACGATTCGTGGTTGGCAAACCGCCAAAATACACGGTCGTACTCGTCGATCGCGACGAGCGCGCAGAGACTGTTTTTGTGAATGTAAGTCGCATCGAGAATCAGCATATCGACCGGTTTGTCGTGCAGGATCGCTGGAGCGAACGGAAAACTCATGATCGGGCGGAAGTGGTGCCAAAACGTTTGACGAGTCGAGTGATAGCGCTTCGCAATCTCGGTGAGGCTGTCCTTTCCACCAAGCCATTGATCAAGCTCGTGGCGGAGATGTCGCTCAGTGACGTCTTGACGCTTGTGTGCAGTAACCGTCCGTTCGCACGATGGGCAAAAGAATCGCTTCGTTCCAGCATTGGTATATCCATAGCGTTGCAAGAGATGATGACAATACGGACAATGCTTCATAGAAAAAAGTGGAAAGAAAAAAAAAGATTGGGCTAAGTAACACTTCGTGTTGGTACTTTTAAGAGGAAAGGGGTTGCATAAAAGCGCGAATGGAAAAAATACGCTTGTAGCATAAGTATAAAAAGAGATACTCTGAAGAGAAGTATCGAAAAAAGATACCGTGTATC
>DASZOX010000039.1:0-9964 GCA_035550535.1 Minisyncoccota bacterium
CGCCAACCGTCGGTGCGAGCATTACCGTATTCGACAAGAAACGTGATGCGGAAAAGTATGTACAAGCGCATGCCGAAACTTCCGCTCCACAGCACATTCTTTCTCCGACCGACGAGATCGTTGTCCCGCTCATCATCAAAAGTGACACCTTTGGTACGATAGAAGCGATCGAACATGAACTCGCGCAGCTCCATGTCGAAGGCCTTCGTATAAAGATTATTGGCAAGGGTGTCGGCGCTATCGGTGAGCGCGATATTCGCCTCGCGCAATCCGATCCCCAGAGTATCATCCTCGGTTTCAACGTCGACCTCGATGCGCGGGCAAAGGAGATAAACGAAGTCGCACGGGTGCACGTCGAGCTGTTCACCATTATTTACAAGCTCACTGAATGGCTCGCGCACGCACTCGAAGAACGCCGGCCGCGCGTCGAAATCAAGGAGGTCATCGGTACAGCCAAAGTCATCAAGCTCTTCTCACAATCGCGAGACCGCCAGGTGATCGGCTGCCGCATCGGGGAAGGCATGCTCTCAAGCGGCGCAAAAGTAAATGTGATCCGCCGAGATTTCCCCATTGCGACCGGTACTATTGTCGAAATCCAACAAGCAAAACAGCGAGTAAAAGAAGTTTCGGCGGGAGAATGCGGGCTCTCAGTGGAATGCAAAAATGAAATCGCCGTGGGAGATACCCTTGAAGCGTTCGTTATGCAGCGAGTATAAAGCTATGCACCAAGATCGCACCCACGCGCTCGAAGAGCGCATAAAAGAAATCCTTGCCCCGTATATCGAACGTGAGAGTAATCGAAGCGCACTTTTGACTATTACCCGCGTCACACTCAGCGACCGTGGGAAGAAAGCGCTCCTCTATCTGTCGGTGCTTCCCGAAACAGCCGAAAAGGACGCGCTAGGCTTCTTGAAACGCAAGCGCAGTACCATGCGAGAACTCCTCATGGAGCACTTGCGCATTGCAACCATACCTTTCGTCGATGTCACGATTGACACTGGCGCCAAAGCCCTCCACACTATAGAAACACTCCTGCGCGGAGCTTGATCTTTTGATTTTTTACTTCCAATTTTTAACTAACTGACCCGATGGCCAAGTGGTAAGGCGGTTCTCTGCAAAAGAACTATTCGCGAGTTCGATTCTCGCTCGGGTCTCCCCACCAAATGGTAAAGGTACATGTAAATTGAAATATTACGTATACCGTTATACACTTCTGTAATGTCGAGATCAAAAAAATGGAATGATGCACAGCTAAAAAATGCCGTGCTTGATTCACGAAGTATTCGACAGGTATTGCAAAAAATCGGACTTGTAGAAAAATTATGTACAAATCCAACAGCGCATCGCAGATCTGAGTATCTCTACTAAACACTTCACCGGAAGAGGGCGGAATAAAGGGTATCTTCTTGCCCACTCCGCCAGTGCCTCTCTCAAAAATACTACAAAGAAACTCTCGCGTACAAAGTCATAAACTAAAACTAAGACTGTTCAGAGAGGGACTTAAACAACCCTCTTGTGAACAGTGCGGTTGGTCAAAAATGTCTATAGACGGTAGAATCCCTGTGGAGCTTGATCATATAAATGGCAATCGATACGACAATAGGTTGGACAACCTTAGGATTTTATGCCCAAACTGCCATAGTATGCAGGACACACATCGAGGTAAAAACAAAAAGAAAAACTAATTGGGTCAGTGGCGAAATTGGTAGACGCGCGACACTTAAAATGTCGTTTCCAATTGGAAATGCGGGTTCGATTCCCGCCCGACCCACTGTAATAAGCACCATATATTTGAGCTTCTGGAAAGTACTTGACAATTTTTCATATTTGGGTAGAGTTATCGAAAATCAATAAATTTTAAACTCTTTAAAAAAAGAAAAATTATGAAGCAGTCAACTAGCCTCCTTCCCGAATTACCGGAGAGCGCTCAAATTGAACTAAAAAAAGAACAGCACGAAATTCTGTTGCTTAACGGAAGCAGTGATGAAGCGGCAAGATACATAGCTGTCACAAAATTTCCTTCCGACAAAGATCTCGTAAATGGCCTTAATGATGTGTCCAGAAATGTGGCAAACGCAATAGCGTTTGGAAACCTCGAAGACAATGGGGTGAAGGACGTGATGCTCCATATGAATGTGCATATGGTTAAAAAGTTTTTTGACGTGAGCAAAGAAGTTGAAAAAAAGGAGATACTCTCCAAGACAGTAGACTTTCTTGCAGCAATCCATAACGCAGGAATCAGGGCCGAAAAATTAAAGACAATAATAGCCGAGGCCCGGAAAGAAGCAGAATCAGGAGAAGAAATTCTTACAAAAATGCCGGACGCCGATCCAACAATATCGGCACCACTACAAGATGATGTAGTGCAGTTAAAAAAAGAAATCGCACAAAAACACCCTGACGAAGAAAAGATAGCTCATCTTACACAGGCAATAAGGGACAATTGCGGCAAACTGATCGGTAATAAGGAAATTGAGGCGGCACAAAAAGAGGCCGATGTATTCATCGCATTTGCGAAGAATACATTAATAGAAGAGGAGGTAGATACAGAAACACAAAATTACTTCCAGGAGCAGTTTGCTGCTCTCACCGGGCTTAAAGCAAAAGCTAACCTATTTGCAATCCGTGCAAAGATTGATTCGCTCGGCAAAGAGCTTTATGCAAAAACCTCAAAAGAGGTGGTTGCCCAAGAACTTGCAATACTTGCAGAAACCGGCACCATGCAACGATTCCTCATAGCAGGATTTTTTGGAATCGAAAGAACTTCGCCATACTCTACCTTATTAAAAAAGGCAATCGAAACACTCGATAATCCATTTGCTGATTTCAAAAATGGCCTGGGAAGATTCGGGTCTTCAGTAGACTCTATTGAAACCTTTACCAAAATCTTGAAATACACCTTACAGCCAATGGTTGATGAGTTGATAATCGTGCATACAGGAAAGGGTAGCATTGCGGACGTAACACTACCGAAAGAAAGTATAAGCTGGTCTTATGTCATTGATCGCTTGTTAATTCATCTTCAGTCACAGTTCCTGGGCATAGACGCAGAAACCACGAAAAAAGAGCAGGACCGTTTGAAAGCAACAAAGGAAAAACTCTCTGAAATTAAAACTCGGATAAAAGAGTACTATATGAATGAGAGCGGGATGGATGAAATGGCTGCAACTAAACTTGCAGGGGGAAAATTGTTTACGGACGCCTTAAACAATGTCCCGGAGGTAGTATCGAAAAGTTTCCTGTTATCCTTCCAAAAGAAGGAAAAGGTAGTGCAAAAAGAGGCTTCTTAATTTTGGCCCCACAGGGGCAAATGCCGACTATGCAAATAGTCGGTTTTTTATTTGCGCCATTTTCACATAAACGAAATAACCCCTTAGTACGTCTCCAGATCTACTCTGTCAAATTCAATGGGTGGGAGGTTTCTTCAGAAAATATTAAAAAACCGCCTCTCTCGAAGCGGTTATAAATAGTTGTTTGAAGGCTAAAGAATTATTCCGAGTTTCCGTAGTTTTTTAATCTTTGCCTCAATTTCGTCGTTAGAATACCCCTTTTCCCTGAACTCCATCCTCGCACTGTACTCACTGCCATACCATGTCTCGTAATAGCTGTGGAATCTCCAGGAAAGCACTGACATAATGAACCCAAATAGCATTGATAGTCCGAGTATCTGTACTCTTTTGAACCCACCTAGTCCATCTTGTGGAGCGGTGTAGGCGACGGTAATGATCGCTAAGATCAGAAAAAGAATGATTGCAAACATCACTACTGCCGAACTTGGCAATCCAAGTACCGACAACCTTCCTTTTCTTATCATCCCAACTCCATGACCGTTCATCTGGGTTGTTACCATTGCCATCTTCATACACAAAAACATTGAAGTGAGGAGACCCACCATTATGGTAAAAGTCCAGTCACCATCCATAATCTTTGCATACCCTGCGGTCACAAATAGAATGATGGCAGCAACAATAAATGGGTTGAAAAGGATGTGTACGGTGCGGCTGTGTGAAGGGTATTTCATGAAGTGTGAATTCATGAGTTCTTCGTAGGTAATCTGACGTTTTTTATTACTTAAAGTACTTTTCATAACTTGATTTTAATGTTTACCTCTAGATTCGTTTTTCCAGAGGTAAACACTAAAACTTCGTTATGTTCTAGGAAGCATTATAATATATTTTTATAGAAAAGTCAATACTTTAAAAAAGGTCTATCGTACTTGCATTAATTAGGACCTATTTTGCACAGGTGGATCAACTATCCTTTAAGCCTGAAAATTTCAAGAAATTATGACTACGACCATTTATCTCTCTGCGAGTGCTGAACACTTACGGACACAGATTGAAAAGCACCCGCTAGAGGAAGGGGTGAAAAACAGATAATGAGCTCTTGTTTTAGGACTTAATACGTCTCCAAATCTACCCTATCAAACTCAATGAGTTGTTTAGCTTCGAGATCGAAGTGTGCATTTTGGTAGGGATTTTCCGACCAGTTCAATTTGAACGGGTTAAGTTGGTATAGATACACGGTACTTTTTAGTGGTTTTCCTGGATAACAGAAAAGTATCCATTTCTGGTTTCCCTCAATATATTCATTCGGAAGCTTAATTTGATTTTTTGTTAGAAGGTAGAACATAAGTATTTCCTCCAAGAAAAAATTGATTTGATTGTCTTCCATTTCCCTTCCATACCGATCTGAGTCTTCCTTCATATACTTTTGAAAAACTGGATCTTCTTTGTATATCTTCTTTAGAGCATCGAAAAGATCATTGAAGTTTTTTGTACCAACATACAGTTGTGCCCACGCCATATAGTTGAAGGCGTGTTGGATTTGAAAGTCGAGATTATTCTTTTCGAGTATCTTTTGAATCCCATTTTTATGAGTAATTATTTGATTCATGAATGATTCCTTGAGCTCTGGTGCAGGCCGGTTGCTATAGAGGTACAGAAACTCACTATAGATGAAATTAAGTCCAATGAGTGGTTTAGAGACTTTAGCAGTATGAAAGTGGCGGATATCTTCTATGCACTTTTCTGGATTTTGGCGCAGAAAAAGCTTATTCATTGAGAGCCCGAATAGGAGCAAACCTTTTTCCGGAGGAAGTTTATTGATATCAAAAAAAGTATTAGTTGGCCGTGGCTCTGACATAGCGAAACTATATCATTATCCCTTCTTTTGTAAATCATTTCATTTTTATAATTACGCAAAATAATTGCGCGGCACTTTAAATAGGCATCCGCTATAGTAGATGCCTATGTAAAAAATAACCCCTCTATTGATATAGAGGGGGTCGGTACACCGACATCAAATCTTATGTATTTTAGGAAGTCTCATCGGACTTCTTTTAAAACATGCATGCGGTATTGTTTTAACGGCTATATAATCAATTTACTACATGGTAACATATTTAGTTTGAATTGTCAAGTACCTCACAGTTTGTGGTCACATGTACGAAAAAATCCCAAGCAGTTGGGATATTTTTCGTCATGTGCCCCCAGCAGGATTTGAACCTGCGACCGTCTCCTTAAGAGGGAGCTGCTCTACCAACTGAGCTATAGGGGCAAAAAAGTTTATAAAGGAAAAAGTTAAAAGTAACTTGGGCAGGGTGGACAATGTGTGTCGTACGTGTGTCGAACAAGGTGCTGGAGAGGAGACTTGAACTCCTAAGCCTTGCGGCACTGGTTCCTAAGACCAGCGCGTATACCAATTCCGCCACTCCAGCACTCTGGCCACCACGGCGGTACCGGCAATAATACCTTAAAAACAAGAGCTTTTCAAGGTTTTATGGACACCTCTCATAGGGTATTTGACAAAAACTATTATTTATGATAAAATGCCCTCAGAAAAGTTCCGAGTTGATTGTAGTAGTTATCCCACACCCCCCTGCTGGATAACTCATACAATCACACTCAAATTAAATAGTAATGAAAAAAATAATCATATCTTTAATCAGTTTCCTCTTGGCTACCTCTACATTTTCCCAACTGAAACTTATCAGTGTTGACCAACGGACGATGGACAATGCCGTGGTAGAGTACGCCGGCCAGCAGATTACAGTAACAACTGTTTACCTCGGCCATCCCGGAAATGGGTTAATGCTAAACCCTCCGATCATAGGAAACTATGATCAAAACGGGAACTATGTGGACTGGAGTTACTGTCCTGGAATGACCTCTAATCATGCTGTAGTGTGGATAGTCAAAGGTACTCCGGCAGGTAATGGACAATGGGGATGGAGCATAAGTAAAGTCACACCCCTATACAATAATTTCACGCCAAGTCCATCAGCGTGGGAAAATCTGTTTCCAAACGGAAAAATCCCTGATGGATGGTACGCACAACCATCCGTCAGAATTACCAATGAGGGAAATTATTTTATTGATGCGTTATGATATCAATAATAATTTAAAACCAAAACCGCTCGAAAGAGCGGTTTTTTCAATTACGGGGTGGTATTTACTTGAGGATATTTTAATTCTTGCAGCTGGGGCGCTTGAAATGTCTGTTGCTGATTGTTGATCGTCGCACCTTTGATACCAAACGTGCCAAGGACAATATTGATGATACCAAAGACCCCGAGCATGATAAGGAAACCTACTATCCCCCACAACATGTGTTGTCGACCGGTTTTGCGCTTGTCTTCATTGTTTGCACCTCGGATATACTCCATCACTCCCCAGAGAAACACCACAAGCGCGACGATGAACGCAAATTCGATAGCAGGATTGATGACAACTTTGTTGATTTTGAATATCAAATCATCAGCCCCATCAGCGTAGGCAACGAACGGCATGATGGTAAATTAGATGGCGGTTAAGGAATGTAGCAACCGCCGGTACCATTATTGATAGTACCTGGAGGACAACTAATTGCAGGGGCTGAAGTATATTTCGTCCCGAATATATTTCCCGCGATGCTAATAATACCCCACACCGATACGGCAATGAAAAGTCCGACGAGACCACTGAGCATCGTCTTTCGTTTTTCAGCAAGCTTGCCAGGATCCTTTTCTGCGATGTAGCGGAAGACACCGATGAGGAACCACAGTGTCATGAGCACCATAATGACAACGAGCGCCTTTGAGAGCCATCCGCTTGCAGTAGTCACCCAATAGTCAACATAGGAACTATTTTGCGCAAATACCGCTACCGGTATGACAAGCGCGGTACCAAAAGAAAGAAGCGAGGAAATAATAGGTAATTTTTTCATAGTAAGAGGTTAGTGTTAAAATATCCCTGATAAAAACAGGTGTCTCCAGTATAGCACAATTCTCCTCATTGCTGTTTGAGATAGTCCGTCTGCAAGAGCGGCACTGTGGATTGTACCCCAAGCGTGGTCCCGAGGATTTTGATGATACCCCAGAGGCTTGTCATGACAAAGAGGCCAATAAGGCCAGCGATGATGAATTTCTTCCCCTCTTCTTTTTTGGTCGAGTCAGAGGTCGCGATGAATCGAAACACTCCCCAGAGGAAAAACACGAGTGCCGCGGCAAAGATGAGCGGGATGATCGCTGCGACGATAATACACTTCACCCATATCAATATATCGAGGAGCGAGGTGAACTTCGCCGTGCTGCACTGCGCAAGCGAGAGCGAGCTACTCCCGCTTGTAGAAGATGTAGTTTGAGTGTTGTTAAAATTGCCTGTAGGAAAGGTTATCGTATTCGTCGGATTAGTGCCAACGCTTCCACTTCCGGTAGTACCTGGAATTGAAGTTTGACTGTTATATGCTGTACAACGATAAAGATTTTGCTGCCCGGCTGACCCAGTACAACATGCACTGTATGTTGATGCATTAATAACTGCACAGGAATTTCCAAATTGTATTACAGGAGTACTCTGCGCATGCACTGCCACTCCACTGAGGAATAGTGCGCTGACGAGCATGATCAAAAATCGCTTCATACTACTAACTCACAATAGAATTAACGGTGCCAATAATAGCGTTCGTGATCGTCCACGCTCCAAAGATGAGGAGCATACCGATAACGGTATACCAAAACATCTTTTTTGCCGCGGTAATCTTGGTCGGATTGCCTTGCGCGAGGATGAACTTAAGCCCCGACCAGATGAAAAACACGACCACGAACGGGATCGCGACCTTGATGAGTGTATTGACGAAAAATTGCACTGCATCTTGGATAGTGCTCACCTTGAGCGGATTGTCGAGGTGCACGTCGACCGCAATACCCGTATTAGAGGAGGGGGCAGTAGTGGTAGCAGTCGTTGAAGGAGTAGTTTGTGCATATACCCTGTTGGATAAGACATTAACGATCATCAAAAAAATGAGGGGGAAGAAAAGTAGAGCGACATGCCTTTTCATATGCAAAGTATAGCGTTAGTTACCGAGAAATTCTACTCCCGCCTGTTTAAAATTATCGTTAAGGAGCGTCGTCATAATGGTGTGCACGATAAGCCATGCACACAGTATGAGTACAACCCCACCGATCACATGCATGAGCATGTTTTTAACATTCACCTTGCCCTGTCCGTTTGCTCCCGCCTGGATATATTTCACTCCTGCGTAGATGATAATAATGACAAAAATGGGAATGAGAAGTACCTTTATGAAAAACGTAAGGAGGTTGTTGAGGAGTGTGAATACGTCGGTAAAACCGCACTCGTTGGTACACGGGATGAGCCCGCCCGGAGACTGGTCTTTTACTTCGGTGGTCGCTGTTGAAGAAAAACAGCTCGGGTCCGGAGGATACTTCACGGTGCCGTCGCTGTTGAGCACGCCATAGCGGTCGGCAGTACCATCGCCGTTGTTGTCAATGCCATCATTGCACTGATTGGTAGTTATTGCAGCAGTTGATGAGCTATTAAATTGGGCATGGGTATATGATGCCCCCCGCATACCCAAAAGGATAAAAAGGACAAGAAGTATTCCTATTTTTTTGATAGAGACATTCATTGTGCGAGACTCGATTGAAGATTCTTGCTTGCAGTGTAAATTGCGGTTACGGGATCGCTTTTGCCGCTCGTGACATCGGTGATCATCGTCTGGAAAGTTGCTGTAGTTTGTGCCTCATTGGGGTCCGGCCATGCAAACGCCGAAAGCGCGGCGTTGAAGAATACCGATACATAAGGACTCGTCGGCGGCACCAGAAGCAGGCTGCGCTGTACCGGTGGGAGCGAAAGTGCCTTTGAGAGCGCGTCGACACTTGCAGTTGCCCCAAGTGCGGTCACCGCGGCATACGCAGCGGTGAAGTTGGGCGCGTTCTTGAGAATACCAACTCCATAAAAAGAGCCGAACGTCAGCGGGCGGGTATTGCTTGCACCCGTTTGGAAGAGTTGCGCAACATCAAAGTTGAGATTGGGATTTTGCGCTTGGATGGTGAACAGTTCGCTCGCTCGCCCGATGTAAAAAGCGCTTTTGCCCGCAAGGAATTGCTGGAGTGCATCTGGAAGCGCCGTATTCCACGAGTAGTTGCTGCTCGTGGGGTTGGCGAAACTCGTATAAAACTGGAGCGCTTGCGCCGTGGGTGTCGTCGTGCTCCCCGTGGGCGAAGCGGCAAGGACGACACTAGGAGTACCGCTCGATGCATCGCTGCTTACGATGGCATTCCCTGTTTGCAAAAAGAGCGCCGAGAGAATATCACGCAAATGGTCAACGTTGTTTGCGGTGCCAAGCGCGATGGTTGACTGTATAAGGTTGTTCTTGCTATCGGTTTGCGTAAGGAGTGGGATCGTTTTTTGCAGATCGCTCCACGTCGGCGGCGGCACGACGAAATTTGATTTGGCGAGAATGTCTTTGTTGTAGTAGACGACAAGTGGGTCGACGACGAGTGGGATGCCGAGGATACCGTTTTTCGAGAGGAAGATTTGTGCGCCATCAATATTGGTATCGCGATAAGTCCGCTCGGTAATTACCGTATAGGGAATGGGGTACAGTTTATCTTTGAACTGGCTAAATTCTTCGGAGGTAAAGAGGATGAGGTCAGGCGGAGCGCCGTTGGCAAGGGCGA